>NZ_JAUQWH010000109.1 GCF_030757795.1 Actinoplanes oryzae
GTCGACGAAGGAGAAGGTGGTCTTCAGCGGGGGGCGGTCCTGCGGGCCAGCGGGGCCTACTAGATCCCGCGGCGGCGCTTGCGCGGGCCTGCGGGCCTGTCGGATCGCGCGGCGGCGCTTGTGGGGGACGCGGGCCTGCGGGCCTGTCGGATCGCGCGGCGGCGCTTGTGCGGGACGCGGGCCTGCGGCCTGTCAGATCCCGCGGCCGCGCTTGTGCAGGATGCGGACCACGGTGCCCGGGCGAATGAGCCGCCCGGCCACCGCCATCGCGAGATAGGCGCGCGGCTCCCGGCGGTTGCCCGCGAGGGTCCGCCGCGCCCAGTGCGCCGCGGCCCGGGAGCGGCCCTGGGCGGCCTCGGCGAAGGCGATCTGCCCCGCGACCCGGGCCAGCCCGGCGGGCTCCTGCTCGAACTCGGGGTAGCGCTCCAGCAGCCACCGCAGCGCCGACGAGATGGTCTGCCAGCGCTGGGAGAAGTAGGAACTGCGGTGCCAGCGCACGATCGTGCCCGGCTCCCGCACGTTGACCAGGGGCGCGTGCCGAGCGGCCCGCAGCAGGAACTCGTAGTCCTCCGCGTAGCTGCCCGGGATCTCCTCGTCGACGAGCCCGATGCCGTCGCGCAGCGCCGAGGCTCGCATGAGGAACGTGGACGGATGCAGCTCGGTCATCCGGTCGCGCAGCAGGGCGCTCAGCGGGATCCGGTCCAGGTCCAGCACCCGGTCGAACTCGGTGCCGTCGTAGGTGACCCGGATGCCGCAGCACGCGAAGTCGCCGCCGGTCGCCTCGAGCGCGGCGAGCTGGGACTTGAGCTTGCCGGGCAGCCACTCGTCGTCATCGTCGCAGAAGCCCACGAAGGAGCCCCGGGCGGCGAGGATGCCGGTGTTGCGCGCGCCCGCCAGCCCGGGCTTGCGGTCGTTGACGATCACCCGGACCGTGCGATCGGAGGAGGACCGGGCGAGCGACAGGTCCGGCTCGGACCGGTCGTAGACCACGACGACCTCGATCGGGCCGGCGTGCTCCTGGGCGGTCACCGCCTCGATGGCCCGACGCAGGAGCTCGGGACGGTCCCGGGTCGGGATGACCACGGAGACGAGGGTCACTTGCGCCGCCGCCTCTTGTCCGCGAGCAGTCCGTCGACGATCTGGCCGACCCGGTGCACGGCGGCCATCTGCGCGGCCGCCGGGGCGGTGGTGACATGGGCCGGGAAGCCGGACAGCCCGTCGCGGAGGGCCAGCTCCAGCTCGCGCGCCGAGGAACACAGGCGGATGACCCCGCTCGCGGCCATCCGCGAGGCGAAGAGCATCTGGTGATTGTCGACATGCTCCCCGTACGCCGGATCGCGCGCCACCACGATCGGCAGGTGACCGTGCCGCCGGGCCTCGGTGATGCTGGCGGGCCCGCCGTGCGTGACCACGACCCGGGCCTGGGCCATGGCCGCGCCGAGCTGGTCGTGCGCGAGGAACGGGGTGGCGCCGGGGATCAGTGGCGGCCGGCTGCTGCCGTGCTGGACGACGAGCCGGGGCCGGACGGGCTGCCGCAGCCACCACTGCTCGACCCAGCCCAGGAGCCGGTCGAAGTGGTGCTTGTCGGTGCCCACCGACACCAGGACGTCGAGCGTGCCGGTGTGCTGCGGGTGATCGTCGTGCGCCCCCGACCGCGGCTGGGGGATCGCCGCCGTCTCGTGCCGGGGCAGGGTCATATCAGCTGACCCACCACCGTGGCATCGGGGTAGAAGCGGCGCTGCTCCTCCCACTGCACCAGCATCGCCGAGAGCAGCGGGCGGCACAGGCGGGCGGTCAGCGTCGGGGTGTCGATGCGGTCGATGACCTCGATGTAGACGGTGGGGATCCGCAGCACCCAGGCCATGAACACGAACGGCACGGCCACGCCGGCGCCGGTCGTCAGCAGCGCGCTGACCCGCCCGCGCCGCACGACGCGCAGGGCCAGCAGCAGGTTGCGGAGGAGGTTCCACACGTTGCGGGTCGTCGGGTGGTGCGCCCACGTGACGTCCTCGCCCTGCAGCAGCGAGAGCGCGTCCGGGGTGTCGAAGCTGACCCAGTGCCGGGACCGCTCCCTGTACCACGGCTCGAGGGCGAGCAGCTGGGCCAGATGGCCGCCGCTGGACGCGACGAAGAGCAGTGGCGGCCCCTCCGGATTGTCGTCCGGCACGGCAGGCATGCAACCCCCTCTACAGGTCAATGGCGGCCAATGTAGCGGCAACCTGAAATGTATATCCCGCGGCCCCGGCGAAGCGCCAGAGGGCGGTACGCAGCCGCGTATTTCTTCGGTGCTCGATCTTCGTATCGTGCAAAATTCCGGCCCGGCTGAGCAGGGTGTGTTCAGGCGGAATTCAACATGTTCGATTTGCATGGTCACGCGGAGTGGGATGCGACATACCCTATTGCGAAAGTAGGTTTTGCTGCGTGCCGAGGCGAATACTCGGCGTCACGAATTCCGGAATTCGAGAACCTCCAGCAGCGCGGGGTGCAGGTCCGGATTCCAGCCCGCGCCCCCGGCGGCGAGCCGCCACGTGCGCAACCACATCTCGATCAGGTACGCGTCCACCACCGGCCCGGCCGCCGCGGGCTCCAGCCCCAGCGCGGGACCGTGCCGCCGCACCGCCGCGACGGCCGCCCCGGCAGCCTCGCCCGCGCGCCGGCCACCCACGACCAGAGCGGTGTTGAACGCCTGGTGCGCCAGGTCGAAGCCGACGGGCACGCCCGGTCCACTGTGCTCCCAGTCCCAGGCGACCAGTGCCGGTGTCGCCGCGGGCACCTCACCGAGGTTCCACGGCACCCAGTCGCCGTGCCAGTCACCGAACTCGACGGCGACCCCGGCGGCCCGGGACGCCAGCGCTGCCACGGCGGTGCGGATCGCCGTACCCTCCGGGCCCGGGACCCGGTCGGTCTCCTGGCGCAAGCGGTGCAGGAAGGGTGACTCCGCCAGGGGAACCCGCTCCCCAGCCGGGCCGCCGCGCCGCGCCACCGCGAGCATCGCCGCCGGTCGCGGCTCGTCCGGATCGGTGAGCCGGCGCACCCGCTCGGGCAGGGGAGCGGTGACGCCGATCTCCTGGCCCGCCCACTCGCCGGCGTGCAGCGGCCGCGGCGTGATGGGGTAGTCGGGTCCGGCGTTGCGCGGCAGCCCGCGCAGAGCAGCGGACTCGGCGCGGACCAGCCCGCGTGTGGCCTGGTTCCAGCCGACCTTCGCATAGCCGCGCGGCTGGCCGTCGGGCCCGAAGAGCTGCAGGGTCGGCTTGCGGTTGGGATCGGGCGGCCGGATGCCGATCGCCGCGAGCAGGGCCGGCTCCCGCAACACCGAGGCGAGATGGTCGGCAAGGGACTCGCCGCCCGTCGCGGAGAGGACGGGGAACGGCAACGCACCCGCCCGGGCGAAGGATCCCATCACCGCCCGCGCGGCGCGGGTGGGACCCGAGCGCAGCCCGTTGTACGCCAGCATCGAGCTCGCCGCCACCCGCCGGTTGCCCAGCGGGATGAGGAACCGCGCGCGCTCGACCGACGGCACGATCGCCCACGCCGGCGCGCCGGGAGCCGCGTGCCGCCCCACGGTGACCTGCCACGCGTCGCCGGGGAAGAGCGCGCGCGTGACCCAGCCCAGCCCGTCCTCGCGTGCCCGGGGGTCGAGGCTCATCCGGCCCACTCGAACGTCATGCCGAGCCGCTCGGCCAGCGCCGCGTTGTAGGGCCGGTAGTAGTCGGTCAGCTCCGCGCGGATCGCCGGGTCCATCGGGGCCGACTTGCGGCCGTTGAACACCTCGTAGCTGTCCAGCTCGTGCGGGGGCAGACCGATGAACCGCAACACCTTGGCGTACGTCGCGGCGGGGTCGGCGTACAGGGTCTCGCTGGGCACGAACAGCAGCTGCTGCCGGGGGAACCGCTGCAACCACGGCTCGAGGTGCTCCAGATAACGGCCCCGCGCCCGGTACGTGTACCAGTCGTACGCCTCGCTGAACAGGTTCGGGTCGTCGATGAGCCGCTCCCGCTCGCCGGCCGTACGTTCCTCCTCTGCAGCCAGCGCCTCGGCGAAGCCCAGCGGCTCCTTGCCCTCGGTCCGGCGCTCCTTCCAGTGCGAGTAGGCCCGCTCGACCGGGTCCCGGAGCAGGCAGACCAGCCGCACCTCGGGCATGAGCGAGCGCACCCGGTACGGGGCGAGCGGGTGGAACATGTACAGCGGCGCGGCCTCGCCGACCTTGGGCTCGGCGCCGTACTTGCGCTCGAGGGCCTTGCGCCGCCGGTCGGTCGGGAAGTGCGAGCGGTACCACTGCTCGCCGCGGTGCCAGTTCTCCTCGAAGTAGTGCGAGGTCTTGGTGTTCCACGCGGGGAACAGCCGCGGCACGAGCGGGTGCCGGATCAGGTAGTTCCACAACGACGTGGTGCCGCCGCGCTTGGTGCCGATGACCAGGAAGTCCGGCAGCGCCCGTTGCTCGCTGGTCGCCTCGCCGTAGCGGACGAGCGGCTTCTTGGCCTGTTCCCGCAGGCCGGCCGGCGCGATGCTCTTCGCCTTGTCCTTGAGCGTGGTCACGGCCTCAGCCCTTTCATTCGGATCGTCACGGCGGCCCGCACGCGGCGATCAGTGGCCGCGACCAGGAGAATGCAGGCCAGCAGGGCGGCCGTGACGAGGAGACCTGTTGTTCCGCGGCCGGCAATGGCGATGCCGGCGGCGCCGGTGAGCCCCACCGCGGCGAGCGTGGCGGCCGCTGTCAGGACGGCCTGGCGGCTGAGGACCGCGGCGCCGATGACCTTGCGGGCGGCGAGGGCGGCAATCACGTTCTCGACCACGATGCCGGTGCCCCAGGCCGTGGCGGCGCCCGTGAGGCCGTACCCGGGAATGAGCAGGAAGCTGAGACCGACGGTGCAGGCCAGACCGGCCACGGTGGCCACCAGATGGTTGCGGCTGCGGCCGCTCATCAGCAACACCGTCTGTACGGTCCCCAGCCCCACGTTGACGAGCATGGCGCCCGCGAGGATCGCCATCGCCGTTGCGCCCGCCGTGAACTCGCCGCCGAACAAGCGCAGGAACGCCGGGGCGAACAGGGCGAGCAACAGGTAGATCGGCCACGACAGCGCGATGGCGACGGTGGTCGTCTGCCGGTGCACCGCCGCGGCCTCGCCGGTGCGACCCGCGCCGAGCAGGCGGGACAGCTGCGGCGCGATCGCCACGCGCAGGCCCTGGAGGGCGAGCTGGCCGGCGAGGACGTACCGGCCGACACCGCCGAAGACGCCCGCGTCGGCCTGGGTCGCCAGCGCCGCGGTGAGCAGGACGCCCACCCACATGCTGCTGCTGTCGATGGCCGCCGACACCGCGCGGGGCAACGCGAAGCCCCAGAGCGTCCGCCATTCCTCCGGCTTGCCGGGGCGGCCGACCAGCAGGAGGCAGACCACGAGGGCCGCGACCGCCGGGAGAACCCAGCCCACCATGGCCGCGGCCACCCCGCCGCCGGCGAGCGCGACCGCACCGATGAGAATCGGCCGGCCCACGGGCAACAGGACAAACTGGACGGCAGCGTACGAGCCGATCGGTCGCGTGGCGCGCACGGCGGACAGCAGGATCGTCATCGCCACCATGACGGGGACGGCGAGCAGCACGACCTCTGTCGCGAGGCCCGCGACGGCCACCAGGATGCTCAGGGTCAGGGGCGGGAGGAGGGCGACGGTGAGCAGGCTGCGCTTGGCGCCGGGGTGCCGGGGGAGGGCCCAGACCAGAGCCGTGTCGGCGCCCAGGCAACAGACGGCGGAGACGACGGTCAGCAGGCCGATCGCGGTGAAAATGGCGCCGGCGCCGTCCGGGCCGAAGCCGCGGGCCAGCACGACGGCGAGCAGGAAGCCGAAGAGGCCGCTGACAGCGGCGCCGGCGAGACCGATCAGGCCGCTGCGGGCACCCTGGCGGCGCTCGGCTGTCGCGGTGGTCACAGCACCCCCTGCGTCGGGCGGCGCGTGAGGGCCATCTCGAAGACGCGGACCGGGCGGCGTACCGGGCCGTCGACCGCGGCCATCGCCAGGCCGGCGGCGAAGCAGAGCACGGAGAGGTTCTGGAAGGTCACGCCGTAGAACGGCAGCTGCACGAGGCCGATCACCGGGACCGTGGCGAGCCACTGGCCGGCCGCGGACACCGCGCGGCCCAGCTTGAGGGCGACGAGCAGGAACCAGCCGACGAACAGCAGCGCCGCGGGGACGCCGTGCGACACCAGCACCTGCCAGAACTGGCCCTGCGTACCGACCGGTGCCGCGGCCGTGGTGGTGTCCACTGTGACCGGTCCGCCGTAGCCGAGCAGCGGCGAGCGCTCGGCCAACAGCAGCGCCTGCGAGTAGAGGCTGAGCCGGTCGACCGTGCTGTCACTGTTGCTGGTGCGGTTGGAGATGAGCTGAGTGACCGGGATGAAGAGCGTGGTGAGCCCGCCCAGGCCGGCGGCCAGGATCACGGTGACGATCACCTTGATCTGGCGGCGGGCGATGCCGCGGAAGGCGAGGACGGCGAGGCCCGCGCCGAGGCTCAGGAACATGGCCCGGTTGAGCGTGAGGAACGCCGGCACGATCGACAGCGGCAGCGAGACGAGCAGGAGGACGCGCAGGACGCGGCCGCGGGTGGACAGCAGGTACGCGATCATGCACGGCAGCAGCACCGCCCACGTGCTGCCCCACGTGTTGGTGTACGGGTACGGCGCCGACGGCCGGAAGATCGGGTTCGCCGACGTCTCGCTGAACTCGCTGGCCTGCAGGTGCACCAGGTCGAAGATGAACGGGTTCGCGGCCAGGTTGTCGGGCAGCGCCGCCTCGAGCGGGCTGACCACGGACAGCCGGGGGAACAGCACGCCCACCCAGCCCAGCACGACCAGCCCGAGCCAGAAGAGCGCCAGCGGCCGGAAGATCCGGTGCCAGTGCTGCCCCTCGCGCAGGGTCGCGTAGATGTAGACGAACACGGTCGCCGCGGTCGCGTAGAAGGCGAAGCGCAACCCGGCGACCAGCAGGTCCCCGCCGCCCGACAGCCGGGTGAAGGAGAGGGCGACGAGCCCGCAGAAGACGACCCAGACACCGGTGCCCGACGGCAGCTCGACCCGCTCCCGCCGCAGCACGAGCAGCAGGAGCAGGACGAGCCCGAAGGCCGGCCAGAGCAGGAAGAACCCGCCGGAGACCCACAGCAGCGGCATGCCGCCGAACATCACCAGGATCGGCCAGATCGGGAGCCGGGTGATGGGGATGCGGATCTTCGGCTTCTCCGGCAGCCGGATGATCTGGGTGTCAGTCATGTGGTCCCACCGCTACGACCCCCAGCACGTTGACGCCGGTGAGCCGGAGGGTGTTCGCGAGCCGTTCCAGGTCGGTCGCCCGGGTGTAGTCGCGGCGCACGACGACCACGGCGGCCGACTCGCGCGCGGCCCGGATGCCCCAGTCGTCCTGCTCGGCGGGGGAGGCCCGGATCACGGTGACCGTGGCGGCCTCCGGCTCCGGCGGCGCCAGCAGCAGGATCCGGCCGGAGCCGACCGGCACGGACGAGGTGAACGACCCGCGGGCCACCGCCGTCCCGTTGCGCTGCGCGCCGGCGTTGCCGTTGTCGCCGCCGCCGGCCACCAGCCGCGAGCGCGCGTCGGAGGCGTCCTTGGTGTGGTCCTCCCAGCCGACGGTGTTGCCCTGCCCGGCCAGCGTCAGCGCCAGCCCGGTCGCGACCGAGGTCGGCAGGTCGCCCGGCTGCGTGCTGAGCAGCACGATGCGGCGGTGCGGGATCGGGCCGAGCTGGCCCAGGATCGCCAGGCTCAGGTAGCGCAGGTCGGCCGTGTGCCGCCGCTTGTCGTTGCGGAACCGCGGGCCGCCCAGGTCGGCGAGCAGCGGGAAGCCGCTCACCGCGGACGCCTCGGTGCCCGAGCGGACCCGCCTGTCCAGGCCCTCGAGCGCGAACGAGCCCACGGCGCCGGCCAGCGCGCCCGCGATGATCGCGACGAAGGCGTAGATGGGCGCCATGTCGTGGTTGGACGGCAGCGGCGGCGCCGCGACCCGGGTCACGTTGCCCGGCGTCACGTCGATCGCCGCGGTCGTGGTCCGCCGGTCGGTCAGGTCGCCCAGCTGGTCGTCCAGGCCGCCGAGCTGGTTGAGGAGGGCGGTCGTGGAGGCCGAGACGTTCTCGGTGCTGCGGTCCGACAGGGTCTCGCGGAGCTGGTCGCGCTCCTTGGTGATCTCGTCGATGCTCTGGTCGTACGACTTGAGGATCGCGTCCCGCTGCTTGGCGTAGATGCCCTGGCGCACCGTCAGGTACGCGTTCGCGGCGGCGTTCGCGCCCGCGATGGCGTCGCCGGTCTCCGGTGCCACGTAACGGAACCGCAGCACCTGGGTGCCGGTGGGCAGCTCGACGGTCAGCCCGCTGCGGGCGGCCTCGGAGCTCTGGCCGGTGGCCTCCTGCACGGCGGCCACGACGTCCGTACCGGTGGCGATGCCGTTCTCGACGGTCATGTTGACGACGCGGTCCGCGCCCGGCCCGGGATAGCTGAACGGGTCGGTGACGACCGCGCGCACGGCGACCACGGCGACACCCTCGTACTTCGCGGGCAGCACCAGATAGACGATGCCCGCCAGCAGGCCGAGCAGCGCGCCGGCCGCGACCGGCTTCCACCGGTGCACCGGGATGCGGACGAGGTCGGTGAGCGTGACCGCGCGCCGCCCGCCGGCGATGTCGGTGCTGTCCATGCCGATGAGCTCAGCCATCGAAGCGCTTCACGATCTGCTGCGGGTTGCCGATGACCACGACCCGTTCCGGTACGTCCTCGCGCACCACGGCCGCCGCGCCCACGACCGAGTCGCGGCCGATGGTGACGCCCTTGAGCACGAGCGCGCCCGCCCCGATCCACACGTTGTCACCGACGGTGATCGGCGCACGGGTGCTCGGCGACGCGGGCTCGTGCCGCCGGGCGGGGTCGAGATTGTGGAACGTGTTGTCGACAAGCTCACAATCCGAGAGCAGGCTGCCGGCCCCGACGGTCACCGTCGTCCAGCAGCCGATCCAGGAGCCGTTCAACAGGGAACCGGGCCCGATCGTGACCACGCCCGGGCCGGCGAAGCGGACCCGCTTGTTGAGCCGGCAGCCGTCGCCGATGGTGACCCGCACGCCGCGCCGCAGCCGGATCCGGCCCCGGATCTGCACGTCTTTGCCCAGCGTGAGGCCGGGATAGCGGAGCTTGTACCAGGTCCGCTTGAGCCCGAAGACCACGCGGACGAGCCGCCCGGCGGGGCCGGACGGCAGAGGCGGTCGGTGCGGCGGCGCGGAGGTCTCGCCGGCCAGCGTTGTCGTGTCGCCCACGCTGCCTTCACTCCGTTCGTACGTTGTTCACCCGGACGGGTGCCGGTCGGGCAGCATCACCCGATCGGCACCCGGCCGTCAACTTGCCGCCGTCTCTTTACTGCGCTGCGAAATACAGGGTCTTGCTGGTCCAGGTCTTGCCGTTGTCAATGATCTTGACCGTCGAGCTGGTGGCCACCGTCGCCGCCGTCGGGGAGAAGGTCACCTTGCGCAACTTGCCGTCTGTGTTGCCGTAGACGATCGAGCCGTTGACCCAGGTGAGGCCGCGCACGGTCGACCACTTGATGCCGGTGGTGGCCGCCGTGAACTCCGTGGCGCCGACGATGTGACCGTCGGGCTCCAGGTAGCGGTAGTACAGCTTGTCGGCCGTGGACTTCGTGTAATAGATCCGGCCGCTGTAGTAGAACGCGCCCTGCATCGCGGACGTGCTGTACCAGCTGTTGTAGCCGGTGGCCCACGAAGCACCGATGACGCCCGCACCCGTCACCGACGAGGTGACCAGCTTGCCGGCCTTGTCCCAGTAGAGCTTGTCGCCGGCGCGGGTCGCGAAGCCCGTGCCGGTCATGTTGGCCTGGGCGACCGTGGTCGAGGCGCCGAGCGTCGTGCCGTTGAACGCGGTCCGCTTGAGCTTCTTGGCGGTGCCGCCGGACCACAGATAGCCGGTCGCGGCCGTGGGCGCCTGGACGGCGGCGACCGTACGCCCGCCGGTGGTCGGGAACATCGCCAGCCGGCCGTGGTACTCGTTGCCCAGCCCGTCGGAATTCTGCCCGACGTAGATGCCGTCGGCGCCCTTCCAGATCACCGGGACCGTCGAGCCCCAGGCCGTGGTGCCGGTCGGGGCGCCCGAGCGCCGCGGGTTCCAGGAGATCGGCATGCCGTTGCCCGGGTCGACCGCGGCGATGCCCAGCCGGTCCACCGCGCCGGGGCCTGCCTTGTCGACGGCGCCCGGGTTGTTGAGCCAGCGGAAGTGCCCGCCCAGGTAGATGACGTTGCCGGTGGCCTCGACCGAGGTGATCGTGTCGTTGCCGGTCAGGTCGATCCACGAGGCGTCCAGGGCGGTGCCCCGGGTGGCCGTCTCGAAGCGGGCCAGCGTGTCGCAGTAGGCGGCCGGCCAGCCCTCGCCGCCGTTGCTGCCCACGATGAAGTAGGAGCCGTCGTCGGAGAAGTCGATGTCCTGCACGTAGTGCGTGAACGTCGCCGGGGACTTGCACGGGGGCACGTAGCGCGTGGTGCTCCAGTTCGCCAGGGTCGGCGCCCCGGTCGTGCTGAGGTCGAGCACCGCGATCTGGTTGCGCGACACCTTGTTCACCAGCGTGAAGTTGCCGCCGATGACGAGCGTCCGGCCGTTCGGCGCGATGTCCATCGTCCACACGTACGGCGCGACGCTGTTGCGGCCGCCGGTGGCGTTCACCACGAATCCGCTGTCGATCGCCCCGGTGGCACTGTCGACGCGGGCGAGCCCGTGCCGCTCGACGCCGTTGAGATAGTTGAAGGCGCCGCCGACGTAGATCTTCCCGCCGTACTGCTTCAGGACGCGCACGTTGCCGCCGTCGGACTTGCCCGCCCAGCTGCTCACGGTCGCGCCGGTCGACGGGTCGACGGCCACCAGGTTGCGCCGCTCGACGCCGTTGACGCTGCGGAAGGCGCCGCCCACGACCAGCTTGCCGGCGGAGTTGACCTGGAGCGCGTTGACGGCACCGTCCAGCTTGGGCTTGAAGGTGGCGCTGACCGCCCCGGTCTTCTTGTTGTAGGAGAAGAGGTAGGACTGCGCGATCGTCGTCGCGGCGGCCGCCGTCCGGAGCTGGGTGAACGAGCCGCCCACGTAGATCGTGTCACCGATCTCCGCGAACGCCCGCACCTCGCCGTTGAGCGCGTGCGGCGTCACGTCGACGGGGTTGGCCGAGACCAGCTTCCCCGCGACCGGCGCGGGCACCACGCCGGCCGCCGCCGGGCTCGCCAGCAACCCGGAGGCGGCGACGAGCGACCCCGCGAGCAGGACGGCCGCGGCTCGGCGCGACCGTCCGACGGTGATAACAGACAAAGAAATTCAACCCTCTCCCGCCGGGGAGATGATCGCGTTTCGAGCCTTTGGCCCGCGCCCTCAATCTGCCCCATCCCGGTAATCCCGAGACAGGATATAGAAGAGGGTCCACCTTGGCTACTGCTGGAGCGCGCCGCTTCGCGCACCCCGGATGACCTGCGAAGACGCGACTCGGGTCCGATGTGGTTGGGAGCGCTTCCAACGCTTTAACCCCGCATTAAGCAGAGCCGGCCGACATTTGATCGCACAATCACAGTGACGTGAAGCACGCAGTTGCGAACCATCCCGCCAATCGGCCGACATCACTGTCAGTCGGCGCTCCGCAACAATGCGGCGCGGGCGATGTGCGGCATCTGAAAACGCGGCGGGCGCGGCCGTCCACTTCAGGCCAGAACGCTACCGTATCGTGCGCCCGGATCGCGAACGCATCTCGACTTCTCCCAGGGAACTCCGAGCCGTCCGGCGGGCCTCAGCAGGCGAGCACCATCACCTCAAGCACGACGTCCCCGGCCGCCGGGGTGCTCGCGTCGCACTGCGCGATGCCGGACCGCGGCCTCCGCCAGGAGCTGACGACGCCGCTGGTCGCTTCATCCCCCCGCAGCGGAGGCCTCCACGAGGACGACGGGCTCGTAGGCGACCATCGAGCCGGTTTCGTCGACGGCGGACTCGTCGACCGGGCCGCCTGCCCGGAGCGCGGCCGCGACGGTGAGCGGCCTGCCGTCCGATCCGGACGCCTGGGTGGGGTCGGAGATCTCGGTCACCACGGTCGCCTGGCTGACCGGTCCGAGAGAGACAGTCCCGTTGCTGCACGGCGCCGCGGCCGGCGGCTGTGACGTTGCGCTCACCGGGCCGCGGGCGCCGGTGTCATGCAGGCGGTCACCACGAGGGCGAGGGCGGCCGTGCCGTGTCCCACGGGTGGCCGGCGTTGTCAGCGATCGGCCCGCGCCGGCCCGGTGCGGGGGCTCGCGCTCATGCAGCGGTCGAGCCGGAAGCGCTCAGTGGTCGGGCCGCCTTTGCTCGGCGGTAGAGCCGGAAGTGCTCGAGTATCGGGCTGTCGCTCGCCCAGCGTTGATGCCGCACTTGCCCGGCAGCCGGCCGGCGAATCCCCGCAGCCGGAAGCGTGCTCGCGCGGCCGGAAGCGTGCTCGCGCGGCCGGAAGCGTGCTCGCGCGGCCGGAAACGTGCTCGCGCGGCCGGAGATGTGCCCGACGGCGGTGGGTGGGCGGACCCGGCGGCCGGGAACCGTGCTCGCGTGGTCGGAAACGCGCTCGCGCGGCTGGAAACGCGCTCGCGGGGCCGGGGTCGTGCTCGCGCGGCCGGGAAGTGCTCGTCCGGCGAGCCGGAAAAGCGAAAACCGCCGCCGGGGATTTCTCCCCGACAGCGGTCTGCTGTCGCATCGGGTGCGCCGCGTAGGACTTGAACCTACAACCCGCGGATTAAGAGTCCGCTGCTCTGCCAATTGAGCTAGCGGCGCCGGATCCTGCCGGTCTTGCTGTCTTGCCGTGTTGCTGGCCCTGCCTGGTGTTTCTCGCCGCCTTGGCTGTCCGCCCCGGCGACGAGAGAAACATTAACACGACCCCTGCCGAGCCCAAAAATCCGCCCCCTCCGCATGATCGCCGCGTGCAACCTCCGGTCGGTGGAGGGCGTCTTCTTCATGGGTGAGGCAGGATGGCCGCGCGGAACGTGAGAGACGGGGCAGATGATGGTCAGCATGCGGCGAGGGCTCCTGAAGGCCCTGGCTCTGGTGGTGGTGGCGCCCGTGGCGCTGGCGGCTTGCGGGCAGGGTGACGACGCGCCGGCAGCGGCTACGGGGGTGTCCGGCTCGGCGTCGCCGAGTGCGGCGGCGGCCGGTTCGGTGGCGCCCAGTGCGGGCGCGCCGGTCACCGAGTCGGGCACGGTGTCGGGGGCGGCTCCGGCCCAGTCCGGGGCGCTTCAGCTGGCTGTGACTCCCGCCACGGGGAAGAAGAGCGTTCCGGTCAGCGCGGAGATCGGGTTCAGCGTGTCCGGCGGGCAGGTGACGACGGTCTCGCTGAAGGATGCGAAGGGCAAGGCCGTCGCGGGCGCGCTGCGGGAGGACGGTTCGGCCTGGGTGCCGGCGAGCCCCCTCAAGACCAGCGCCAAGTACGAGGCGAGCGTCACGGCCACGGATGCCGCCGGCGCCACGGCGACGAAGACCACCACGTTCACCACCATGGGCAAGCCCGCCCGGAAGACCGGCACGGGGCTCTACCTGTTCGACGATCACACGTACGGCGTGGCGATGCCGATCGTGGTGGAGTTCAACCCGGGGATCAAGAAGGCGGACCGGGCCGCCGTACAGAAGCGGTTGTTCGTCAAGAGTGAGCCGGCGCAGCCCGGCACCTGGTCGTGGACCTCGAGTGGCACCCAGGCCTATTACCGGGCGCCCGAGTTCTGGCAGAGCGGGACGAAGCTCACAGTGCGCATCGCGGTGGGTGGCCTGCCGACCGGCGGCGGGCGCTACGGCGACCGGGACCGGTCCGCGACCGCGAAGATCGGGCGCAGCTTCGTCATGAAGGTCGACAACAAGACCAAGAAGATGACCGTGGTGCAGGGCGGCAAGACGGTGCGGACGATGCCGGTGAGCCTGGGCTCGAAGAAGAACCCGTCGTCCAGCGGCACGATGGTCGTGATGGAGAAGCTGGAGCACACCGTCTTCGACACGATGAACGAGCTGCCGGCGGGCGAGGGCTACCGCACCGAGATCGACTACGCGCAGCGGCTCACGTGGTCGGGGCAGTACATCCACTCCGCTCCGTGGTCGGTCGGTGACCAAGGCCGGCGGAATGTGTCACACGGATGTGTCAACGTGTCCCCGTCGAACGCTCGCTGGCTGTTCGCCCGGACTCTCGTGGGTGATCCGATCACCGTGCGGGGTACGGAGGACAAGCTGGCGTACGGAAACGGCTGGACCCCGTGGGACGTGAGCTGGAAGGAGTTCGTGAAGGGCAGCGCGCTGCCCGTGTCCGCGGAGCTCGCCGCCGCCGGGGCTGATCAATAAGAAAGATTTAAGGCTAGAGTTCTGGCGGGCGTGGCACGAATCAGGGATGGGGGACCCGTCATCCGTGACGGATGATGGGCACCGGACCGAGGTGCGGTGAGAGGGATCATGAGGCTTCGTGGAGTGACCGGCAGGACCGGCGGGTGGCGGTGGCGTTCCGCCGCGGCCGCCGTGGTGGCCGCCAGCGTGCTGCTCAGCGCGGGTTGCAGCGGCAGTGACAAGTCCGCGTCGCCCTCGTGGCAGGGCAGCGGTGCGAGCGGCTCCGCGGCTCCCTCCGCGTCGCCGCAGCCGCCGGAGAGCACGGTCGCGGTGACGGCCCCCAAGGCCGCGGCGACGGGCGTCAAGGCGATCACCGAGATCAAGTACGCCACCGACGACCCGGGCAACACCTCCGTCGTGGTCACCGACTCCGCCGGCAAGGAGGTGAAGGGCACGCTCGACAAGGACGAGAAGACCTTCACGCCCGCGAGCGCGCTCGGCTGGGGCAAGAAGTACACGGTGACGGTCACCGGCACGCCCTCCGGCGACAAGATCGGCACGGCGTCCAGCACCTTCACCGTGATGAAGAAGCCGGCCAACCTCGTCCGCATCAACAGCTTCCTGGGCGACGGCAGCAAGGTCGGCGTCGGGATGCCGATCATCATGAAGTTCGGCCGCTCGGTGCCCGAGAGCTACCGGGCCGCGGTCGAGCGCCGGATGACGGTCACCGCGCAGCCCGCCCAGGAGGGCAGCTGGTACTGGCTGAGCGGCACCGAGATGCACTGGCGCCCGAAGACGTACTGGAAGGCCGGCAGCAAGGTCCACTACAGCGTCCAGCTCAAGGGCGTGGAGATGGGCAAGGGCTGGTACGGCCGCTCGGACCTGACCGTCGACTTCAACGTCGGCCGCTCGTTCGTGATGACCGTCTCCGACAAGACCAAGAGGATGACGGTCAAGCAGGACGGCAAGGTCATCAAGACCATCCCGGTCAGCCTCGGCAAGAAGAGCACCCCCTCCTCGAGCGGCACGATGGTCGTCATCGAGAAGAAGGAGCACACCGTCTTCGACACGATGGACGAGCTCCCCGAGGGCGAGGGCTACCGCACCGACATCGACTACGCCCAGCGCATCACCTGGGGCGGCCAGTTCATCCATGCCGCCCCCTGGTCCGAGGGCGTGCAGGGCCGCACCAACGTCTCCCACGGCTGCGTCAACGTCTCCGAGGCCATGGGCAAGTGGCTCTTCGACCGCACCATGATGGGCGACGTCATCACGGTCAGCGGCACCCCGCGCGACCTCAAGTGGGGCGACGGCTGGACCGACTGGGACGTGAGCTGGTCCCAGTGGAAGAAGGGCAGCGCCCTCTGACGCGGCCCACCTCCTGAGCACTCCCGCACCGCGGGCCGGTCACCCACGACCGGCCCGCGCTGCTTGTCCCGGTACGCCCACGCGCTTTCCGGGTACGCCCCCGCGCGGCCACCACGCCGCATCAGCCCGGGGCAAACGGCTCAGCGCGAGCCTGCTGACCGGGAGCCGCGCACACGACGCATCGGCTCGGCCGGGGCACATGGCGCGCCGTGGGCCTGCTGACCGGGAGCCGCGCACACGGACGTATCGGCTCGGCCAAGGCAAACGGCGCAGCGCGGGCTTGCCGACCGGGAGCCGCGCACACGACGCATCGGCTCGGCGGGTGAACGGCGCGGCGCGGGCCTGTCGATCGGAAGCCGCGGCAACCGTGGGGTCTTGGTGCCTCCGGCGATCTCCGCGACAGCCCGGCGGTGGCCCCGGGCCGGCGAAGGGGCAACGGGCCGGCGCGCACGTGGGGCGTCAGTCGGCGAGGCCGATGGCGCGGAGGGCGCTGCGGATGGAGGCGGCGGCCGGGCGCAGGATCTCCTGCCGGATCCAGCGGGCCGCCGCGGCGACCGCCCGCCACACCGGCGCGACGGTCCAGCGCCACACCCACGCCACCGCCAGGCCCACGGGACGCAGCACCCAGCGGTACACCTGGCGCAGCAGCCAGCCGGCCCCGCGCCAGCCCGGCAGCAGGATCCAGCGGTACACCAGGCGCAGTCCCCAGCCGATCGGCCGCAGCACCCACAGGTAGATCTGGCGCAGCACCCACGCCGCGGCGATGCCGAGCGGACGCAGGACCCATGTGAGGATCGCGCGGCCCAGCATTCGCCACAGCGGCAGCGTCACCCGGAACAGCCACTTGGCCGGCTCGACGAGGCACAGCCTGACGACCGCGGCGATCCCGGCGAGCAGCCAGGAGACGGGGACGACGACCAGATAGCGCCACAGGAAGCGGGCCGGGGCGACGATCAGGTAGCGCCAGACGAAGCGGGCCGGCACGACGATCGTGTAGTGCAGCAGCCGGCCGAGGGGGCGGACGACGAAGCGCCAGACGAAGATTCCGGCCCAGGCGATGATCTCCCACAGCACCCGCACGGGCAGGACGAACAGCACGGCGACCACGCGGATCGGCCACGGCACGGAATCGGAACGCTGCTCTGTCGACATGGTCGGACCACCGTAGTTGATCGTGTCGAGCGCGTCACCCTGACCTGCGCCAACATGCCCTCTACCCTCGAGCGGGTGAGGCGATTGGCGACGCTTGTGGCAATGGTGACCTGCGGGCTCGCGTTCGCCGGCTGCGCGGACGACAACGCGACCCCGGACGCCGATGCGGCAACCTCGAAAGCACCGGGCGCGGAGCAGAGCGCCGCGGCGGACAGCGGCGAAGCACCGGGCGCAGGGGACAACGGCGAGGCGCCGGGTGCGGGGGAGAGCGGCAGCGTCCCCATCCCCGGCATCTCGGGCATCCCCGCCACCGACGAACCGCCCGGAGCGATCGCCTGCGCCATGGCGGCAGCGGCGTCCCGAGCCGGCAGCTTCATGGCCCCGGGCGTCGTCGTGGCGATCCAGCGGGCGAGCGGCACCGCCGACGCCCCGGTCGCCGACGCGGCGGGCCGCCTGACGACCGCCTACAACGCCGCCGCCGGGGCCGTCGGCGCGGAGGACGAGCCGGACAAGGTGGCAGCGGTCAGCGCCGCGGCCGCCGAGCTGGTCGGCGTCTGCGGTGACTCGGGGCTGGAGACCGTGGGCTGACGGCTACTTGGGCCGGACCAGCCACTCCCAGGCGCGGCGCAGGCCGTCCCCGAGGGAGGAGTCGGCCTTCTCGCTCGGCTCGGGCAGGTCCTTGGCCGGCGGGCCGATGATGACGGCCCGCTCGTAGATGCCGTCGACCTGCGCGGCTGCGGCGTAGCGGTGACCGTCGCCGGTGTCGAGCACCAGGCCCTGGAAGATCTCGTCCTTGTCGTCGGCGAGGACGTGGGCCACCTTCCCGGCCGGCTCGCCCGAGCGGTCGTAGACCGGCGTCCCGTCGGTCAGCACGAGAAACGACTGCGGCGCCCCCAGGTCCTCGGGCGCGGTGTTGGTGTCCGCCATACCCAGGACCTACCCCGTCCGGGGAAGGGAGTAACGGATCAGCGCGGGGGAGGAAGGACAGCGACCTCGCGGTAGAAGCGGTCGATCGTCCGCACGGTCGACTCGAAGTCGTCCAGCGTGAAGGGCTTCGTCACGTACGCGTTGGCGCGGTGCTGGTAGCTCGCCGCGATGTCCGGCGCCGCGCCCGAGGTCGTCAGGATCACGACCGGGATCGACTTGAGCTCGTCGTCGGACTTGATGGCGGCCAGCGTCTCGCGGCCGTCCATGCGCGGCATGTTGAGGTCGAGCAGGATGAGGTCGGGCCGGTGCGCTTCCTCGTAGGGCGCGGAGCGGCGCAGATAGTCCAGCGCCTCGCGGCCGTCGGCGACGCGGTTGACGACGGTCTGCCGCTCGCTGTCGTCCAGCGCCTCCGTGATCATGAAGGCGTCCGCGTCGTCGTCGTCGACGACCAGGATCTCCAGGCTTCGCACGGTGCCCCCTTGTTTGCAGTCCGGCAAGCATAGGTGCGCCGACCGTCGGCCACCACATCGGCCGGGTATGAATTCCGGCCAGGAGAGATGTGTTTCATATGCCTTCCCTGCAACAGGTGAGAAAGGGCAGGTCACCCGGGGCCACCGAAACGTGAGTGAACTGTGGCTGAAAGTTATTGGCCACCAATTCGGCCCTCCTGGGCGTCTTGCCTGCGTGACCGAAGACCCCTCCAGGAGCAGAAGATGGCGGCGCCTCCGCCGCATCTCGCTCCGGCTGCTGATCGTCATGGCGTTCTATCTCGGCACGGGCACCGCGGCCGCCGAGGCCTACGTCGACTCCGTGCCGCTCCCGTCGGCCCCGGTCAAGCCGTCGGCCTCGACGCTCTACTTCGCCGACGGCACGACGATCCTCGCCCGCGTCGGCACCGAGGACCGCAGCGACGTGCCCCTGTCGGCGGTCCCGGAGGGCGTCCGCAACGCGATCCTGGCGGCGGAGGACCGCGACTTCTACGAGCACGGCGGCGTCTCCGTACGCGGCGTCCTCCGCGCGGTCGTCGCCAACGTCGAAGGCTCCCACGAGGGCGCGTCGACGATCACCCAGCAGTACGCCCGCAACGCCTTCCTGACCCAGGACGTCACGCTGGAGCGCAAGGCCAAGGAGTTCGCGCTGTCGGTCCAGCTCGAGCGGAAGTACACGAAGAACGAGATCTTGGAGCGCTACCTCAACACGATCTACTTCGGCCGGGGTGCGCAGGGCATCGCCGCGGCGGCCAACGCGTACTTCGGGGTGACGGTGGACCGGCTCACCCCGGCGCAGGGTGCGGTGCTCGCGTCGGTGATCAAGGACCCGTACGGCTTCGACCCCGCCCACGACGCCAAGCGCGCCCGGCAGCGGTGGAACTGGGTGGTCAAGTCGGAGCGCGAGCGGGGCTGGCTGACGGAGAGCCTCACCTATCCCGACATCGATGCGGCCACGGCGAAGGATCCCGGCCCGGACGGCATCATCGTCGACCGGGTGGAGCGGGAGCTGGCCGCGCACGGGATCAGCCCGCAGATGCTGCACACCCAGGGGCTGTCCGTGGTCACCACCCTCGACGCCCAGGCCCAGCGGTCGGCCGTCAAGCAGGTCACCGCCATGCTGGACAAGCAGCCGGACGGGCTGCGGGCCGCGCTGGTCGCGCTCGATCCGGCCACCGGCGGCGTCCGCGCGTACTACGGCGGCAGCCAGCGCGGCTTCTTCGACGACGCGTCGGCGGCGCACCCGGCAGCCTCGACCTTCAAGCCGATTGTGGTCGCCGCGGCGCTGCGGCAGAACATCAGCGTGCAGTCGGAGTGGGACGGCAGCTCGCCCCGCATCTTCCCGGGCCGGCTCGGCGTCCCGCTGGAGAACATGAAGGACCAGCAGTGCCCCTACTGCACGCTGCAGGAGGCGATGGTCGACTCGCTGAACACGCCGTTCTACGCGGTCACCGAGCAGATCGGCGCCGACAAGGTGCGGGACATGGCGTGGGAGCTGGGCGTCGCGAAGGAGTACGCCGGCGCGAAAACCCTGGTCGACGTCAAGGGCGACCCGAAGCCCGGCACGACGCGACCCGACATCGCCATCGGGCGGTACGCGGTCACCCCGGCCGATCTGGCGACCGTCTATGCCACGTTCGCCTCGGGCGGCGTACGCCATGATCGGTTCTTCGTGCAGCTGGCTGCCGACACCAAGGGCAGCACACTGTACGAGGCCGCCCCCGCAGCCACGCAGGTCCTGACCACCGGGCAGGCGGCGGACATCACGCAGGCGCTCAGTGCCGTGGTCAAGGCGGACAAGGTCGTCCCGGGCCGGCCGGCGGCGGGCAAGTCCGGCACGCAGCAGTGGGGCAACACCAAGGACAACCAGGACGCGTGGATGGCCGGCTACACCCCCGACCTCGCCACCTCCGTGTGGATCGGCAAGGCCCAGCCCGGCCCGATCCGCGACAGCAAGGGCAAGGCGATCGCGGGCGACACCGTCCCGGCGCGGCTCTGGCGCGACTTCACCAGGGACGCGCTCGCGGGCAGCGCGAAGACGCCCCTGCCCAAGGCCGCCCATCTGGGCCGCACGGATGTCGGCGACGCCGGCAAGGTGCACCCCGGCGAGAGCAGCGGCAGCTCGGAGCAGGGCGGCAGCTCGGAACAGAAGGCGCCCACCGGTGAGAACCTGCTGGTCGTGCGCACTGCCCACGCCGGCAAGCGGCTCGCGCTGACCTTCGACGACGGCCCGTCCAGCTACACGCCGGAGATGCTCGACCTGCTTTCCCGGTACGGCATCAAGGCCACCTTCTGCATGGTCGGCGAGGAGGTCGAGCGCTACCCCGAGCTGGTCCGCCGCGTCGTGGCCGAGGGGCACGAGCTGTGCAACCACTCCTGGAAGCACGACGACCTGGGCATCATCCCCGCCGCCGAGGCGAGGAAGGACATCGAGCGCACCGACGCCGCGATCGCCGCCGCCGCGCCCGGGGCCACGGTCCCGTTCTACCGGGCGCCCTACGGCTCGTTCGGCAAGTCCGCCGGGGAGGGCGCGAAGCTCGGGCACACCCCGCTGGGCTGGGTCGTCGACCCGGACGACTGGATGCTGCCCGGCGCCGACGTCATCGCCGACCGGATCGAGGACCAGCTGACGCCGCGCGCGGTGGTGCTGGTGCACGACGGTGGCGGCGAGCGGGAGCAGACCTACGAGGCGCTCGAGAAGCTGATCCCGCGCCTGCTCGCCCAGGGCTGGAAGTTCGACTTCCCCGAGCGCACGGTCGCGGCGAAACCGCTGCCGCAGCCGTCGGAGACGCCGGGAGAAAGGCCGTCGGAGACGCCGGGAGAAAGGCCGTCGCAGACGCCGGAGGAAAGGCCGTCGAAGACGCCGGAGCCGGAGAAGACCACAGCACCGACACAGGCGCCCAGCAGCAACCCGCCGGCCGGGACGCCGAGCGCGGCGCCTAGCGACCCAGCGACTCCAGCAAGCGAAGCACCCCCGGCCCCAGGATCACCACAAAGATGACGGGGAAGAGGCAGAACAGCACCGGGAAGAGGAGCTTGATCGGCACCTTCTGCGCCTGCTCCTCGGCCCGCTGCCGCCGCTTGGTCCGCTGCTCGCGCGAGTGCTCCCGCAGCACGTCGGCGATCGGCACCCCGAGCTCCCCGGCCTGGATCACGGCGGTGACGAAGGCGCGCAGCTCCCGTACGGTCGTCCGCGCCGACAGCGCGCGCAGGGCCTCCGTACGCGAGATGCCGATCTTCATCTCCTGCAGCACGCGGTGGACCTCGGCGGGCATCGGGCCGGCCAGGTTCGCCGCGACCTGCGCCATGGCGGCGTCCAGCCCGAGCCCCGCCTCGACGCCGATGACCAGCGCGTCGAGCACGTCGGGCAACGACCGGGCGAGGTCCCGCTGCCGCTTGGCGCCGAGGTCGTACACGATGAGGTCGGGCAGGAAGAGCCCGAGCACCGCCGCGGCCGGGCCGGCCGTCAGCGCCCCGGGCAGGCCGGCGAGGGCGGCGCCGCCGAGCAGCCCGGCCAGGCCCCCGGTCACGAGGAACTGGGCGCGGCGGCGCACGACCGCGTCGATCGGCCGGTCCTCCGGGTTGCCGGCGTAGTCGAGGAGGCGCTCCAGGCGTACCCGGGCAGGGGGTGGGGTGACCGCGCGGCCGAGCCGGTCGAAGGTCTCGTGGAAGGCCTCCTCGATGCGGCGGTCCAGGGCCGGGCGGCGCTCGTCGCGCAGCCGGCCGCCGGTGCTGCCGAAGCGCCGCAGCGTGCTCATCATCCGCTCGCCGCGGGTGGGCGGCAGCGCGACCGCCAGCACGAAGAGGGCGACGGAGGCGCTCGCGGTGAGCACGGCGAACGCGGCGACCAGGGGGAGCAGCACGTCAGACCACCACCCGCACGACGCGGCGCAGCCACAGCCCGCCGACGACGAGCAGGCCCGCGGCGCAGGCCAGCATCACGAGGCCGAGCGGCTCGGTGATCAGCGGCCGGATGTAGTCGGTGCGGAACAGGAACATCCACAGCCCGATCACCACGGGCATGGCGAACAGGATCGCGGCGGAGAGGCGGCCTTCGGCGGACAGCGTACGGACGGTGCGCCGCAGGTTCTCCCGCTCGCGCATGGTGTCGGCGGTCGTCTGGAGCACCTCGGACAGGCTGCCGCCGACCTCGCGTTGCAGTCGCAGCGCCATCACGAGCCACTGCATGTCGTGGTTCCCGGTGCGGACGCCGACGCCCTCCAGCGCGTCCTCCAGCTCGGCGCCGAGCCTCGTCTCCGACAGTGCCCGGCGCATCTCCGCGGCGACCGGGCCCTCGCTGTCGCGGACCGCGTTCTCGATGCCGTGCTGCAGCGTGAAGCCGGAGCGCAGCGAGCTGACGACCATCTGCAGCGTCTCGGGCAGCTCCTCGGCGAAGTGCCTCTTGCGCCGCTCGATCCGGCCGGTGAGCAGCGCGTTCGGCACGAGGAACCCGGCGATCAGCCCCAGCGGGACGCCGAGGTACCACGGCAGCAGCAGGCCGAGGGCGAGGGCGAAGGCGAGGGCGGCGGCGCACCGGATGACCAGCCATTCGGCCGCCCGGACCGGCAGGGCGGCGGCGTCGAGGCGGGCCTGGTCGTGGAAGCGGAAGACCCGGCCCAGCACCGCTCCGGCCCGGTCGATCTCGCCGCGGATCAGGGAGGCCAGGCGTACGCGGACCGGGGTCTGCACCGCGAAGCTGCGCAGCGCCGCGAGCCGCCGCTGGAAGAACGTGCGGCCGAAGAGCGCGTCGAGAACCAGGAAGGACAGCAGAAAGGCGGCGCCGGCGGCCGAGGCGACGGCGATGAGCAGCATCATCGGCGCCCCTTGGTGAACAGCGACGCGGGCATCGTCACGCCGTAGACGGCCAGGTCGTCGGCGAAGCGCGGGCGCAGGCCGGTCGGCTCCAGCCGGCCGCTCTTGAAGTCGAAGAGGAACAGGTCCTGCAGGCTGATGATGTCCGACTCCATGCCGACCACCTCGGAGATGTGCGTGATGCGGCGGCTGCCGTCCTTGAGCCGGCTGACCTGGAGGATGACGTCGACGGCGGCGGCGATCTGATCGCGGATCGCGCGCACGGGCAGGTCGAGGCCGCCCATCAGCACCATCGTCTCCATCCGGGCGATGGCGTCGCGGGGCGCGTTGGCGTGCAGGGTGGTCAGCGAGCCGTCGTGCCCGGTGTTCATCGCCTGCAGCATGTCCAGCGCGGCCGCGTCGCGCACCTCGCCGACCACGATCCGGTCGGGGCGCATCCGCAGCGCGTTGCGGACCAGGTCGCGGGTCGTGATCTGGCCACGCCCCTCGGAGTTCTTCGGGCGCGACTCCATCCGGACCACGTGCTCCTGGCGCAGCTGCAGCTCGGCCGCGTCCTCGATGGTGACGACCCGTTCGTCGTACGGGATGTAGGCGCTCAGCACGTTGAGCATGGTCGTCTTGCCGGAGCCCGTCCCGCCGCTGACCACGATGTTGCGCCGGCCCCGCACACAGTTCTCGAGGAAGGTCGCCGTCTTCTCGCTGAGCGTCCCGAAGCGGATCAGGTCCGCGACGGTCAGCGGCGACACCGAGAACTTGCGGATCGTCAGCGACGACCCGTCGAGGGCGACCGGCGGCACCACGGCGTTGACGCGGCTCCCGTCGGGCAGGCGCGCGTCCACCATGGGACTCGCCTCGTCGACGCGCCGGCCCACGCGCGAGCAGATCCGGTCGATGATGCGCCGCAGGTGGGCCTCGTCGTCGAACTCCACGTCGGCGCGCTCGAGGCGGCCGTACCGCTCGACGTAGACCAGGTCGGGGCCGTTAACCATGACCTCGCTGACCGACGGGTCGCGCAGCAGCGACTCGATCGGCCCGTGGCCCAGCACGTCGTCGGTGACGTCGCGGATGATGCGGACCCGGTCGGCGCCGGCGAGCGGGGTCTGTTCCCGGGCGATCAGCTCGGCGAGGGTCTGCTGGACGCGGGCCTCGAGGTCCTCGCCCTGGGCGTCGGCGGCGTACAGGGTGGGGCCGAGCTCGTCGGCGAGCTGCCGCTGGATCCGCAGGCGGACCTCGGTGACCGCGTCGCCCGACTGCATGCCGGCGGCCCGGTAGCGCTCGGTGCTGGCCGAGACGGCGGCCGGCTCTTCGGCAGCGGGCGATGCGAAGGCCTGAGACTGCGTGCGCGCGGCGATGCGCTCGGACAGGCTCACCGGCGCCGCCCGAAGGCCAGCAGGCGGCGCTTGGTCTCCGGCTCGCGCACCACCCCGGCGCAGCGGTCGGCGAGGCGGCGCATCGCGAGGCTGACCGGGTGCGTGGGGTCCTGCAGCACCAGCGGCACGCCGCGGTTGACCGACACGGGTACGTCCCGCGACGACGGCACGTGCACGGACAAGTGCGCGCCCACCGCCTCCTCGACGTCCTCGACCGACAGCCCGACCTCGGTGTTCGCGCGGTTGAACACCACGAGCCGCTTGTCGCGCGGGTACTCCAGCAGGTCGAACATCTCGACGGTGAGCCGCACGCTCTTCAGCGTCGGCAGGTCCGGCGTGACGATCGGCACGAACCAGTCCGTGAGGTCCAGCGCCGACAGCACCTGGTCGGTGACCGCCGGCGGGGTGTCCAGCACGATGAAGTCGTACATGCCGCGGGCGACCTCGAGCAGCTCGGTGACCAGCTCCCGGCTCACGTGCTCGCCCTCGGCGGGGCTGGAGGGCGCGAGCAGGGCGTCGAAGCCCGGCCGGTAGGGCGTGATCACCGACCGCAGCCCGGCCTCGTCCACCTTGCCGCTCATCGAGATCATGTCCGACACGCTGCGGTCCGGCGGCAGCTGCAGCATGATCGCGACGTCGCCGAACTGCAGCGCGAGATCCACGAGCAGCACCCGGCGGGCGCCCCCGGCGGCCAGGGCGGCGGCGAGGTTGGTGGCCACGACGCTCTTTCCGCAGCCGCCCTTCCCGGCGAAGATCGTGATGATCTTGGCGTGGGCGGTGGCGTCCGTGCCCGTGCGCATGGCGGTGCTCAGCGCCTTGGACAGATCGATCGACCGGGCCGCGGCCAGCCGGATGCCCTCGACGTCGGTCTCCTCGACGACCTCGCGCACCCCCGCGCGCATCGCCAGGGCCAGCACGTCCGGGTCCAGCGTCTCGCGCAGCAGCAGGACACCGATCAAAGGACGCTGCACCCTCTGGTACGCCGTGAAGGTCAGCGCCGCGTCCAGATCCACCGTGGGCCCGAGCATCACCAGCAGCGTCTCGGGATTGCGAGGCAGGTGCGTGTCCAGATCGGCGAGCGTGTCGACGACGTCGAAGCCGTACTCGCCGTACCGGGCGCCGAATGTCCGGCGCCGCTCGGGATCCGGCTCGACGTAGACGTAGAAGGTCACGGCTTCCCCCACAGGCTGTCCAGGTCCACGGCCGTCGACGGGGTGACCTGCGTGCCCTCGCCCAGCAGGCCCAGGTAGATCTCGCCGGTCTGCGCGGCGTGCACGAGCCGGGTCGCGTCCGCCTGCCCGACCGCGAGGGTCGCCGGGTACGAGCGTGTCGTCGCACTCGCCCGCGTGGAGGTGGGAGCCGGGCGTACGTCACTGGGCTGTCCCGTGGTGATGCTGATGACCGTGGCAGCCGGCAGCAGCACCCGCGTCTTCTGCGACCCGGGCTGCACCCCACGCGGGTACGTGACGAACACCGTGACCCGGTCTCCCGCGGCCACCTTCTCCGCGACGCCGGGCGCCATGGTCACCTCGATGCTCACGCCCAGCTGCCCCTTGGGGACGCCCACGGTCGCCGCCGCTTCCGCCGTGGCGAACTGTCCCCGCAGGATCAGCTGGTCCGGGGCCAGGTCGGAGGACAGGCGCAGGTCGTCGAGGCTCGTGCCCAGGGTTCCGAGCGCCCCTTCCGGCACGGTCTTGGCCGGCATCACCACCTGCCGGGCCAGCCCCTTCGCGCGGATGTCGGCCCCGGTGGTCCCCGCGGGGATGCGCTGCCTGGCGAGCAGCACGGACACCGCCTGCCGCCCGTCCACGGCCCGCTGGTCGACCCCGCGCGCGTAGAGCGCCACGGACAGGCCGCTGAGCCCCGCAAGGACCAGCGCGGCCAGCGCGATCAGAATCCGGCGTCGCATGATTCCCCCGTCATCCCGTACGTCCGATCACCGTCACGCCGAAGTCCCGGGGCACGTCGTCGGTGAACCGGGGCCGCGACCGCGGCGCGAGCACCTTCGTGAAGTAGCCGGTCAGGCACGTGTCGCCGGCGCAGTCGCCCGGGCTCTCGGTCGGCCGGAAGGCCGCGAACCCGACGACCGTGACCTCGCCGGCCGCCGCGGCGCTGTAGACCTCGCCGCCGTCGTCGATCGGCCCGCTGGTGTCGAAGACCGGCAGCAGCAGCGGCTCGCCGTCGTTCGAGGCGTCGGTGACGGCCTGGGAACAGGCGGTCTGCCAGGCGCCCTCGTCGCCGGTGGCGGGCTCGCTCGTGTCCGACACGGCCGCCTGCTGCCGTGGCTCGTAGGCGGCCAGGCAGTCGCGAGTGCCGAAGTCGTCGCCGAGCACCTTCCACTGGCACGTGCCGTCCGGCGCCGCCGTCACGTAACCCGCGGGGTCGGGGTCGGGCAGGGACTGCAGCGGCACGAAGCCGGTCGGCTCCTCCGCTCTGTCGGCGCGGTAGTAGGTGACGCCGTCGAAGCAGCCGGCGGAGAGGCCGAGGGCGGTGACGGTCAGGCTCCGGGGCGGCGCCCACGAGACGCGCGAGCAGGCGCCGACCTTCGAGCCCCGCTCCTGGCCGCCGAACAGCCCGGCGAACGGCGCGGGCATGACCAGGTCGTCGCCGTTCTGGTAGTACGCGCGGACCTCGACGTAGTCACCGAACGACAGCCGCTGGGAGGGACACTCGACGGTGGTGTTCCAGGCCGCGCAGTCGATGCCGTCGACGCACACCTGGGTGGCCGCGGCGGCGCTCAGGTTGTTGCCCTCGCCGGGCCCGTAGACCTGCTTGGCCATGAGCTCGTCGGCGCGCGGCTGCTGGGCCTGGTTCGAGCAGGTGTCCGGCGCCTCGATGCACGCCTCGGCGATGGCCCAGGAGGCGGCGTCCGCCCCGGCCTGCAGCTGCTCGCGCTTGGCGTAGAGGCCGCCCACGTCGATGACCAGGGCGGCCGAGCCGAGCAGGACGCCGCCGGTCAGCAACACGGCGACGACGACCGCGACGGCCCCTTCGTCGTTGCGCGGGGACCTCAGCCGACGCACGACATCACGCCCGTGGCCCGGATCTCGAAGCTTGCGATGTCGCGGCTGCCGAAGCGCGCCATGAGCGCGCCGAGGCCGGTCGGCGACCAGTAGTAGAGCGAGACAGCCACGGTCGCGTCGCCGGCGGCGGCGTCGTCCGCGCAGGTCTCCAGCTCGGGAAAGCTGAGCTCCGTGTCGCCGGTGGTGCCGAGGACCTGGCGGACCTTGTCCTCGACCGCCGCCGCGGAGCCGCCCAGCGCGGCGACCCGGGCCCCCTCGTGGGCGGCCTCGGTCACCTTGAGCTGGCGGTTGAAGCCGATGCCGAACTCGATGATCCCGAAGACGATCAGGAGCAGCAGCGGCAGGACGATCGCCATCTCGACGGCGGCCGCCCCGCGGTCGTCGCGGGGCGGCAGCCAGGTCGTTACGGCGTGGTGGTGTCGTCCGTCCCGCCCCCGAGCTGGTTCGCCACGTCGTCGAACATCGCGTCGATGTTGCCGCCGAGCAGCGTCACGCTCGAGATGATGATGACGGCGATGAGGCCGACGAGCAGCGCGTACTCCACCGCGGTCGCACCCTCGTCGTCGCCCAGGGGCAGACGACGCGCCATCTCGCGCAGCAGGGTGATGAGCATCGGGTGTCTCCTTCTGGGGTGCCGCGACTACTTGCGCCGGCATGGTCAGCCTGTCGCAATGTGTATCGGTCCCTGCGGGAGTCACTGAAGCGTTGGGGGTCATCATCGGGATGCGGAAGAGTTGCCGCTCGGTGTGCGGGCTCATAGCTCGGTGAACCATCCGGCCACGCGGGCGGGGGCCAGGTCCAGGCCGGTGGCGTGCGCTCCGGCCCAGTTGATGCCCACCAGGAGGTCGTCGCGGCGCAGCCCGGGCAGCCAGCTGTCGAGCCAGTCGCCCACCGGGACGCCGACGATCTCGAAGCCGCGGTAGGCGTCCACGGTGCCCAAAATCCGTTCGGCCCGGCTCCTCTTCGACCAGAACGGCAGCGCGCCGCCGGGCGCCGGGTAGCCGCCCGAGTCGCGGATCGTGAAGACCCGCCCCTCCACGGGCACTTCGCGACGGAACGCCGCGGCATGAGCTGCACTGAGCGACACATCGTCAGTGTCGCCCTTCGGAGGGTTCCAGGTGATTTGAACCAATAAATCAGGCGAGCAGCGGCAGCCGGTGCACCAGCTTGTCGATCCTGTTCCGCGGCCCCACCAGACTGATCGCGTGGTACGCCAGATCGCCCGTCTCCGTGCCGGCGACCTGCCGCAGATACTCGTCGTAGACCCGGGTCGCCTGCCCGTTGACCGGCATGTCGGCCACGAAGACGCCCAGCGACTCCGCCGCCTTCGCCCGGAGCTCGCCGAGCCGCGCCGCCGGGGCGCCCAGCACTGTGCAGCCCGCCCACGGCAGCCCGGGGTGCACCGAGCCGCCCGCGTCCTTGGCCTCCGGACCGATCAGCCCGGCGACCGACGTGGCGGTGGCGGCGGCGACGCAGATGGCGGCATTGGCGGCCCGGCCGGGCGGCAGCGCCTCGTCGACCACGATCACCCACTTGAGGCGGGCGGACCGGGTGGGCTCGTCGGTGCGGATCTCGTCGGGAGTGAAACCTACGTCCATGACCGAAAACGGTAGGCACTGTGACGGATCCGGGGCAAGGAATCCGTACTTAATTCGGCTAGAGTCGGCGGATGGCTGACCTGGACGAACTTGATACGGCGCTCCTGCGCGAGTTGCAGGCGGATGCACGGCGCACCAACCGCGACGTCGCCGCGGCCGTGGGCATCTCGCCCACGACGGCGCTCGACCGCACCCGGGCCCTGCGCGACCGCGGCGTCATCCGCGGCGCGACCCTGGAGATCGACCTCGCCGCGATCGGCCGGCCGGTGCAGGCGCTCATCGCGGTCCGCATCCGCCCGCCGTCGCGCCGCAACATCGAGGCCTTCCGCACCTGGGTCGCCGGCCTGCCCGACACCCTCGGCGTCTTCGTGACCAGCGGCAACGAGGACTTCCTGATCCACGTGGCGGTGCCCGACAACGACAGCCTCTACGCCTTCGTCATCGACAAGCTGACCGAGCACGCGCATGTGGCGGACGTCCGCACCTCCGTCGTCTACGAACACCTGCGCAACACGCGCATCACCCCTGTGCGCTGACCGCGTGGCGGGCGAACTCGTCGAGCAGGCTCTGCGGGGCGCGGGCGTCGAACATGAGGGCCATGTTCCGCGCCGATTCGGCGGCCGCCTCCGCGCTGCGGGGGAAGAGCCTTTCCTCGTACGCGGTCAGCGCCGCCTCGACATCGCCCGGGTGCGCCGCGAGGGCCTGTCCGAGCTCGGCGCCGTCGAGCATGGCCAGGTTGGCGCCCTCCCCGGCGAAGGGCGACATCAGGTGCGCGGCGTCCCCGAGCAGGGTGACCCCGGGGACCCGCTCCCACCGGTGCCCGATCGGCAGGGCGTGGATGGCGCGGGGGACGAGCGGGCCGTCCGCGTCGGTGATGAGCGCGTGGAACTCGGGCGCCCAGCCGGCGAACTCCGCCGCCAGCCCGGCCGGGTCGAAGGTCGTGACCCACTCCGCGGGCTTGGTGACCGCGATGTAGATGTGCAGGCTGCCGTCGGTCTCCCGGTGGGCGAGGAAGCCGTTGCCGGGCCCGAGGGCGAAGAGCATGCCGGCGCCGACCGTCCGCGCGGGCCCGGGGTGCCGGGTGTCGGCGTCGTGCAGGTCCGCCTCGGCGAAGGAGATGCCGGTGTAGCCGGGCCGGGCGCCGGACAGCAGCGGCCGGATCCGCGACCAGGCGCCGTCCGCCCCGACCAGCAGCTCGGTGGTGACCGTCTCGCCGCCGTCGAGGGTCAGCTCGTGCCGGCCGGCGCCCAGCGCGCGGACCCCGGCGACCTTGCTGCCCCAGCGGATCGTGCCCGCGGGCAGCGAGTCGAGCAGCATCCTCCGCAGGTCGCCCCGGTCGACCTCCGGCCGGGTGCCGGTGCCCTCGTCCGGCTCGTCCACGAGGACCGTGCCGTGCTTGTCGAGGATCCGCATCGCCTGCCCGCCGGGGTGGATGATCCGCACGAACTCGTCGTGGAGACCGGCCGCCTCGATGGCGACCTGGCCGTTGTAGTCGTGGATGTCGAGCATGCCGCCCTGCGTGCGCGCCGTGGGCGAGGCGTCGAGCTCGTAGATCGTCGCCGGGATGCCGTGCGTGTGCAGCACCCGGGCGAGCGTGAGGCCGCCGAGCCCGGCGCCGACGATGGCGATCGGTGTGGTGGTCATGGGATCCTCCTGGTGGTGGCGAACGTGTTCGTGACGAACATATTCGTGAGGGGCGAAAAGCAACCCCGCCGGAGCGGGGTGGGTCAAGGGGTCGGAACCGCGCGAATGCCGGCGATGAGGGTGCTGAAGGCCCAGGCCAGCCGCTGCTGCCCGGTGCCGGAGAAGAGCTCCTCCCGGGCGCGGGCGATGTGCGGATAGTTGCCGGCCGGGGCCTCGCGCAAGACCGCCTGCAGCGTCTCGTCCTCGCCGGCGGCCTCGGCGGACTCGTTGCGGGTGCCCTGCTCGGCCGCGGTCGCGGTGGCGTGCTGCAGCAGCAGGTCGACGCCCCAGGCCGCCCGGCTCACCGGCACCCCGCCGGCGTGCAGCAGCCCGAGCAGGGTGTCGACCAGCCGTAGGTAGTGCGGGCCGGTCGGGCGCAGCATCAGCACCGAGCGCGCCAGGCTCGGATGGTCGAACAGCAGCTCCGTGTAGGAGCACAGCAGGTCGACGAGGGTCGCCTCCCATGGCTCGGTGACCTGCAGCTCGAGGTTCGCCAGGAGCTCGTCGAGGATCGCGCCGTGCAGCTCCGCGACGTTA
>NZ_JAUQWH010000011.1 GCF_030757795.1 Actinoplanes oryzae
ACCGCTGTCGAAGTACGCGACCGGTCTCGCCGCCCTGCGTCCCGGCCTCCCCGCCACGAACCGCTGGCACCCCGTCCTGCGCCGCCACTTCCCCGCGGGCGTCCTGTCCGCGCCCACCCGTCCCGAGGGGTCAGCATGAAGGTCCGCATCCGTCTCGCCGCCGCCGTCGGCTCGGCCGTGCTCGCCGCCGCCGCCCTGTCCGCCTGCACCTCCGACTCCCCGGACACCCCCGACGCCGCCGCGACCACCGGCGCCACGGTGAGCGTGGACGCCACCCAGAGCGCCGCCGCCGTGCTCGCCGCGAACACCACCGTGCACGAAACAGCCGCCCCGAGCGCCGATCCCGTGTCCGTCACGCTCAGCGGCGACTCGGCGAGCGCGTCGGGTGACGGTGTCACCGCGAAGGACTCGATCGTCACGATCACGGCCGGCGGGACGTACAGGATCTCGGGAACCCTCGCCGACGGGCAGATCGTCGTGAATGCCAAGGACGCCACCGTGGTCCTGGTGCTCGACGGCGCGCACGTCACCAGCACCACCGGCGCCGCGATCGCCGCCGTCGAGGCCGGGCAGCTCGTGATCCAGCTGGCCGACGGCAGCACGAACACCCTCGCCGACACCACCGCGTACGCCGAGGGCGCCGACGTCAACGCCGCCTTGTTCAGCGCGGGCGACCTGTCCGTCGCCGGCGGCGGGTCGCTCACCGTGACCGGCAACGCCAACGACGCGGTCGCGGCCAAGGACGGGCTGGTCATCGAGTCCGGCACGGTGACCGTGACCGCGAAGGACGACGGCATCCGGGGCAAGGACTACCTGGTCGTGCGGGGCGGCACGATCGCGGTCACGGCCGGCGGCGACGGGCTCAAGGCGGACAACGAGGAGGACGCGGACGCCGGCTACGTCGCGATCTCGGGCGGCACGGTGACCGTGACCGCGGGCGGCGACGGCGCCGACGCCGTGACGGACCTGGTCCAGACCGCGGGTACGGTCAGCATCCGGTCGGGCGGCGGCGCGCAGGTGACCCCGGCGGACGACACGTCGGCGAAGGGCCTGAAGTCCGGCGTGATCACGGTGCTCGAGGGCGGCAAGGCGACCGTGGACGCGTCCGAGGATGCCGTGCACAGCGATGGTTCCGTACGGCTGGGCGGGGTGGCCCTGGCGGCGGCCGCCGGCGACGACGGCGTGCACGCGGAGGACGCCCTGCGGATCGACGCCGGGACCGTGCGCGTCACATCCTCGGTCGAGGGCATCGAGGCCGCGCACATCGCCGTGGCGGGCGGCGACACGTCGATCGTCTCCCGCGACGACGGGCTCAACGCGGCGGGCGAGGACCCGGCCGCGACGGGCGGCGGCTTCGGCGAGCAGGCCGGCCCCTTCGACGCCACGATCTCCGGCGGCACCCTGGTCATCGACGCCGAGGGCGACGGCCTCGATTCCAACGGCACGGCGAGCATCACCGGCGGCACCGTGGTGGTCAACGGTCCCGCCCAGCGGGGCAACGGCGCCCTGGACGTCAACGGCACCTTCACCGTCAGCGGCGGTGTGCTCGCGGCGGCGGGCAGCTCCGGCATGGCCGTGGCGCCGGGCGAGGACTCCGCGCAGGGCTGGCTGTCGGCGACCTTCGACACCGCGGTGCCGGCCGGGACGACGCTGCAGGTGACCGGCGCCGACGGCACGCTGCTCGCCACGTTCGTCACCGCCAAGGAGACGGAGAACCTGGTGTACTCCTCGTCCGCGGTCACCAAGGGCGACAAGTACACGATCTCCTCGGGCGGCACCGCGTCGGCCGACCGTACCGGCGGGCTGGCCGCCTCGGGCACGCTCGGCTCGGCGCAGCAGATCGCGACCGTCACCGCGGGTGAGGCCCCCGCGGGCGGATTCGGCCGCCGGGGCCGCTGACGACACCTCCCGTCCACCTGCTGTCCATCTCTCGTTCCCAGGCTATTCACAGCGCGGTCCGAGCTTCCCCTGTCGTGCAGCCCTTCATATAGACAACCATGAAGCGCTTGCCCCTCCGGCGCCGCCGCTCCGAGCCGCAGCACGCCCCGCCGCCGCCCGCCGCCGCCGGCGCGACCACCACGCCCCGGGCCGACGACCATGCCGGGCACGCGCTGCGCGCGCCCGGCAAGCTGCACTCGTTCAACCGGTACGAGATCAAGTACCTGCTGCCCAGCGACCGGGTCCCCGGGCTGCGCGCCGAGCTGGCCGCCCGGATGGACCTCGACAGCCACGCCGGCGACGGCGGCTACGGGGTGTGGAGCACCTACTACGACACCCGGGACCTGCGGTTCTACTGGGAGAAGATCGAGGGGCTGAAGTTCCGGCGCAAGCTGCGCGTCCGGCACTACGGCGACCGGTTCACCGTGGACGACGACACGCTCGTGCACGTCGAGATCAAGCAACGGGTCAACCGGGTCACGCAGAAGCGGCGCGTCGCTCTGCCGTACCGGCAGGCCTTGGATCTTTGTGACCGGCGGCTGATGGTCGCGCACGACCCGGGGCAGCGGGCCTTCCTCGAGGAGGTGCTCGAGCTGGTGTCGCTGCTGGACCTGCGGCCGGTGGCGATGACCGGCTATCAGCGGGAGGCCTTCGTCGGGCGGGACGCCGACCTCGGGCTGCGCGTGACGATGGACCACCGCATCCGCGGCCGGGACCGGGACTTCGGCTTCGCCGCGGACGCCGAGAACAGGCTGATCGTGCCCGCGCGGCTCAGCGTCGTCGAGTTCAAGGCCAACGAGCGCGTCCCCTCCTGGCTCACCGACCTGGCCGCCCGGATGAACCTGTCGGTCGTCCGGGTCTCCAAGTACTGCCAGAGCGTCGAGGCGTTCGGCCGCGCCCCGCGCTCGATCTTCCACATCCCCGACGAATCCGTGAGGCCCGGCTCCCATGCCCTTTGACGTCCAAGACCTGTCCGGCACCTTCAGCGTCGGCGACATCGCCATCGCCATGGTGCTGTCGTTCCTGCTGAGCTCGATGGTGGCGTGGGTCTACCGGTTCACCCACCGCAACGTGTCCTACAGCCAGTCGTACGTGCAGACGCTGGTCATCCTCGGCATGCTGATCTCGCTCATCATGCTCGTGGTCGGCTCGAACATCGCCCGCGCGTTCGCCCTGGTCGGCGCGCTGAGCGTGGTGCGCTTCCGCAACGCCATCAAGGAGACCCGCGACGTCGGGTTCATCTTCCTGGTGATGGGCGTCGGCATGGCCACCGGCACGCGGTTCTACACCCTGGCGATCGTCGCGGCCGTGGTGATCAGCCTGGTCATCGTGGTGATGTTCCGCTTCAACTGGTTCGCCTCGAACGTGCAGCGCCAGGTCGTCAAGGTCCAGGTCCCGCCGGACGGCACCTACACCGAACACATCCAGGACGTCCTCATCGCCCACACCAGCGAGTTCGAGCTGATCAGCATGGAATCGATCCGCGGCGGCGCGCTGACCGAAATGATGTACACGGTCCGGCTCAAGAAGGGCACCGAGCCGGGCACATTGGTCACCGCGCTGGGCGAGCGCACCGGCGGGCAGCGGGTGACGGTCCTCACCGGGTACGACCAGACGGACCTGTGATGGCCCCGCAGAGGCGCCTGCGGCACCGGATCCCGGTGCGCGTCCGGCACTACTGGAAGCTGCTCGCCACGTGCGCGGCGGTCGTGGTCGCGTGCGCGGTGGTGTTCAGCACCGTGCGCGTGGCGCCGCTGGTCACCAGCACGAGCGCCGAGAGCGGCGACGACGTGACGATCGACATCGCCGGGTCGCGGGACCTGTTCGACGCCTCCGTGGCGCACGAGATCAAACTGACCTTCCGGGACGACGACTACGAGCGGCTGCTCGACTCGTTCTGGAAGGACGGGGAGAAGGACTTCCTCGAGGCCGACCTCACGGTGGACGGCACCGCCGTGCCCAGCGTGGGCATCCGGCTGAAGGGAAACTCGACGCTGCAGGGGCTCACCCGCGACGGCGAGTCCCGGCAGAACGGGTTCGGGGGTGGGCGTGGCCAGGCCGGCGGACCGGGCTTTCCCGGCGGTGGCGCACCGGGCGGGGGCTTTCCCGGCGCCGCTGACCCGGGCGCCGCTGACCCGGGCGGCGCGGCGGCTCCCGGCGGTTTTCCCGGCGGTCCTCCCGGCGGGGGTGGTCCGGGTGGCGGGGGCTTCGGCGGCGGGCGGACGTCGCTCAAGGCCGAGGAGCCGGAGACCCTGCCCTGGCTGATCCGCTTCGACGAGTACGTCGAGGGCCGCCGCTACCAGGGCCACCGCGAGATCGCCGTCCGCGTCGGCGGCATGGGCGGCGGCGCGAGCGTCCTCAACGAGGCCGTCTCCCTCACCGTCCTCGCGGCGGCGGACCAACCCACCCAGCGGTACGCCTACAGCAGCTTCACCGTCAACGATCGCCCCACGACGGCCCGCCTGATCGTCGAGCACCCCGACGAGAACTTCGCCGCCACGGTCGGCCGCGACGGCGTGCTCTACAAGGCCCTGTCGACCAGCCAGTTCACCGACCAGGGCGACGACCCGACCGACTACGCCGACGACTTCAAGCAGATCAACCTCAAGGGCAGCCAGGACACCCAGCCCGTCATCGACCTGATCCGCTGGGTCACCACCGCGGACGACAAGGAGTTCGCCGCCCACCTGGCCGACCACGTCGACGTCGACTCCTTCGCCCGCTACGTCGCCGCCCAGAACCTGCTGGTCAACTTCGACGACATGGCCGGCCCGGGCAAGAACTACTACCTCTGGTACGACCTGACCACCAGGAAGTTCCAGGTCGTCGGCTGGGACTGGAACCTCACCTTCTCCGGCAACGCCACCCAGGATCCCACCCAGGCCACCACCATGACCGGCGGCGGCCCCCGCGCCGCCGCCGGCGAGAACCAAGGCGGCCAACGCCCCGGCGGCGGCGGCTTCGGCGGCGGCAACGCCCTCAAGGAGAAGTTCCTGGCGAACCCGGCCTTCCACGACACCTACGCCAAGGCCTACCGCACCCTCTACCAGCAAATCTACGGAAACCAATCAGCCCTGACCGCCGTCGACACCCTCACCACCCTCCTCACCACCGTGAAGGGCGCCAACCCCGAATCCGTCGCCACCGAGGCCCAGAACCTCCGCACCTTCCTCCAGGAGCGAGCAACCTTCCTGGCCACCACCCCGACAATTACCGGCGCCTGACCACCGGATCGGCCGCCGCAGCCCGCCGGCGATCTGTGCACCGCACCGGTCGACTAGGGGCTCGCGGCGGTGGCCGGCGCGTTCGCCCACGTAAGCCGGGACACGCCTCGCCGGCTACCGGCATGGGATGCGGCTGCTGCTCGACCTTCTGGCCGGCCATGCCGGCGCGACGTGCCAGGAGCGCTGGGTGACGGAGACGAAGCGCGGTCCCGTTACCGGTGCCTCCTTGACGCTCGGCCCGGGTTCACGGGGCGGATTCGGCCGGGGCCCGCAACGATCTGGGGGCCGCAAGGCAGAGGTTTCTCAGGGAGCCAGTGGTTTGCGGGTCAGGAGGAAGCCGTGCTCGGTGAGGTGGTCGAGGCCGAACTTCTCGACCATGCGGTGGTCCGGGCGCGGCTCCCGGCGGACGTGCTCGATCGTGAAGTGCCGCCCGTAATACTCCTCGATCTTGTCCGGGCCGACCGTGAAGGGCGGGGTGGGCAGCACGGGCCGGTACTCGAGGGTGTTGATGAAATAGCGCGCCCCCGGGGGGATGAGTTCGATCATTTTGGCGACGTAGCGGGCGCGCATGTCCTCGGGGAAGGCGATGAGGGAGGCGCGGTCGTAGACCAGGTCGATCGGGCCCACGTCGGACGGTGTCAGCTGGAACAGGTCGGCCCGGCGGATCTGGAGATTGCCGGCGGTGAAGACGCCGGGCGGGTCCTCGGCCGGGGTGAGGCCGTTGTCGGCGAAGAACTGTTCCACCGCTTCCGGCACGAATTCGACGCCGACGACCCGGCGGGCGTGTTCGGCGAAGTAGAGCAGGTCGACCGACTTGCCGCACAGCGGGACCAGGACCGCCGCGTCGGCGAGGAGGCCCTGCTCCGCCAGGAGCGCCGCGTGCGGGTGCACCTCGCGCAGGTGGAAACTTGTCTTGGTTCCGCCCTCGGCCCATGACTCGAGCCAGAATCGCTCTTCCATGGTCACGGAACATAGCCGCCGGAGCAGCGATCCGTGGCCCCTTCACTCCGGCGCGTGACGCCCGTCCGAGGTCAGGCGCCCTTTTTCCAGGCGGATCCGCCGATTCACGCCGATCGCGGACAGGAAGCGCTCGTCGTGGCTCACCACCACGAACGCCCCCTCGTACGCCACCAGTGCGCTCTCCAGCTGCGCCACGCTGACCAGGTCGAGGTTGTTGGTCGGCTCGTCGAGCAGGAGCAGCTGCGGGGCCGGCTCGGCGAAGAGCACGCACGCCAGGGTCGCCCGGAGCCGCTCGCCGCCGGAGAGCACGCGGATCGGCAGGTGCACGCGGTCGCCCCGGAACAGGAAGCGGGCGAGGAGCGTCATGCGCTCGGCGTCCGTACGGCCGGGGGCGGCGTCCGCCAGGCACTGCGCGACCGTCCGTCCGGGGTCGAGCAGGTCGAGGCGCTGCGACAGGGAGGCGACGCGGCCGACCGCCGGGGCCACCGACCGCTCGACGAGGCGCAGCAGCGTGGTCTTGCCCGCGCCGTTGGCCCCGGTGAGGGCGATCCGCTCGGGTCCGCGGATGATCAGGCCGGCGCCCTCGAAGACCGTGCGGCCGGCCGGGATGCGCGTGCCGGGCAGGTCGAGCGCGATCCGGTCGTCCTGGCGGGCCGCCCGGTCGGCCTGGTCGCGGCGGGCCTGGGCGGCGGCGACCCGCGAGGCGTGCACGTCGGAGGTGCGCGCCGCCGAGACCTGCGCGCTGTTCTTCATGTTCCCGGCGAAGAGTCGCGCCAGCCCGGCATCGGCCAGCCCGCGGGCGGCGGTCGATGCCCGGCGCTGGGACCGCTCGCGCGCCTGCTGCAGCTCGCGCTTCTGCCGCTTGAGATCTTGCTCGGCGGTACGCAACTGCTGGGCGGCCGCCTCCCGCTCGGCGCGCAGACCTTCCTCGTACGCGGTGAAGGCGCCCCCGTACCAGCGGATCTCCCCGTGGTCGAGGGCCGCGATCCGGTCCATCTCCTCGAGCAGTTCGCGGTCGTGGCTGACCACGAGCAGGCAGCCGGCCCAGCCCCGGACGACGCCGGCGAGCCGGGCCCGGGCCGCCCGGTCGAGGTTGTTGGTCGGCTCGTCGAGCACCAGCACGTCGGGGTGCCGGAGCAGCTGCGCCACGAGCCCCAGCGACACGATCTCGCCGCCGCTGAGCGTGTCGAGCCGACGGTCCAGCGCGACGTCGCCGAGTCCGAGACGGTCCAGTTCGGCCCGCGTACGCTCCTCGACGTCCCAGTCGCTCCCGACCGCGGTGAAGTGTTCCTCCGCGGCATCACCGGACTCGATGGCGTGCAGCGCGGCGATCGTACGGTCGACGCCGAGCAGTTGCGCCACGGACTGCGTACCTGTGAAAGGCAGGTCTTGGGGCAGATAGCCGAGCGTGCCGTGCACGGTGACCGACCCGGCGGCCGGCCGCAGCTCGCCCGTGATCAGCCGGAGCAGCGTGGACTTGCCGGCGCCGTTGGCGGCGACCAGGCCGGTGCGCCCGGCCGGCACGGTCAGGGACAGCCCCGTGAAGACCGGGGTGTCGTCCGGCCACGAGAAGGACAGCGTGGAACACACGATGGAAGACATGGTGAGGTGACCTCGGAAGAGTGACGGGAAAAGGGAACGGCGACGCAGGCTCCGGGGGGAGATCACCCGGAGATGTCGTCGTCACCCGCCACCATCACTCCACCACGATATCCGGGCCCGCAACCGATTTGCGGGTGTCGTAGGCCCGCTGCCGTTCGGTGATCTCGTCCGCGTGCTCGACCGTCCACCAGTAGAGGTGCGAGAACGGCTCGCGCAGCGACTCCCCGAGCGGCGTCAGCGAGTATTCGACGCCCACGGGCGAGGTCGGCAGGACGCGCCGCTCGACCATGCCGTTGCGCTCGAGCCGGCGCAGCGTCTGGGTGAGCACGCGCTGGGTGATGCCCTCGAGGCGGCGCTTGATCTGGTTGAAGCGCTGCGGCTCGGTCAGCACCTCCATCGCCATCATCGACCACTTGTCCGCGATCTGGTCGAGGATCGGCCGGCTCGGGCAGTCGACGCGGAACACCGGTGCCTCGGTCACGCTGGGTATCCTCCATGATCCCTGGGATGCCGAAAGTGCGTTCTTGCGCCCCTTCGCTGATCACCAGCAGTCTAGGTATCCAACGCATACCTAGCCAAGGAAACCCATGAGCACCCTGCACGTGACCCGCGACCGCGGCGTCGTCACCGTCGTCCTCGACAACCCGCCCGTCAACGTCCTCAGCCTGCCGATGATGGGCGAGCTGATGACGCTGCTGCACGAGCTGCGCGGCGACGGGACCGCCAAGGTGATCGTCTTCTCCAGCGCCGACCCGGAGTTCTTCCTCGCCCACGTCGACATGACGCTCGTCGACGACGCGGAGGCGATCGCCGACCCGACCGCCGGGGCGCCGGAGGGCCTCAACGTCTTCCAGGCCCTCGGCGAGGCCGTGCGCACCGCGCCGCAGGTGACCATCGTCAAGCTGGCCGGACTCGCCCGCGGCGGCGGGGCCGAGTTCGTCGCCGCGGCGGACCTGAGCTTCGCCGCCGTCGGCCGGGCCGGCCTCGGCCAGATGGAGGTGCTCGGCGGCATCGTGCCCGGCGGCGGCGGTACGCAGTATCTGCTGCACCGCACGGGCCGCAACCGCGCGCTGGAGATCGTCCTCGGCGCGGACCTCTTCGACGCGGAGACCGCCGAGCGCTACGGCTGGATCAACCGCGCCCTGCCGGCCGGCGAGCTCGACGGCTTCGTCGACCGGCTCGCCCGCGCCATCGCCGACCTGCCCGAGGGCACGATCGCAGCGGTCAAGAGCGCGATTCCGCCGTACGACCTGAGCGCCGGCATGCTGCGCGAGCACGAGGCGTGGGCGAGCCAGTTCGCCCGTCCCGCCGCGGAGCAGCTGCTCCGCGGCGCGCTCGCCGCCGGCGCCCAGACGCGCGACGGCGAGCGGAACCTCGAGGAGCTGCTCAGGCGGGCTGGACGAGGAACGACGTCGCCGGCTGGTCGCTGAGCTCGTCGATGTAGAGCTCGGTGTCGCTGCGCCGCGTCAGCACATGATCCGGATAGTTCTTGGACTTCAGGCGCACGGCGCCGGCGGGCGCCCCGGACACCGGGCAGAACGTGGCGTCCTCGCGGAACAGGTCCGAGTCGTCGGCCTTGTCGAAGCGCAGCCGGTAGTCGAAGTGGCGCAGCCAGCCGCCGCCGGGCTCGCGGAACGAGAAGCACGCGTCGTCGGCGAGCCCGGCGCTCACGGTGAGCACCATGCGCTCGTCGGCGGAGAAGACCGCGAAACCGTCGTCACCGACCGACAGGAAGGAATCCTTGTCGCCCCACGGGGACAGCAGCCACGAGCCCGCGGCGAGCTTGACCGGCGCCGGCGACGTGCGGGACGGCTGGGGCTTCGCGGACGCGCTGGTCACCGCGGCGGCGGCCGGCTGGGGAGTGCCGTCCGACGACCCGGTGACGAGCCAGACGCCGATGCCCGCGGCGACGAGGACCGCCACGGCGACGAGGGCGAGGACGGCGGGGTGCATGCGGCCGACGGCACCCCGGCGCGGCTCTTGGCCGTACACAGTCATGGTTGTGAATCTCCTGATGCCACACGATTGGGGGAAGTTTGCGAGATTACGCGACGGCGTCCACAACCCGGAAACGCGGAGGCACGATGGCGGGCATGAGCCAGCCGGACACGACAGTGCCGCAGTCCGCCCGCATCTGGAACTACTGGCTGGGCGGTTCCTACAACTTCCCCGTCGACCGCGAGGCCGGAGCCGAGTATCTCAAGGTCTTCCCCGGCATCTCCGAGCTCGCCCGCGAGTCCCGCCGCTACCTCACCCGGGCCGTCACCTGGCTCGCCACCGAGGCGCACATCACCCAGTTCCTCGACGCCGGCGCGGGCCTGCCGGCCGCCGACAACACCCACCAGATCGTCCAGCGAGCCAACCCCCGCGCCCGCGTCGTCTACGTCGACAAGGACCCCTACGTCCTGGAGAACGGCCGCGCCATGCTGGCCGGCACCACCGGCGTGACCTACGCCGAAGCCGACCTCCAGCAGCCCGCGACGGTCCTCGCCGCCGCCGCCCGGGACCTCGACCTGACCCGCCCGGTCGCCCTCGTCCTCAACGGCGTCCTCGGCCACATCCCCTCCACGGCCGAGGCCCGCCACATCGTCACCACCCTGGTCGCCGGCCTGGCACCGGGCAGCTACGTCTCCCTCAGCGACGGCAGCCTCCAGGAGCGGCAGGACGCCGGCATCAACCTGGCCCAGGACGCCTACAACACCAGCGGCGCCGTCCCCTACCTGCTGCGGACGCCGGAGGAGTTCGCCGGCTTCTTCACCGGCCTAGACCTGGTCGAGCCGGGCATCGTCCCCGTGGTCCGCTGGCACCCCGACCCCGGTGACGACCAGACCAGCACCGACCAGTACGGCGGCATCGGCCGCAAGCCCTGACCCGGCCGTCGTAGAAGCGGCGTCGCACATAGACGAGGCCATCGTCGGTCAGGACAGGCTCGCCTGCGGGACGACTGATCAGTTGCGCCAGCCGCGGCGCCAAGGCGCCGCGGGAAAATACCGGTCCCACCCGGGATGATGGCGCGGTTCCCGCCCGTCGTGAAGCAGTTCGAGGAACCACAGCAGGGCCTCGTCCGCTCCGGCCGCGCCGTAGCTGTCCAAGCTGACGGGGTTCAATCCCTGCGCGGCCCACATAGTTCGCAGTACACGAAGGCGCGAACCGCAGGGTTCGCGCCTTCGTCGTGTTGTGCGTGATGACTCCACGCTAGTAGGCATGGTGGCGTTTCCAGCGGCTTCCGCCTAGGATTCGCAGGCGTCAGAATGTGCCGGTGCCTTAGTTCGAGATGACCACTGATCAGTTGATCGAGTCCGTCGACCACCGTTGCCGCTGAGCAGATCCTCGAACGCGCCGGCCTGCAACGTTTGCTCCGGGCGAAGCTGGACATGATCGTCGACGACGTGCTTGTGGTCTCCGAGGAGTTCGGGACCTCCGCCGCCGCGTCGACCTGCTCGGCGTGGACCGGACCGTACCCCTCGTGGTCGTGGAACTGAAACGCACAACCAGAATATCTAGTTCGCGCCAGAGCCGAGCATGGGAGCCAGAGGTTCGCGGCTTTCGGTCCGCTCTACCGGAACCGGGTCGCCGCAAGGTTTGCAAGAACCGGCACCAATTGCGGATCTTGGCCGGCTCGAACGATCCGAACCACACCGTCCCGGCCAGGAAACTGCACCTATCTGCTTTGACGCAACGCCCACGCCGGCCACCTCGACGTCTTGGCCGCACAATGCCGCGACCGAGCCTGCGTCCGCAACGAACGACAATGGCGCTGGGACCAAACCGCCATCCGAGCGGGCTGACCCCAACACCCCAAACGTTCCTGGCCAGGGCACCAGCTATCTAATTTCCGCACTTGAAGGGAGTTTGATCCTCTGAGAAGCTAATCCTTCTCAGCCTTGCGCCTTCCGATAAGAACCCCCCCGAGGAGCAGAACCAGTCCGATTATAGCGACGAGTACCCAAACTGCTCGCCAAGTCCCGTCACCGGAAGAGAGGGCGGCTGTCAAGACGCCAAGTGCCACACCGACGAGGACAGCTGTGAGAAGTTTGCTTCGGGCTGTCAAGAACAGTCTCCGTCCCGTCGACAATCATTGATTCCTCCTAGAGTGAAAGCTCCTCCTGCCAGACCGACCATGCCTGCGCCGACAAGCGCCGTGCCTAACGCGAATCCGGACAGCACGGCGGGGGCGAAGGCTGCACCGAGCAGCGCGGCGCCGACAACACGCACCACCCGAAGCTAGTGCGATGACCACAAACGTTCACCGGTTCTGATCCGTTAGACGGCCCTCGTTCGGGGCCGGCCCCAGCGTTGCTGACGCTCGCTGCGGACCCGGGCTCGTTCGCGACGCTGCGCGGTCAGCACGTCGGGGTGGCGGACGTTGGCGTTGCGCCACCGCAGGTAGTTCTGCAGCTTGCGGGCCAGGACGGTGTGGTTCGGGTGGTTCGAGTAGCAGCCGTAGAAGCGGCGGATGCCGTGCGTGCTGCGGAGGCGCCGAGGGCGGCACAGCGGTACACGAGGCCGGTAGCTGATTCACGCCCGACACCTCCACCAGCACCCCGCCGAACAGCGACAGTGTCCAGCGGCACTCAGCATGGACACGTCCCGCTGCCCGGCTGCTTGGTGCAGCAGCCGGGCAGCCAGCGTTATCGCCTGGTACGCCTGCTTCTCGCGAACGCCACAGCAAACAACGTGAGGATGGTGGCCATCCACGCGACGGCGAGAACGACCACTGGGACATCGGGCAGGAAGAGGCCCAGCACGCTAAGTACCACCGTCACCGCCACGCCCCAGGCTACGAACTTGATTGCTGCTCGCACGTTCGCCCTGGATGTATCGCCGTTTGTCATTTGCATACCTCCGGACGCAGGGAGCGGTGTGTTCCTGTTCAGAAAATCGCTGCAAAAGGCCCGGTGAGCAGGCCGACCGCGCCAGCGTCGGCAACGTCTTCCCGTGTGCCGCCACCGATTGCTGAACCGGCCATGCCACCGAGCGTCGCCCCGATGCTGCCCAGCACAAACCCGCCCGCTACGCAGGCGACACTGAGCGTGACACATCCTCCGACGACCAAAAGGCCTAGGAAGGCTGAGGCGCCGGCTCCTGCACCGATGTTCTCGGTGAAGTCCTTGAGCGGGGGGAAGTTGCCGGTGGGATCGGTGTAATTGACAGGGTTGGCACCCGCATATGCATAGCGGTTTCCATTGCTCGGGTCCCCGATGAAGCTAAGGCTGTCTTGCTGGGTGAAGCGGCCTTGGTTGGGGTCGTACCAGCGTTGGCCGTACCGGGTGAGCCGGGTGTAGGGGTCGTAGGTGCCGGCCGCGTAGCGGATGATGTTGGTTTGGCCCAGGGCGGTCTCGGTGCTGGTGGACTGCACGGTGCCGTAGGGGTCGTAGGTGTAGGTGGCGGCCACGGTCTTGTTGCTACCCACGACGGCAACGATCGAACCAAGTCCATCTTGGACGTAGGCGTAGTCGGTGGTGCCGACGCGCAGGCCGAGCGGGGTGCCAAGTCCGTCGCGTTCGACGTAGACCGTCTGGTTGTTGCCGTTGGTCCAGGACTGCAGCCAGGCCATGCCGTGCTGGTCCTCCATGCCGTAGTTGAGCTTGAAGGTGCCCGCCGTGGCCAGTTCGACCTGGTCGGTTCCGGCGTAGGTGTAGTCGGCGGAGCCGCCGGGGCCGTAGGCGTAGGTCATCTGGTTGGCGGCGTTGTACTGCAGTGTGCCGATCTCGGGTTCGGTGACGCGGGTCTGGTTGCCGCGTGCGTCGTAGGTGTTGCCGGTGGTGGTGATCTGGTTGCCCGAGTTGTAGGCAAGTGACTGGGTGGTGGTGCCGGCACGGACGACGGTCTTGCGGTTGCCGTTGGTGTCGTAGGTGTACTCATAGGTGCTGCCGGCGTAGTTGGTGGCCTTGGTCAGCCGGTTGCCCTTGTCATGGCTGAACTCGCTGACCGTGCCGGCGATCTCATCCTTTTGCCATTGCCGCAGGCCGGTGTCGTCGTCCTTGGCCGTCGAGCAGGCTTGCCCGGAAACGTACTTGGCGTAGCAGTAGGTGGTGTCGAAGACCTTGACCGGGGTGACCGAGTCACGGGTGGAGGTGATCCGGGTCGGCCGGTCGGACTTGTCGTAGGTGGTCTGCGTGTGCAGGGCCCACGTGCTGTTGGTGTCGTTGGCGGCGAAGTAGGTGTGGGTGCGGTTGCCGCTCTTGTCGTAGGTGAAGTTGTAGCGGGTGCCGCCTGCGGTGTCGAGGCGCACGAGCCAGTTGCGGGTGTTGTAGTAGTACTTGGTGGTGCCACGGCCGTCGATGAGCTGCTCGAGGTTGCCGGCCGGGTCGGGGCGGTAGGTCTGCACCGGGGTGTTCGGGGCGGTGCGGATGCGCATCCGGTTGAGCTGGTCGTACTGCCAGGTGGTGGTGCCGGTCGCGTCGGTGCGGGTCAGCAGGTTGCCGCCCGCGCCGTACTGGAAGGTGACGGTGGTGGTGCTTGGGCAGCTGGTGCCGGAGTACTCGCTGGTCAGCTGCCGGTCCTGGGTGTCGTAGGTGTAGGTGGTGGTGCAGGACCCGGCGGTGGCGGTGCTCAGTCGTCCGTACGCGTCGTAGGTGAAGGTTTTGACCGGCAGGCCACTGCCGGTCGGGGGTGTCAGCTTGGTGAGCTGCTTGTTCGCGTCATAGGTGTAGGTGGTGCCGTTGGTGTCGTTGCCCGGATCGGTCGATTTCTTGACCGTGCCGTCGTCGTTGTAGTCGACCTTGGCCTCAGCCGCGAGCGCGTCCTTGGCAGAGGTCTGGTTCCCGGCGCCGTTGTAGGTGTAACTGCTGCTGTTGCCCTGGGTGTCGATCGACGAGGACGGCTGGAAGTTCGCCGTCGGGTTGGTCGAGGTGGCCGCGTTCGCGTAGGCGGCACTCGCACTGGAGCCGCTCGGCGAGGCTGACTTGGTCAGCGACTCCCCGGCGTTGGCGCCGTAGGTGTTGGTGACGGTGCCGCCTTCGGGTGACACCGAGGAGGCGACGTCGCTGAACGGGGTGTAGGTGTCGCTGCGCTCGTTGCCCGCCGGGTCGACGGTCTTGGTGACCCGCTTCTGGTCGTCGACCGTGTAGGTGGTGTGCGGCACCGAGGTCACCGGCTGCGACAGGTTCTGCCGGGGATCCGCTACATCGGTCTGCGTGCTCGAGGTGTACGCGAACCGGGTCATCGAGCCTTCGCCGGTGGCGTTGACCGTGACTTGGTTGACCGAGGTGACCCGGTGCTGTCCGTCGTAGGTGATGTCGACGCGCGTGTCGTCGGCGTCGGTGGTGATCCGGGTCAGATCCCCTGCACTGCTGTACTCGAAGGACGTGCTGCGGTAGCTCGTCGACTGGATGTTCTGCAGCCGGCCCGAGCTGTCGTAGGCGTACGTGGCGGTGCGCGACGTGCTGCCATCGGCCCACTGCCGGTACCGGCTGATCTTGCCGTCGGTGTAGCCGACTTCCACGGTCTTGCCCGGGGCAGTGCCTTTGTCGGACACGACGGTGGCCCAGTTGGCGCCGCTGTAGGTGTAGTCGGTGACGTTGCCGTTGCGGTCCTCAGTCTTGTCCAGCACACCGTCAGCGGTGAAGAACAGTTCCTTGCCCGAGTCGTGCTCGGTCAGCTTCCACCCGGAGCCATCCTTGGCAAGACTCGCCTTGAACACCCCCGGGGCGGTGTAGCCGCTGCCGGACTTGGTGAACTTACCGACCACACCGTCCGCGGCGGCATAGGTGACCGAGCCGTCCGAGGTGGCTTCGTACAGCCGGACATCGGCACCGCTGCGGCTGCGCCAGCCCGGACCGAGGGAGCCGTTCGGCAGGTTCGTGCCGAGCAGCAGACTGTTGAACGACGCGCCGAGGGTGGTGTTGCCGGCAATACCCGGCAGGGTCAATTCGGTGCTGGTGAGCAGCAGATTGCCCGAGCCGACGTTCACCTTCATGTCGAGCCGGTCGGTCAACGAGAACGACACCTGAGTCGCGCCGCGAACGGGCCCGGTGCCTTTCGGCACCGACGGCGGATCGGCCACCGCCGCCGTCGAGGCCACCGCATTACGAGCGGGACTGGTGTAAAGCCAAACCTTGTCGCCGGTCTTCGGCGAGAAGACCGGCTCGATCACCGCAGCGGCCGAAGGGACTTCCTCGGCCGAAGCCGGCGAGCCGCCCACCCCTATGAGGGACGAGGCGGTCAGGACAACCGTGGCCACCGGCAAGGCGGCACGATGCCGTGTCATTGCACTCCCATCCAGGTGCCCGGAAGCCGTTTCCGGGCACGGAAGAACGCCGCCCGACCACCCGATGCGCGTCAAGGCGGGTGCTGCCAGAGAATCAGGAATGGCGACAGAATGGCGGATCGAAGCAGGCAATGGAAAAGCACAAAGGGGCAGCGCATACGAGGCCGCCCGCGAATCCAGCCTTTTAGAACCCCCCGTGTTTGCCGTCAAGCAAAGGTTATTGAAGTCCAATGAGGAGAGTCAATGCACCTACAGATTGACAAGACAAAACCCAACAGAACTGGTTAGACCGGACACAAATTGTACGGAGCGTGCGGAAGCATGGCCTCAGGGTGATATCGGCCACTGATTGTTGTCAGTCGTCAGGCTGCTCCAAGGACCGGTCGTCGCGGGCGACCCCATCGGCGACGAAGTGACCTGCGGTGAAGCATTGAGAATCGGCGTCGAAGACGGCGCCTTCGAGGTGTCGCAGGATCAGTAGGTCACATGCTGAGCAGAACAGAGCAACCCTTTTCTCCGCGAAGGCCTTGGGCTGGGCCCCGGCGATCGCGTACGTGCCCAGCGGTTCGCCCACCAGGACCGGCCGGACAAGGACGGTGCCCGTCGTTCCGTAGCCGGGACACGGCTTCACTGGCTCTCTGCCTTTGCTGGTGGCAGGGTTTCCGGGTTCGCGATCAAGGGCTGGCGTGCGGCGGATACCCGTAGCCGTTCTCCCACGGGAATCTGCCGTGCGGGTCGGGTCCGGCTACGCGAGGCCGAGGCGGCGTCCGGCTACGCGAGGCCGAGGCGGCTCAGGAGGGTGGTGACGCGGGCGGTTTCGTCGGCGATGAAGCCGGCGAAGGCGGGACCGTCCTGGTAGGCCGTTGACCAGCCGAAGCGCGCGCATGCGTCCGCCCACGGCGCCGACCCGGCCAGATCCGCGATCGTCTCGCGCAGGTCGGCGAGGTCCGCTGCGGGCAGGCCCGGCGGGGCGACGAGGCCTCGCCAGTTGGTGAAGGTCACGTTGAGGCCGGCCGAGCGTACGGTCGGCACCGCCAGCAGCGGCACCGGGTCGGCGCTGGTCACGGCCAGGGCTCGGAGCTGGCCGGAGGCGATCTGGCCGGCGTACTCGCCGGGGCCGGACATGGCGAAGGCCACCTCGCGGCCCAGCAGCGCCGCCAGGAGGTCGCCGCCGCCGTCGTGGCGGCGGTAGGCGACGCGGGCCGGGGTGATGCCGGCCGCCTCGGCGACGAGCATGGTCACGAGGTGGTCGGGGCCGCCTGCCGAGGAGCCGCCGCCCGCGGGGACTGCGGGCGGGTCGGCACGCCAGGCTTCGATCAGGTCGTCGAGGGAGCCGTACGGGGAGTCGCGCCGCACGACCATGACGGCCGGTTCCTGGACCAGGCGGGCGACCGGGGCGGTGCCTCGCAGGGTCACGTCGGCCGTGCGCTGGGCGCCGATGAGGCCGAGGCCCATGAGCATGAGCAGGTCGGGGTTGCCGTGCTCGTACGCCAGGCGCCGCAGGCCGACCACTCCCCCGCCGCCGGGCAGGTTGAAGACCTCGGCGCCCAGTTCGCGGGCCAGCACGCGGGCGGTGATGTCGTAGCCGCTGCCCGGCGGGTTGGGGACCATGACGCGGACGCCGCCCGCGGCACCCCGGCAACCGGCCAGCGCACCCAGGGCGCCGCCCAGCAGCACGCGCCTTCTCATCCCGACAGTGTGGCGGCAGGATCGGGGCATGAGACAGCGGCTCTCGCTGGCCGGTCAGCTGCTCGCCCTTCAGCTGGCCATCGTGCTGCTGGTGGCCGGTGCGGTGGCGGCGGTGTCGATCGCCGAGGCGGACGCGGCGTTCCGGCGGGTGGAGGGCGAGCGGCTGCGCTCGGTGGGCGAGAACACGGCGATCAACCGGACCGTACGCCTCGGGCTCGGCGACCCGCTCGGCCGCGACGCCCTGGAGACCGTGGCGGAGAGCGCGCGGGCCGTGTCCGGGGCGTCCTACGTCACGATCACCGACGCCGCCGGCACCGTGGTCACCGGGCCCGACGCCGGGCGCCCCGCCGCGCTCGCCGGCAGCCCCGCCCTGTCCGGCCGCTCGTGGGTCGGTGTCGTCGGGGACGCCCTGGTCGCGCACGTGCCGGTCCTGCGCGAGCCCGACGGGCGGTTCCTCGGGCTGATCGTGGTCGGCCGCGCGTACCCGACGCTCGCCGACCAGCTGGCGAGCGCCCTGACGAACCTGCTCACCTATCTGGTGCTCGGGACCGTGCTGGGCGTCGGCGGGTCGCTGCTGGTCGCGCGCCGGGTCAAGCGGCAGACGCTGGGGCTGGAGCCGCGCGAGATCACCGGCCTGGTCGAGCACCGGGAGGCGATGCTGCACGGCATCCGTGAGGGCGTGATCGGCACGGATCCCGCGCACCGGGTGACGTTGGTCAACGACGAGGCCGTACGGCTGCTGGGGTTGCGTCCCGACGCGGTCGGCCGCCCGCTGTCGGACTCCGGGATCTCGGCGGCGCTGCTGGACGTGCTCACCGGCCGGTCGCCGGGCGCCGACCAGGTGGTGCTGAGCGACGACCGGGTGCTGGTCCTCAACCGCCGCCCGGTCGTGCTGCAGGGGCGCGCGGCCGGATCGGTGACCACGCTGCGCGACCGCACCGAGCTGACGGCCCTGCGCCGCGAGCTCGACGTCAGCCGGCACACGACGGACACGCTGCGGGCGCAGGCGCACGAGTTCGCGAACCGGCTGCACACGATCTCGGGGCTGGTCGAGCTGGGCGAGCACGACGAGGTGGTGCGGTACATCACGCGCACGAGCGAGCTGCGCGAGCGCCTCGACCGTACCGTCACGGCCGCCGTGCGCGACCCCGCGCTCGCCGCGCTGCTGATCGCCAAGGCCGCCCTGGCCGCCGAGCAGGGTGTGACGCTGACCCTCGACCCGGAGACCGCGCTGCCGCCGGTCGGCGACCGGCTCTCCGCCGATCTGGTCACCGTCGTGGGCAATCTGGTCGACAACGCGCTGGACGCGGTGGGTCCGGGCGGGTCGATCTCGGTACGCGTCCACGGCGCCACCGTCACGGTGACCGACTCGGGGCCCGGGGTGGCCCCGGCGCTCGCGGATCAGGTGTTCCAGCAGGGCTGGAGCACCAAGGCGACGGCGGACGGCCACCACGGGCTCGGCCTCGCCCTGGTCCGGCTGATCTGCACGCGTCGAGGGGGTGACGTGTCGGTGCGCGGATCGGCCTTCACCGCGCGTCTGGCGAAGGAGGCCCGGTGATCCGTGTCCTTGTCGTGGACGACGACTTCATGGTGGCCCGGGTGCACCGCGGCTTCGTCGACAAGGTGCCGGGGTTCACCACGGTCGGCGCCGCGCACACCGGCACGGACGCGCTCGCCCAGGCCGGCGAGCTGCGCCCGGACCTGGTGCTGCTCGACATCTACCTGCCCGACATCACCGGGCTCGAGGTGCTGCGCCGCCTGCGCGCCACGGCGGACGGCGGCCCGGACGTCCTCGCCGTCACGGCCGCCCGCGACGTCCCGACCGTGCGCTCGGCGCTGCGCGGGGGCGTGCTGCACTACCTGCTGAAACCGTTCGGCTTCGACGTGCTGCGGGACCGCCTGGAGAGGTACGCGGCGGTGCACGACCGGCTCGCCGGCTCCGCCGATGTGGGGCAGTCCGAGGTGGACGAGCTGTTCGTGGCGGTGCGCGCGGGGGGCGTACCGATGCCGAAGGGTCTCACCCCGGACACCTCGCGCCTGATCGCCGGGGTGATGCGCGCCAGCGCCGAGGACCTGTCCGCCGAGGAGTGGGCCGGGCGGGCGGGCCTGTCCCGGGTGAGCACCCGGCGCTATCTCGAATGGTTCGTCGCGTCGGGAAAGGCCGAAGTGCGTCTCCGGTACGGACCCGTCGGGCGCCCGCAACGCCGCTACCGCTGGATCACTCCATGAGATGCCGGTGCGCCCGCGCCCAGCGGATGCGCGCCGCGGTCTCGTCGAGCGTGCCGTCCTCGCGCCACGCCAGCTGCGGCTGACGGCCCTCGGCGGCGAGCCGCAGCGCCATGTCGAGCACCTGCTGTTCACCTCCCGGCCGTCGTCGTCGATCCCCAGAAACTTCGGCGCGTACGGGAAACCGGCCTCCTGGAGAAACCGCAGCAACTCATGCACGCTCGCCGACCACGGGTGCACCGGCCGTCGCACCGTGTCCCCGATCCGCACCACGCGCCGGTGCGGATCGCCCTGCAGCACCTCGACGTCCGCCATGCCCGGACGGTAGACCGCTCGCGCCCCCGCCGCAGCGCTATTAGCGTGCGTGATTCACGCAGCATCTCCTGGATGCCCGGCGGCCCCGACTGATCGCGAAAACTTCACGGCGGAGCGCACAACGGATCGTGGCCCCGATGGCATTGAAGGGCGGGACACCGGAGATCGGCGAAGGGACCGGGATGCGGTTCGAGGAGTTCACGGCGGCTCGGCTGCCCGCACTGTTGCGGTACGCCGCGGCGCTGTGCGGGGACAGCGGCGAGGCCGACGACGTGGTGCAGGAGGCGCTCACCCGGGCGCTGGTGCGGTGGAAGCGGATCGGGGACCTCGCCGAGCCGTACGCCTACGTGCGGACGATGGTCACCAACGAGTTCCTGGCCCGCAAGCGTCGCCGGCGCTTCCTGCTGGTGCCGCTGGATCGGCACGACCCGCCGGCGCGGCCGCCCGTACGCGCTGATCCCGAGGTCTGGGCGTGGCTCGCCGGACTGCCACGCCAGCAGCGGGTCGTCCTGGTCCTGCGGTACTACGAGGGGCTGAGCGACGACGAGATCGCCGAGGTGCTGGGCTGCCGTCCCGGCACGGTCCGGGGGTACGCCAGCCGGGCGCTCGCCAGCCTCCGCGTCACGCACACCACGGAAGGAGTCCAGGCATGACCGGCATCGACGAAGTGGTGCGCACGATCGAGATCCGCGCCGCGCAGGCCTCCGACGGTGCGGGCCTGACCGAGCGGGTCCTGGCCGGGGCGGCGAGGGTCAGGCGCCGTCGGCAGTGGGCCGCCGTGGCGGCCGCCGCGACCGTGGTGCTGGGAGCGGCGGCCGCGTTTCCGGTCACCGCCCGGCTGCGCGCCGACCACGCGCCGCCCACCACGCCGCAGCCGGTCACGGTGTCGACGCCGCCCTCCCGCGAACCCGTGCCGACGCCCTCCGCGCCGACGCCCTCCGTGGCGACGTCCTTCGTGCCGACGCCGGCCCCGGGGCACTATCGGGACCTCGGTCAGCTGACTGTGGCGCCGGCGGGCGGGTCCGCGTACACCTGGCGGCGCGGGACCAGCGGCGCCCTGCAGTGGATGGTGCCCTTCACGACGAGCAGCAAGGGAGACACCTGCTGCGCCGCGATGGTGCGGGTCTACGACCCCGGCATGTACGACGCCAGGGACCTGCGGCGCGGGGAGCAGGTGCGGGTCGCCGGGCATGCGGCGTGGTTCGGCACCACGACCGTCACCGCGCCGACCGAGCCGCCGGAGATCAGGAGCGATTCCGTGGGCGACTTCGAGGTGCCCACGCTCGGCTGGCAGGACAAGTCCGGCGCCTGGGTGACCGTCATCAACGGCCAGGACGCCCCGGAGCAGTTCCGCACCAAGGGCGGCGCGCTCCGGGCGGAGATGTTCGCCATCGCCGCCGACGTCCGGCTGACCGCCCCCGAGGATCCGCTGGTGCCGATGCACTTCCGGAAGATCCCGGGCGACCTGCCGATGTCGTTCTCCTACGCCGACGACCGGGAGTTTCAGGACGGGCAGCAGGCCACGCTCGGCTTCGGCGGCGACACGGGCGTCCCGCAGCTCTACCTGGGCGGTTCGTCGACGACCGGCGCCCGGGCACCGCTGGAGATCAGCGCGTGGACGGCGACGACGACGCCGTGGACCGAGCTGCGCGACCAGGCGACACCGGCCGGCAAGGTGGCGGGGCATCCGGCCTGGGTCGCCGAGGGGCCGGACGGCGAGAGCATCCTGCTGGTCGAGGCCGGCACCTGCGGCATCGAGGTCAAGGCCCCGGACCCGGACGACATCGCCCTCGCCGACCGGAAGGCGATGTTCTCCGGCGCCACGTTCGACAGGTGTGACTCGACGGCGACCTGGACGCGGCCGCTCAACTGAGCGCCGCGACCGTCTCACGCCCGCGAAAAACGGGGAGGCGGCGCGCATCCGAGCCGGCCGGCGGTCTCACTCGCCGTGCCAGGAGTGCCAGAGGGCAGCGTAGGGGCCGCCCGCGCGGAGGAGGTCGTCGTGGCTGCCCAGCTCGATGATGCGGCCGGCGTCCATCACGGCGACGCGGTCGGCGTCGTGGGAGGTCTGGAGGCGGTGGGCGATGGCGATCACCGTGCGGTCGTGCAGGACCGCCGCCAGGGCTCGCTCGGCGGTGCGGGCCGCGCGCGGGTCGAGCAGGGCGGTGGCCTCGTCGAGGATCACCGTGTGGGGGTCGGCGAGCAGGACGCGGGCCAGGGCGAGCTGCTGGGCCTGGCCGCCGTCGGGCGGGTGCTCGCCCAGGTCGGCGTCGAGGTCGTCGGCCCAGTCGGCGCCGACGGTCTTGAGGGCGCGGCGCAGCGCGTCGTCGGGGGCGGGCACCATGAGGTTCTCCCGCAGGGTCGAGCGGAAGACGTGGTGGTCCTGGGTGACCAGCACGACCTGGCGGCGCAGCTCGTCCGGGGGCAGGTCGGCGACGGGCACGCCGCCCACGGTGACCGTGCCCGCGCCGGGGCGGTCGACGCCGGCGATGAGGCGGGCGAGGGTGGACTTGCCCGCGCCGGACAGGCCCACGACGGCGAGGCGCTCACCCGGGCGGACGGTCAGGTCGACGTCGCGGAGCACGTCCGGCCCCGGCCCGTACGCGTAGCGCACGCCCCGCACCTCGATGCGGTCACCGGCCGGCGCGCCGATCGCCCGGGGCGGCTCGGCGGGCACGGCGGCCAGGCCCTCGACCCGGGCGAAGGAGGCGCTGCTGCTCTGCAACTGCTCGATCCAGATCATGATGCTGTCGAGCGGGCCGACGATCTGGCGCAGGTAGAGGATCGCCGCGGCGACCGTGCCGAGCGTGACCGAGCCGCGGAAGTAGAGGGCGCCGCCGACGGCCATGATGAGGACGACCGGCAGCACGTAGGACATCTCCACCATCGGGAAGAACATCGTGCGCAGCCGCAGCGTCGCCATCCGGGTGCGCCGGGTCTCCGCCAGCGCCGCGTGCCCGGCGGCCAGGCGCTGCTCGCGCAGGTGGAAGGCCTCGACCGTGCGGGCGCCCGCGGTCGTGGCGGCGAGCTCCTCGGCCATGACGGAGTTGGCCTCGCCCTCGGTGAGATAGGCCGCCCGGGCGCGGCGCAGGTACCACCGGGTGATGAACCAGATGCCGGTGAAGCCGACCAGGCCCACCGCGCCGAGCGGCGGGCTGAGGACCAGCACGGCGACGGCGATCAGCACCAGCTGCACGAAGCCGACGAGCAGCTCGGGCAGCACGTCGCGCAGGGTGGTGGCGACCGCGTCGACGTCGGTGGTGCCGCGGGCGGTGAGGTCGCCGGTGGGCACGCGCTCGATGACCGACGCGGGCAGGCCCAGCGACCGGCGCAGGAAGCCCTCGCGGATGCGGGCGGCGGTGCGCTCGCCGAAGCGGTAGCCCATCCGCAGCGCGTAGCGGGACACGACCGTGCGGACGACCGCGCAGGTCAGCACGGCGACGGCCAGGCGGTCGACGCCGGCGGCGCCCTCGCCCGCGGCGACGGCGTCGATGATCCGGCCGAGCAGCCAGGGCCCGCCGAGCGCGGCGACGGCGGCCAGCGCGTTGAGCGCCATCATGACGGCGACGGCCCGGCGGTCGGCGGCGATCAGCCGGCCGGCGGCCCGCACGACCTGCCGGGTGCCGGCGACGGGCAGCGTGGTGCTCATCGGTCCTCCTCCCCGAACACGCGCGCGACCAGGCGCCGATAGCCCGGGGCGGCGCCGAGCAGCTCGCGGTGCGTCCCGCTGGCGGCCACCCGCCCGTCGACCAGGTAGTGCACCACGTCGGCGCGGTCGAGCAGGGCCGGGGACGTGGTGGCGACGACGGTGGCGCGCCCGGCCCGGGCCGCGGGCAGCCGCCCGGCGATGGCCGCCTCGGTGTGGGCGTCGAGGGCGGAGGTGGGCTCGGGCAGCAGGAGCGTCTCCGGCTCCTGGTGGAACGCGCGGGCGAGGCGGACGCGCTGCCGCTGGCCGCCCGAGAGGTTGCGGCCGGCCCACTCGACCGGGTGCTCCGGCGCGCCGATGTCGTGGGCGGCCGCGGCGGCGATCGCCGCGTCGAAGCGCCCGGGCGGCGCGGCGCCGGTCACCACGTCGAGCAGGGAGCCGGCGAAGAGGCCGGCGTCGTGCTCGGCGACCAGGATGCGCGCGCGGACCTCGTCGCGGGAGATGCTGTCGAGCCGGACGCCGCCCCAGGTGGCGTCGGTCGGCCCGTAGCGTCCGAGCCGCTCGAGCACCGCGGCGGCATCGGCCGGGCGGGCCCCGGCGAGCGCGGTCAGGCGGCCGGGCTCCGCGACGACGCCGGAGGCCGGGTCGTGCAGCGCGGCGGGTCCGGCCGGCCCGGGCTGCCCGGCGACCGGCTCGGGCGGCAGGGCCAGGAAGGCGATCACGTGCCGGGCCGCCACCAGCCCGCGCGTGATGTCGAAGCCGCAGAAGATCAGCACGTTGACCGGGATGGTCAGCATGGCCGTGTAGCCGTAGACCGCGACCAGCTCCCCCGCCGTCAGCTCGCCCGCCGCCGCCTGCCGCGCCGCCAGCCAGACCACGACGCCGAGGAAGATGCCGGGCAGCCCCTCGCCGAGCGCGCCGACCCAGCTGCTCGAGCGCCCCACCCGGTAGCCCAGCTCCCGCAGCTCGGCGGAGCTGCGCCGGAACGCCTCCAGGTGCCCCTCCTTGCCGCCCAGCCCGTTGAGGATGCGCAGGCCGCCGAGCACGTCGACCAGCTGCGCCGCCAGGTCACCCTGCCGCCGGCGATAGCGCGACGCGGCCGCCTGCACGCGCGCGAGCAGCGGGGCCAGGACCAGCCCCAGCACCGGTACGCCCGCCAGCACCACCACGGCCAGCAGCGGCGACGTCCGGAACAGCAGCACCGCCACCGTCACATAGGCCAGGACGCTCGCGACCCCGACGCCGCCCACGTTCATCGCCCGGCCGACGGTCCACACGTCGGCGATGCCGATGGTCACCACCTCGCCGGAGGTGACCCGCCGGGGCAGGGCCGCACCGAGCCGCGTGGCGTGGGCCAGGACCGCCTCGGCCGTGTGCAGGGCGGCGCCCAGCCGCAGCTTGGTCATCGACCGGTGGCGCATGATGCCCAGCCCGGCGCTCGACAGGCCGACCACCAGCACCACCGCGATCCAGGCGGCGAGGGCCCCGGGGTCGCGCGGGGCGAGGCCCCGATCGATCGCCTGGGCGATCAGCCACGGCGTGAAGGCCAGGCTGACGTACCACAGCGTGCCGAACATGGCGCCGAGCAGCACCCGGCCGCGCAGCTGCCGGCCGAGCGCCCAGAGGAAGCGTGCGGGTCCCCGTGTGTCCACGGGGACCACTCTGCCAACCTCCCCCTACGTCAGGACAAAGCAATATGGGGCGCCCGAAAGCCGCGGACCAGCAGGAACGTCGCGAGAGTGGCGGAAGTCACACTCTTACGGCCGGCGCGAGGCTCCGCGCGGCCGCCACGATCGCCTCCTCCGGATCACGCGGCGACCACCCCAGCACGCGGCGCGCCTTCTCGTTCGAGGTGCGCTTCGCGAAGCCGAGCTCGGGGGCGAAGGCCCGGAACTCCGGATTCACCAGCGCCGCCGCGCGGACGACGACGTTCGGCACCGTACGCGTGGGCACCTTCGCCGCCGCCGCGCCGAGCCGGGTCCGGATCGTCGCGCCGATGTCCTTCAGCTCCCGGGCCGGCCCGTTGGAGAGCAGGAAGCGCTCCCCCGCCGCGGCCGGGACCGTCATCGCGAGCACGTGCGCGCGGGCCACGTCCCGGACGTCCACGATCGGCAGGAACAGGTGCGGGAACCCGGGCATCGCCCCGGCCAGCATGCGCTGCACGACGTGGTTGGCCCCGGACACCTCGCCGCCCAGCACGGGTCCCAGCACCGCGACCGGCAGGAGCGTGACCAGCTCCATCGGGGTCCCCGCGACGAAGTCCCAGGCGGCCCGCTCGGCCAGGGTCTTGCTCTTCGCGTACGCGTCCACGCCCGGCCCGTCCAGCACGGTCCAGTCGGCCTCGGTGAACACGTGGTCCGACCGCGGATGACCCCAGCCCACGGCATGGAACGCCGAGGTGAGCACCACCCGGCGGACGCCGGCGTCCCGGGCGGCGCGGAGCACCCGCAGCGCGCCCTCCCGCGCCGGCACGATCACGTCGTCCTCGTTCTCGACGTGCCCGGGGCGCACCGGCGACGCCACGTGCAGCACGACGTCGACGCCGGCCACCGCCTCGGGCCAGCCCTCGTCCCGGGTCAGGTCCGCCGCGACGAAGCTCAGGCGGGGATCGTCACCCAGCACCGAGCGTACGGAGGCCTCCCGCGACAGGGAGCGGACAGTGGTACGAACGTCGTGTCCCGCGTCGAGCAGCTGAAGAATGCAGTGCCCCGCGATGAACCCGGATCCCCCGGTGACCAGAATGTGCATATGAGTAACTGTCGGCGCCACCGCGGAAACCAGGCAGTACCGCCTCGATCCTGGTAGTCCGGCTACCTTGAAGTGTGACCACGAACCCGCTGGGCGACTTTCTCCGGGCCCGCCGCGAGCTGGTGACCCCGGCGCAGGCCGGCATCACCGCCGCCGGGGTGCGCCGCGTGCCCGGGCTGCGGCGTGAGGAGGTCGCCATGCTCGCCGGCATCAGCAACGAGTACTACCTCCGCCTCGAGCAGGGGCGCTACCGTAACCCGTCGGCGCAGGTGCTCGAGGCCGTGGCCCGCGTGCTGCGGCTCGACGAGGCGAGCGTCGCGTACCTCCTCGCGCTGGCCGGCGAGCGGAAGCCCCGGCACGCGAGCCCCGAGACCGTGCCCGACGGCGTCCGCAAGATGGTCGGCGCGCTGCCCCTGCCCGCCTTCGTCGAGGGCCGCCACCTCGACGTGCTGCTCGCCAACCCGCTCGCGACGGCCCTGTCGCCCCGGCTGGCCGAGGGGGGCAACCGGCTGCTCGACGTGTTCCTCGACCCGGGCGAACGCGACCTCTTCGTCGACTGGGAGCTCGCCACGACGGGCATCGTCGCCGCGTTCCGCCAGTCGGTGGGCACCCGCGCCGACGACCCCCGCTGCGTGGAGCTGGTCGACCGGCTCTCCCGCGAGAGCCCCCGCTTCCGCCGGCTCTGGGGCCGCCACGACATCGGCGGCCGGCAGGGTGCGGTCCTGCGCTTGCGGCACCCGCTCGTCGGCGACCTCCGGCTCAACCGGGAGAAACTGATCGTCGCCGAGGCCCAGCACCTGACCGTCGCCGTCTACCACGCCGACCCCGGCACCGAGGACGCCGACAAACTGACGCTGCTGGCGTCCGTACCACAAAGACCAGAAGAACCTTCACGACCGGAACGGTGACCGGCGCCCGCCCGCGCGTGCAGCATCTCTGCAACATGGACGTAACGCGGAGGTGCGGTCGTGAGGAAGCATGTCGTCGCCGCGGGGCTGGCCGTGGTGCTCGCCGCCGGTGCCGCCGGGTGCGAGAAAGACACCGCGGGCGGGCGTACGGAATCGGGTGACGTCGCCTATCCGGCCAAGACGCTGCAGCTCATGGTGCCGGCCGCGCCCGGGGGCGGGTGGGACCTGACCGCGCGGACGATGCAGAAGGCCCTGACCGACGCCAAGCTGGCCGGGGGCGAGGCCGTCGAGGTCTACAACGTCACCGGCGCGGCCGGGACGATCGGGCTGGCGCAGCTGGTGTCCAAGAACGCCGGTGACGCGCACCACCTGATGGTCATGGGCCTGGTGATGGTCGGCGGCGTGGTCGCCAACAAGTCGCCGGTCACGCTCGACCAGGTGACGCCGATCGCCACGCTGACCGCCGAGCAGGAGATCGTGGTCGTCCCGGCGAGCTCGAAATATCGGACTCTCCGCCAGCTGCTCGACGACGCCAAGGCGGACCCCGCGTCGATCAGCTGGGGCGGCGGCTCCGCGGGCGGCACCGACCAGATTCTCGTCGGACTGCTGGGCAAGGCGGCCGGCGCGGATCCGGCGGCGATGAAATACGTCGCCTATTCCGGCGGCGGCGAGGCCAAGGCGGCCCTGCTCTCGGGGGATCTGACCGCGGCGGTGTCCGGCCAGAGCGAGTTCAAGGACCTGGTGGCCTCCGGCAAGGTGCGCGCGCTCGCGGTTTCCGGCGCGACGGGCGTCGATGTGGGCGCTGGGGCGCCGGCCACCACCATCAAGGAGCAGGGGTACGACGTCGAGCTCATGAATTGGCGCGGCGTCGTCGCCCCGCCCGGCCTCGACGCGCCGACCGAGAAAGCAGTCGCGTCCTTCGTCGACAAGCTGCACTCGTCCCCGCAATGGCAGACGGCGCTTCAGCAACAGGGCTGGGAGGACTTCTACCGGAGCGGGGACGAGGCGAAGGCGTACTTCAAGAGCGAGAACCAGCGCATCACCACGGTGCTGACCGAGATCGGGCTCGGCTGAATGGAGACCCGCCTGCGCACCGGCGGCGTGGTTCTCGGCGCGGTGCTCGTCCTCGCCGGGGTGGGATTGACGTGGTCGGCGCTCGCGGCGGCCGACGGTGACCTCGGCCTGCAGAGTCCGCGCCTGGCCCCGGTGGTCGTCGCGGTGGCGTGGGCCGGCGTCGCGGCGGCGTACCTGGTCTCGCAATTCCGCGCCGCCGGCGACGAACCGGAGGAAAGGCCGCACTGGTGGGGCCCGGCCGGGGTCGCCGCGAGCCTGGCCGGATTCGCGATCGCCCTCGAGTACGCCGGATTCGTCGTCTCCGCCGCCGCCTTCGTCCTCGTGGTCGCCCGCGTCCTCGGCAGCCGCAATCCGCTGCGCGACGCGGCGGTGGCCGTGCTGTTGCCGGTGGCGATCTATTTCGCCTTCACGCGGCTGCTCGACATCTTCCTGCCCGCGGGGGTGCTGCCGCTGTGACCGTCTTCGGCGATCTGCTGTCCGGCTTCGGCACGGTGCTCAGCCCGCAATACCTGCTGTACGCGGCCGCCGGCGTCACCCTCGGCACCTTCGTCGGCGTGCTGCCCGGCATCGGCCCGGCGCTCACCATCGCCCTGCTGCTGCCCGTGACATTCAGCCTCGACGATCCGATCGGGACGTTCATCATGTTCGCCGGCATCTACTACGGCGCCATGTACGGCGGCTCGACCACGTCGATCCTGCTCAACACCCCGGGCGAATCGGCCTCCGTGGCGACCGCGATCGAGGGCCACCAGATGGCCCGCCGCGGACGCGCCAAGGCGGCCCTCGCCACGGCGGCCATCGGCTCCTTCGTGGCGGGCACGATCTCCACCCTGTTGCTCAGCCTGCTCGCCCAGCCGGTGGCCCGGCTCGCCACGACCTTCCGGGCGGCGGACTACTTCGCGCTGGCCCTGCTCGCGATGGTCGCCGTGACGGCCCTGGTGGGACGATCGATCGTACGCGGGCTGATGTCCCTGATCCTCGGCCTGTTCCTGGGTCTGGTCGGCATCGACGCGCTCACCGGCCAGGCCCGTTTCACCTTCGGCACCATGGAACTGCTCGAAGGCGTCGACGTCGTCGTGGTCATCGTCGGCCTCTTCGCCATCGGCGAGACCCTCCATGTCGCGAGCCGCCCGCTGCCCGCTCGCCTCGCACCGGTCACCCCCGGAAAGTCGCCGTGGCTCAGCCGCGACGACTGGCGCCGCTCGTGGGGCCCGTGGTTGCGGGGCACGGCACTCGGATTCCCGTTCGGCGCCCTGCCCTCCGGCGGTGCCGACGTGCCGACCTTCCTGTCGTACACCTGGGAGAAGCACCGCGCCGCCCATCGCGCCGAATTCGGCAAGGGCGCGATCGAAGGGGTCGCCGGCCCGGAAGCCGCCAACAACGCGGCCTTCTCCGGCGTCCTCGTCCCGTTGCTGACGCTCGGCATCCCGACCTCCGCGACGGCCGCGGTCATGCTGGCGGCCTTCCAGATCTTCAACCTCCAGCCGGGCCCGCAGTTGTTCGACACCTCGCCCGAACTGGTGTGGGCCCTGATCGCCTCCTTGTACGTCGGAAACGTCCTGCTGCTCGTCCTGAACCTGCCGCTCATCCGCGTCTGGGTCAAGGTGCTGCAGATCCCGCGGCCGATCCTCTACGCCGGCATCCTCGTCTTCGCCACCCTGGGCGTCTACGCGGCGACGGGCAGCGTCAACCAGGTCTTCCTGGCGTACGCCATCGGGGTCATCGGCTTCGGCATGCGCCATTTCGACTTCCCCATCGCCCCGGTCATTCTCGGCCTCATCCTCGGCCCGATGATGGAGGTCCAGTTCCGCCGGGCCCTCCTGGTGGCCAACGGCGACCTGACCACCTTCGTGGACCGGCCGCTGACCGCTGCGCTGCTGACGCTGGCGGTCCTCGCCTTCGTCGTGCCGTACCTGCCGCGCATCATCGCCCGCCTCCGCGGCCGCCCGGCCGAGGAGGAACCGAGGAAGCTCGTCTTCGCCGAGGACGACTGAGCCGGTTGTGTCATACCCCTGTGCCAGCATGACGGCATGCGGCACGTGACGGACGAGGAGCGGCGGGCCCGGCTGGCCACGCGGCATGCGCTGGCGCCCGGGCACCGGGTCACGACGGCGGAGGATGTCGTGCGGGCCATGACGGTGCTGCACGCGACCGAGCCGGCGACGGTTTACCTCTCCAGCTGGGCGCGGGCGACGGGCCTGACGGCGGGCGACGTGACGGCGGCGCTGCAGGAGGACCGGGCGGTGGTCAAGCAGCTGGCCATGCGGCGGACGCTGTTCGTGTTTCCGCGGGATCTGGTGGCGGCGGCGTGGGGCGGGCCGGCGGCGCGGGTGGCGCGCAACGAGCGGGTCGCCATCGTCAAGGACGTGGTCAAGGCGGGGATCGACGCGGACGGCGAGGGGTGGCTCGACCGGGCCCGGGAGCAGGTGCTCGACGTGCTGGCCGCGGCGCCGGAGGGGCTGACCGCGGCGGAGGTGCGGCGGGCCGTACCGATGATCGATGTGAAGGTGGCGGTGACGCCCGGGGTGAGCTGGACGGCGTCCCGGATCCTCACGCAGCTCGGGGCCTCGGGTGAGGTGATGCGCGGCGCCAACACGGGCGGGTGGCACACGTCGCGGCCACGCTGGACGCTGACGCGGCACTGGCTGGGTGCGGATCCCGAGCCCGCGAAGGCGGAGGAGGGCTATCGGGAGATCGTGCGGCGGTGGCTGCGCACCTTCGGCCCGGGGACCGAGGACGACCTGGTGTGGTGGCTGGGGTCGACCAAGACGACCGTCCGCACGGCCCTGACCGAGCTCGACGCGGTCGCCGTGACGCTGGACGGCGGCCGGACGGGATGGGTGCTGCCGGACGACGTGGCCGAGCCGGCCGGCCCGGGCGACTGGGCGGCGCTGCTGCCGGTCCTGGACCCGACCGTCATGGGCTGGAAGGAGCGCGACTTCTACCTCGGGCCGCACCGGGACCCGCTGTTCGACCGCAGCGGCAACGCCGGGTCCACCGCCTGGGTGGACGGGCGGGTCGTCGGGTGCTGGGTCCAGGACGCCGCCGGGGTGGTCGAGGTGCGGCTGCTCGAGCGGGTCTCCGCCCGGGCCCGGCGCGCGCTCGACGACGAGGCCGCGCGGCTGACCGCCTGGCTGGCCGGCTTCCGGGTGCCGTCCGTCTACGCCTCCCCCGCCATGCGGGCCCCGTAGGGTCCGTTTCGGACGCGGCCTGGTTCCGACGCCCCGTCCGAACCGCGGACCCTAGCCGGAACGGCCGGTCCCGTCGGCCGATCCCGATCTGGCCCGCACCCGGCCTAGCCTGCCGGAATGGCGGTCGGGACGGACACGGCGATGTGGCACGCGGCCATGCTCGCGTGGATCCTCGCCGTGCCCCTGTGGCCGATCACGAAGTTCGTGGTCGTCGTCGCGCACGAGGGCGGGCACGCCATGGCCGCCGTCGCGCTGTTGCGAGCCGTCCGCAAGATCACCTTTACCCGGGACGGGCAGGGCGGCACCCTGCACGAGATCCCGTTCTGGCCGCTCAGCATCGTGATCGCGGCAGCGGGCTACGCGGGGCCTTCGCTGTTCGGCCTGTTCGCCGCGTGGCTTCTGTTGCACACCGAGCCGGTCATGGTGCTGTGGGCCAGCATGGCTTTCCTGGTGCTGATGCTGCCGACGCTGCGGGGACTGATCGGCTGGCTGATCGTGCCCGCGCTGCTGGTGGTCCTCTTCCAGGTGACCACGAAGGCGCGGGAGGAGCACTTGATGCTGGCCGCCTACGTGTGGGTCTGGCTCCTGCTCATCGGTGCCGTGCAGCGGATGATCCTGCACGCCACGCGCGGGGACTGGACGGTCAAGGAGAACGACACGACCCGGCTCAGCGAGCTCACTCTCGTCCCGTCGGCGGTGTGGAGCTTCGTGCTGCTGGCCGGCACGATCGGCGCGCTGGTGTGGGGCGGGTCGCTGCTGTTGCGGATGCCCGCGTAGGACCCGCCCCCGGCTGTCAGCTCAGCCGAGCAGCTCCGGGCGCTCCCACTTCTCGCCGCGGACGTGCTGGGCCAGGAAGGCGAACACCGTCTCGTACCAGGCTCGTACGTTGCCGGGCTTGAGGATCCAGTGGTTCTCGTCCGGGAAGTAGAGGAACTTGTGCCGCTCCGGGTGCTCGCCCGACTGCAGTTCCCACCACAGCCGCAGCCCCTCGCCGATCGGGACGCGGTAGTCCTTGTCGCCGTGGATGACCAGCATCGGGGTGGTGATCGAGGCGGCCGAGCGGTGCGGGGAGTGGGCCAGCGTCATCTCGGGGGTCATCTCGCGCGTCCAGTAGTACGAGGCGTCGGTCGTGCCCGAGAACTGGTCCAGCGCCCACAGCGACGCGTGCGTGACGATCGCCCGGAAGCGGTCGGTGTGCCCGGCGACCCAGTTGGCCATGTAGCCGCCGAAGGAGCCACCCATGGCGGCCGTGCGGGTGGCGTCGATGTCGGCCCGGGCCTCGGCGGCGTCGGTCAGGCTCAGCAGGTCGGTGTAGGGCGCCGCGCCCCAGGCGCCCCAGCCGCGGCGGATGAACGCGGTGCCGTAGCCGGTGGACAGGGCGGGGTCCGGGAGCAGGACCGCGTAGCCGCGCTGCACGGCCAGCCACGGGTTCCAGCGCCAGGACCAGGCGTTCCACGAGCTCTGCGGGCCGCCGTGGATCCACAGCAGCAACGGGACGGGTGCCTCCGCGCTCGCCTCGTGCGGCAGCGCGATCCAGGCGCGTACGGGTGTGCCGTCGGCGGCGGTCGTGGTGATCTCCTCGAGCCGTCCGGGGACGGTGACCGGCTCGGCGGGCCCCGGCAGGTGCGTCACCTCGGGGGCACCGCTCAGCGCCACGCGTACCGGGGCGGGCGGGCTGTCGATCGCCGAGCGCAACGCGTACGCCCAGCGCCCGTCCGGCGAGACCACGACGTCGGAGTACGCGCCCTCGTCCGGCGTCAGCCGCGTGACCTCCCCGGTGCCCGCGTCGACGCGCCACAGCGGCGAGCGGCCGAGGTCGTCGGCGGCCGTGACCAGCGCGGCGCCGTCGGGCGTCCACCGTGGCCGGCCGGGCAGCCTGTCCCAGCCGGCGGTGAGGTCGCGGGCCGGGCCGCCGGCCAGCGGCACCAGCGCCAGCCACGAGTCGCCGGGCTCCCCGGGGGTGGACCGGCGCTGCGCGAGAAAGGCGACCTGCGTGCCGTCGGGCGAGATGCGCGGCGCCTCGTAGTCGTGGCCGGGGTCGTCCGCAAGCGTGCGCCGCTCCCCCGACTCGGTGTCGATCGCCACGAGGGTGACCCGTCGCGAGCCGCCGGCCTCCGGGACGCTCCAGGTGGTGACGACGGTACGCCCGTCCGGCGCGAGGTCCCACCGGCTGGTGTCGTCCAGGGCCGAGCCCGCGTGCCCGGTGAGGTCGCGCAGCTCCAGCCGCTCCGCGACGCCGGCGACCAGCAGCCGGGTGCGGTCGGGTCCCAGGTCGTGGTCCCAGTAGCGCACGGGGAACTCCTCGTGCAGGATCGCCGAGACGCCCGCCTCCTTGCGCCCGGTGCGCGCCTCCGCGTCCGCCTCGGTGCTCGCCGCCGCCGGCAGCAGGGCCGACCCGAGCAGGACCGTCCCGTCGCCGGCGACGACGACCTGCCGCACGCCGCCGCGCGGCGCGGCCACCACCTGGGCGTCACCGCCGCCGGCCGGCAGCGACCACAGCGCGGATCCCGGCTCCTCGGCGTCGTCGCCGGGCCGCGGCCGCGCGGACACGAAGAGCAGGTCCCCGGCGGGGGTGAAGGCGGCCGCCGACTCGCCCTTGTCGCTGCGGGTCAGCCGGCGCGCCGGGCGGGTGCCCCCGGGGTCGACCTCCCAGAGCGCGGTGACGTACGACGAGTTGTCCTTGGCGGGCGTGCCCACTGCCACGACGAGGCGGTGCCCGTCCGGGGACAGGTGCAGCCCTTCGAGGCGGGGCAGACGTACGTACGCGTCCAGATCGTTGAAGGGGTTCACCCGCCATTCCTATCACCGGCACGGGCGGCGAGGTGGTCCCTGACGGCCGGATCGGTCGCGAGCGCCGCCGCGGTCCGGTAGGCCTCGGCCGCCTTGGCGGGACGGTCCGCCCTGGCGAGCAGGTCCGCGCGGACGGCGTGATAGGGCTGGAACGACGCCACCTGTGCCGCGTCGAGTGTGGCGAGTTCGGTCAGGCCGGCGTCCGGCCCGTCGGTGCGCCCGGTCACGGCGGCCAGCGCGACCCGGCTGCCCAGGCTGGGCGCCACCCGCACCAGCGCCGTGTAGAGCACCCGCAGCGCCGCCCAGTCCACGACCCCGGTGCGGGCCCGGTCGCAGTGCACGGCCTGGATCGCGGCCTCCAGCTGGAAACGCCCGGGCGGCCCGCTGCCGGCCCGGCGCAGGAGCAGGCCGCCTTCCACGATCAACTGCGCATCCCACGTACGCGGGTCCTGCCGCTCGATCGGGACATAGCGCTCGCCCCGGCCGCCCGCCCGGGCCAGCGACAGCGTGATCAATGAGGCCAGCCCCCACGCCTCGGGTTCGGTGCCGAGCAGCGCCGCCAGGGTGACCGCGAGGTACTGCGCCTCCCCGTCGCCCTGGTCCCAGGTGAGGGCGTGGCAGCCGTACACCGCTTCGAGCACGGCCGGCAGCCGCGCGGGCATCGCCTGCCGGTCGGGCACCGTGAACGGGATCCGGGCGTCGCGGATCTTGCGCTTGGCCCGGACCAGCCGCTGCGCCATGGCGGCGGGTGGCACGGCGAAGGCGGTGGCGATCCGGGCGGCCTCGAAGCCCAGCACGGTCTGCAACATCAGCGGCGTACGCGCGGCGGCGTCGATGGCGGGGTGCGCGCAGACGAAGAGCAGGCGCAGGCGCTCGTCGGGGATCGCGTCCGGGTCGAGGTCGTCGATCGGCGTCACCGCGTCGTGCCCGGCGGCGTCTTCCAGGGGTGCGCTCGTGCGGTGCGCGGCCGACTTCCACACGTCGCGGATCCGGTTGCGGGCCACGGTCAGCAGCCACCCCTCGGGATTGGCGGGCACGCCGGCGCCCGGCCAGGTGCTCAGCGCCCGCTCGAAGGCCCCCGCGAGGGCGTCCTCGGCGAGCGCCAGGTCCCCGGCCGGCGCGGCGAGCAGGGCGACGAGGCGTCCGTACGCGGTGCGGGCCACCCGCTCGGCGGCAGCCCGCGCCGCGTCGCCGCTCATGCGTTGGGGCGCCAGACGCCGTCGGCCACGTACATGGCGCCCGGCCGGATCTCGACCGTGCCCCAGGTCGCGGCCGGCACCTGGCCCGCCCACTCGATCGCCGCGTCGAGGTCGGGCACGTCGATGACGAAGGTGCCGCCGAGCTGCTCCTTCGTGTCGGCGAACGGCCCGTCCTGGATCCGCAGCTCCCCGCCCGCCCGGCTGACGGTGGTGCTGCCCGCCGAGGGCTGCAGCACCTCGGCGGCGATCAGCACGCCCGCCTGGTGCAGCGTCGCCGTGTAGTCGGTCATGGCGCGCCGCCCCTCGGCCATCGCCTCGGCGCCGAGCGTCTCGTCGGTCTGCTCGGTGTAGTGCATCAGCAGCGTGTAGCGCATGTCGTCATCCTCCTCGGTGTGGGCCTTCCACCACGATGACGACCCGGCATGCCGCCGATCGACACGTCCCCCGGATCAGATCACCCTGAGGGTGACCTCGACGTTGCCCCGGGTGGCGTTGCTGTAGGGGCAGACCTGGTGCGCAGCCTCGAGCAGCTGCTGCGCGGTCTCCCGGTCGAGGCCGGGGGCGTGCAGGTCCAGCTCGACGCTCAGGCCGAACCGGTTCTCCCCGATCGACCCGATGCCGACGCGGGTGGTGATCTCGGTGTTGTCGATGCTGACCTTGGCCCGCCGCGCGACGCCCTTGAGCGCGGAGTGGAAGCAGGCCGCATAGCCGGCGGCGAACAGCTGCTCGGGGTTGGTGGCGCCGCCGGGGCCGCCCATCTCCTTGGGGATGCGGACGTCGAGGTCGAGCTGGCCGTCGTCGGTCCGGGTGTGACCGTTGCGGCCGTCACCGGAGGCGGTGGCGACAGCGGTGTAGATCGCCTGCATGGCGGACTCCTTCGCTCGAGGCTAACTATCGTTCACGATAGTATCGTGTAAGACATGACTGCCTCGCTGCGGCTCGACGATCAGCTGTGCTTCTCGCTCTACACGGCCAGCCGCCTGGTCACCCGGGCATACGCGCCCCTGCTGGCCGACCTGGGCCTGACCTACCCGCAATACACGGCGATGCTGGCGCTGTGGGAGGCCGGCACCCCGCTGACCGTCGGCGAGCTCGGCGCCCGCCTGCACATGGAGAACGGCACGCTCACCCCGCTGCTCAAGCGGCTCGAGACGGCCGGCCTGATCGACCGCGTCCGCGACAGCGCCGACGAGCGCCGCGTCCTGCTGACCCTCACGCCCGCCGGCACGCAGCTGCGCGCCCGGGCGTGCGACATCCCCGGCAGCATCAGCCGGCGCTACGGCGGCGACCCGGAGCGGATCGCCGCCCTCAAGCAGGTGCTCGACCTGCTGGTCGACACCCTCGACCGGGAGTGACCGTCACCCGGCCCGCGGCCGGGCCGGGTGATCGCTCGACCGGACCGGCCGTCACTCTGCCCGCGGCCAGGCCGACTGATCGCTCGACCGGGCCGACCGTCACCCGGCTCGCGGCCAGCCCGGCTGGCCGCTCGACCGGACCGGCCGTCACTCGGCGCGCGGCCAGGCCGACTGGTCGCGGACCCGGGCCGGCTTCAGCGACGTCAGGATCCGCAGGGCGTCCTTGACCGTGACGCCCTTGCCGACCCCCTGGAACTCGGCGAAGTGATCGGGGTCGAGCACCATCACGCAGTTCGCGATCTGCTCGTCACAGGTGATCCGCTGACCCGCGTCGCGCTCGGCGCTGCCCTTCGGGGTGCCCGTCCAGACCCGCAGCAGCCCGCCGGGCAGGCTGTCGTCGACCGGGCCGGCCTGCTCCTCGCGGGTCAGCGGGCCGTCATGGAGCACCACCTGCGAGACGACGTCGGACATGCCCTCGGCGTTCTGCGTCACGCCCACCGTCTGCCAGCCGCCGGGCAGCCAGCCGAAGGTGTACGGCATCCGCAGCGGGCGCCCGGCCGCCGGGCTGACCCCGGCGACGATCGCCAGCGTGTCCGCGCGCGTCAACGGGTCGCGGACCTGGCCCGGCAGGAAGGTCGCCCAGGCGTCGTCGGCGTACTCCCAGGCGACGGCCGTCCGGGTGTACTTGAGCTGGGGCAGGTCACGGGCGGCCGCCTGGTCGCCGTCCTTGCGACCCGCCAGCCACTTCTTCATGGCGTCCTGATCCGGCAGCGCGTACGTCAGATCCCGGACCAGCGCCCGGGAGCCGCCCACGTCCACGGTGGAGACGGGACCGTACGCGGTGGTGAACTCGCCCTTCGCCCCGAACATCGCCGGGTCGTAGACGCCCGGCCGGTAGACGGTGATCGTCGCGTCCGCGAGCGGGTACTCCTCGTCGTCGACCCCGATCACGTAGCCGTCGCGGTAGACGGGCAGCACCTGGTAGCCCGCCGTCACCTGGTTCACCGGGCCGACCTGGTACTTCCCGATCCGGAACGACGCGAGGGCGGCCGCGAAGCCCGCCGGCTGGGTGAACACCTTGCGGGCGACGGGCGGGGTCGTGACCGTGGCGGCGGGCGGGGCCGGGGGCGCGCTCCGCGGCGTACCCGTCAAGCCTGTCACCAGCGCGACCACGACGGCGGCCGCACCGCCCGCCCCCGCGACCGCGGCCGTCCGGCGCCGCCGCCGGATCCGGTGCGCACCCGCGATGATGTCGTCCGTGCTGGTCCGCGGCGCGGGCGCGCCGTGCTGGACGGCCTCAAACACGTCCTCGACCCGAAAGGACACGGTCCGCTCCCTCCTGCAGCTCGTCGTCGGCCAGGACCGCCCGCAGCGTGTCCAGCCCCCTGCTCGTCTGGCTCTTCACCGTGCCCTCGGTGCAGCCGAGCACCTCGGCCGTCTCCTCGACACTCAGCCCCTCCAGGAACCGCAGCACCAGCGCGGCCCGCTGCCGGGGCGGCACCTGCCGCAACGCCGCCCGCAGCCGCAACCGCTCGTCGACGTCCGCCGACGGATCCGGCCCGGCGACGTCCGGGAACGCGTCACCGGCCGACCGCTCGCGCCGCCACGGCCGGCGCTTCTCCCCGATCGCCGCGCGGACGACCATGGTGCGCGCGTACGCGTCCGGGGAGGCCACCTTGCCCCAGCGCAGGTAGAGCCGGGAGAGCGACCCCGCGACCGCGTCCTCGGCGGCCTGCCAGTCGCCGCAGGTGACGTACGCCAGCGCGCGCAGCGACGGGAACCTGGCGCTCACGAACTCCCGGAAAGCCTCCTCGGCCTCGGCGTCCACTCGGTCGTGCTCCTCTCGTCGAGTGCTAGAGGAGTGGCGACCCCCGTCAGGTTGCAGTGATTCCGAGAAAAGACGGGCAACCGATCGCCCGGAAGAGACCGCACCGGCCCACGATGTCGCGCGGTGATGCTGCGGGACGCTGATCCGCTCTTGAATCGGCGCCCTCAGGCTTCCGATCCTTCGTTCGGGAGACGAACCACCTCACGGTGCTGACGATTGTGCGCCGAACCGTGGCCTCGTCGGCACGGATCACCCACCGCTCACAGGGCGCCGGCGCGGATGGCGAAGGCGATGACGTGGGGGCGGTTGTGCAGGCCGTAGCGATGCATCACGTCGCCGACGCACTTGATGACGGTGCGGCGGCTGCAGCCCAGCTCGGCGGCGATCTCCTCGGTGTCGAGGCCGTTCGCGACGTGGCGGAGGACGGTCGTCTCGCGCTCGGTCAGCTCGCAGGCCGGCTCGCCGTCCGCGGCCATCCACTGGCCGGCCGGCGCCGGGGGTATGGCCGGGGAGGCTGCCGGGGTCGTGCCGCGCGGCGCCCCGGCGGACGTGGCGCGGGAGGGCATCGCCGGGAGTGCGGCCCGGGCTGACGCCGGCGGGCGGTGGCGCCCCGATGCCGGGCCGGCGAGGCGAGCGGCCGGTTGGGCGCGGCGGCGGGCGGCGGCCTCGGCGACCGTGTGCAGGTACTGCGCGTAGAGCTGGGAGGCCGTCGGACGGGCCGCGCTCCGGGCTGCGGCGGCCACGACGGCGCCCAGGCCGCGGGCGGTGACCGCGGCCTTGGGGAGCGCGACGACGACATGACGGCGGGCGGCCGGCTCGGCCTGCTCCGCGGTCAGCTCGGGGGTGACCATCACCACCGGGAGGCCGGCGGGGGCCTCGCCGAGGACCGCGGCGGGATCGGTGTCCACGACGAGGACGGCGACCTGGGCCCGCTCCGGGCGCTCGGTGACGGTCGCCCCCGCGGCGGTGAGGACCGCGCGCGCACCGGCGAGATCCAGCTTGTCCTGCGCCCGGACCACGACCCGCACCTCGCCCCCCGTGGCCGGCGCTCCGCCCGGGAGCCGGGCCTGGCCGGCCTGCCACGGGTCGCGGCCCGCCGGATCCGCCTGCACCATCCCTACCGGACTCCGCACGTGCTCGCTCCCCCTCGATCGATCCACCGGCCCCGTGACGCAGTCGGCGATGATCCGGCGGGTAGCTGCTTACTTGGAAGATCAGTAACTGGTCAGCCCCGGCACATCACTGCTCACACCCCACTCAACCGGTCAAGTCCGGCAGGGGTCCTCGCCGCGCTCAGCGGGCCGCCGGACGGCCGGCCGGTCCGGTGCCGGGCTCCTCCGCCGCCAGTGCCCGGTGCTCGGCCCGCAGCTGGTCGAGCGCCCGGTCGCGGCCCGGCGGGCACACCTCGTCGAGCGCCGCCCACGCCTGGGCGAGCGCCCGCCGCAGCTCCGCCGTCCGCGCCCGGTGCTGCACCAGCAACTGCTCACGCAGCGCCACGAGCCGCCGCTGCCACCCCTCGGCCACGGCCCGCCGCCGGGCCGCCTCGCCCTCCCGCTCCGGCTCGCGCTGCTCCGGCACCGGGGCGCGCCCCTGCTCCCGCACCGCGACACGCTGCTCGACCGGCAACCCGGCGCGCTGCCCATCCGGCAACCCGGCGCGCTGCCCATCCGGCAACTCGACGCGCTGCTCATCCGGCGACCGGGCGCGCTGCGGCTCGGGCAACGGCACGCCGGACCGGTCGAGCATCGCGACCGGGACCAGCGCCGCGACCGCCCGGCCGCCCTCCGTGAGCACCGTCACCTGCCCGGTCAGCCCGGCCATGCGGGCGAGCGGCACCAGCCGGGCCCGCGCCTCCTGCACGGACAGCTCGTGCCGGGCCCCGGGCAGCGGAGATCCCGATGCGGACGAAGGACCGGAGGGTGTCGCGGGCTGCGCCATACCGGTCATCATGCGCCGGGGGTACGACACTTTTCCGCGACCGGACGTAATCAAGATCACGGTGGGACGGTATGTGGAATCCCCGGGGGGCGCCTTTAGGTTCACGCGGGAAGAAGAACGAATCCGTTGCGTGAGAGAAGACCGTTCCATGGACACGCGTTCCGACGCGGTGGTGCTGTTCGGCGTCACCGGCGACCTGGTCGCCAAGAAGCTCTTCCCGGCCCTCTACGAGCTCGCCCGCCGCGACCGGCTGACCGGCCCGGTGATCGGCGTCGCCCGCTCACCCTGGGACGACCAGCAGCTGATCGCCGCGGCGCGCAAGGCCGTCGTGGAGACGGGCCGCCCGATCGACGAGGACGCCTTCGAGGCGCTGGCGGGCCGGTTCCGGATGCTGTCCGGCGACTATGCCGCCCCCGAGACGTACGAGCGTCTCGCCGACGCCCTGCGCGACGCGCAGGCGCCGCTGTTCTACCTGGCGATCCCGCCCGCGGTGTTCGAGCCGGTCGTGCATGGCATCGCCGGCGCCGGGCTGGCCGGGCGCGGCCGGGTCGTCGTCGAGAAGCCGTTCGGGCACGACCTGGCGTCGTCGGCCGAGCTGGCCGCCACGCTGAACGGCGCGTTCGCCGCGGACCGGATCTTCCGCATCGACCACTACCTCGGCAAGGAGGCCGTCGAGGGCATCGCGGCGCTGCGCTTCGGCAACCGGGTGCTCGAGCCGCTGTGGAGCGCCGAGCACATCGCCAACGTGCAGGTCACGCTGGCCGAGAGCTTCGGCACCCAGGGCCGCGCCGGCTTCTACGACAAGGTCGGCGCCGTCCGCGACGTCCTGCAGAACCACGTCCTGCAGGTGGTCGCCCTGCTCGCGATGGAGCCGCCGGCGTCCCCGGAGGGCTTCCGCGAGGCCGAGGTGGCGGTGCTGGAGAAGACGGCGCCGATGGACCCGGCGACGACGGTGCTGGGTCAGTACGCCGGCTACCGCGACGAGCCGGGCGTGGCCGAGGGCTCGCGCACGGAGACGTACGTGGCCACGACGCTCGCGATCGACACCCCGCGCTGGGCCGGCGTGCCGTTCCACCTGCGCACCGGCAAGCTGCTGCCGGCTACGGCGACCGAGGTCGTCATCGAGTTCAAGCAGCCGTCGCACAGCCTGGTGCCGGCCACGAACCCGGAGCCCAACCTGCTGCGCCTGCGCCTGGGCAAGAAGGACGGCATCACGCTGAGCCTGCAGGCCAAGCAGCCGGGTGCCGAGGTCGTCACGACGCCCGTGGCGCTGGCGGCCGGCTTCGACGACGTCTTCGGCGCGCGCCGGGAGGCGTACGAGCGGCTGCTCGACGACGCCATGGACGGCAGCCACCTGCGCTTCGCCCACGAGGAGACGATCGCGCAGGAGTGGCGGATCGTCGGGCCGGTGCTGGACTCGGCGAGCGAGCCGCACCCGTACGAGGAGGGGTCGTGGGGTCCCGAGGCCGCCGACCGCCTCGCCGGCGCCTGGCACCTGCCGACCGCCTGACGCCGAACCGCCCGGCGCGCCCACACGCCTGACAACGAATCGCTTGGCGTGCCCGCACGCCTGACAGCGAACCGCCCGGTGTGCCGACAAGGCGCGCCGGGCGGGGCACGTCAGGGCTTGCGGCCGACGCCCGCGTAGCCGCCGATCTGCGGCGTGGGCAGCGGCTCGCCCTCGGGCCGCCAGTCGGACACCAGCACGATCCCCGGCGGCACCAGCTCCAGGCCGGCGAAGAACCGCCCGAACTGCTCGCGCGTCCGCGGCCATGCGTCCAGCTTCAGCGCCTCGGAGGCCGCCCGCACCTCCGGCGGGGCCGTGTCGACGGTCGCGTGCGAGGCGACCAGGTAGCTGCCCGGCGGCAAGGACGAGACGATCGTCCGCACGATGCCCTCCGCCTCGGCGTCCCGCTCGAAGAAGTGCAGCACCGCCGCGAGCACCACCGCCACCGGCCGGCCGGGATCGAGCACGTCCCGCAGCGCTGGGTGCCCCAGAATGGCGGCCGGGTTGCGCAGGTCGGCCTCGACATAGTGGGTGCGGCCCTCGGGCGTACTCGTCAGCAGGGCCTGGGCGTGATGCGCGATCAGCGGGTCGTTGTCGACGTAGACCACCCGGGCCGCGGGGTTGGCCCGCTGCGCGACCTCGTGCGTGTTGTCGGCGGTCGGCAGCCCGGTCCCGATGTCGAGGAACTGGTCGACGCCCGCCTCGGCCGCCAGGAATCGCACCGCCCGCGCGAGGAATCTCCGATTTTCCCGCACGGTGTCGCGTACTTCGGGAAATGCCCGCAGAATCAGGTCGCCGGACTCGCGGTCGGCCGCGAAATTGTCGGTGCCGCCGAGCAGATAGTTGTATCGCCGCGCCGGGTGCGTGACGCTCGTGTCGATCCCGAGTGCCCGCGCCGTCTCCTCGTCCATACGCTGCTCCTCCCAGGGATTATTGCGGTCCACAGTAGACGAAATAGGCTCGGTCGCATGGTGACGCAGGAGGTCGGTCTCGGCACATGGCGGCGAGACCCGGGCACGGTGGTGCTCGCCGGGGAGCCGATGCCGGCGGGTGAGCCGGCGCTCGCGATCATCGCCGAGTCCGGGCTGCTCGCGGTGCCGACGGAGTGGTCGCCGCACACGCATCCCGCGCACGAGCTGGTCTGGGTGCGCGGCGGCACGCTGACCTCGCGGATCGGGGGCAGGATCTTCACCGTGCCGCCCGGCTTCGGCCTGTGGGTGCCCGCCGGCGTCGTGCACGGCGGCCGGCTGACGGCCGGGGTCGAGCTGCACGCCGCCTTCTTCGCGCCTGAGCGCACCCCCGTCGAGTTCGCCGGGCCGACGTCGATCGCGGTGACCCCGCTGCTGGAGTCGCTGCTGCTCCGCCTCACCCGCGAGGACCTCGCCATCGAGGCGCGCGCCCGCACCGAGGCGGTCGTGTTCGACGTGATCGAGCCCTCGGAGCGGCAGTTCGCGCTGGATCTGCCCGGGGACTCCAGGATCGACCCGATCGCCGAGGCGCTGCTCCTGGACCCGGCCGACGAGCGCGGCCTGCTGGAGTGGGCGGCCGCCCTGGGCACGAGCGACCGCACGATCACCCGGGCGTTCCGTGAGGCGACCGGGCTGTCGTTCGCCCAGTGGCGCCAGGCGCTGCGCGTGCACGAGGCGCTGGCTCTGCTGTCGGCGGGTGCCGAGGTGCGGGAGGTGTCCGAGCGGCTGGGCTACGCGCAGCCGAGCACGTTCATCGCCGCCTTCCGCCGGGTGATGAAGGTGACGCCCGCCCGGGCGATGTCCGGAATCCCGTATCGCCTGTCCTGACTTCGGGATTGCGGAAAAACTTGATCATCACCTAGCCTCCGTAAGGCAAGGCAACCCTAACTTCGGAGCGGTGATGCGGACGACGGTCCTGCGCGGCGACCAGCTGGTCCTGCGCTACGGCAAGACGGCCGTCGTGCACGGCGTCTCCGTCACGCTGACGCCCGGTCACGTCACGGCGCTGATCGGCCCCAACGGCAGCGGCAAGTCCACGCTGCTGCGCGCCCTCGCCCGGCTGCACCGCGTCGACGGCGGCGAGGTGGTCCTCCAGGACAGGGCCGTGTCGCTGCTCAGCGCCCGCGACTTCGCCCGGGAGGTCACCCTCTTCTCGCAGTCGCGGCAGGCGCCGCACGGGCTGACGGTCAGCGAGGTCGTCGCGTTCGGGCGGCACCCGCACCGGCGCCGCTTCGCCGGGCCCTCCCCCGCGGACCGCGCGGCCGTCGACCGGGCGATGACCCTCACCGGCGTACGCGACAAGGCCCAGCGGCCCGTCGGCGAGCTCTCCGGCGGCGAGCTCCAGCGGGTGTGGCTCGCCGCCTGCCTCGCCCAGGAGACCGGCGTCGTGCTGCTCGACGAGCCGACGAACCACCTCGACATGCGCTACCAGATCGAGACCCTCGACCTGGTCCGCGACCTGGCCGAGGAGCACGGCGTCGCCGTCGGCATCGTGCTGCACGACCTCGACCACGCCGCCCGCGTCGCCGACACGCTCGTGCTGCTGAGCAACGGCCGTGTCCACGCCGCCGGCGACCCCCTGCACGTGCTCACCGCCGAGCATCTCAGCGAGGTGTACGACCTGCGCGTCGAGGTCGCGACCGACCCGCGCACCGGCCGCCTGCGCATCGACCCCGTCGGGCGGCACCCCGCCCGTCACGTCCTCTCAGGAGAAGCATGATCACCACCCGTCTCGCGGCCTCGGCGGCGACGCTGGCCCTGGCCGCGGCGGCGCTCACCGCCTGCGGCACCACGGACGTCGAGGAGCCCGCCGCGGGCGCCCCGTCGGCCCCCGCGTCGCAGAACTGCGCCGACGACACCACGACGACCGCGACGGGCCCGGTGTCGCTGACCGACGGCCTCGGCCGCAAGGTCGAGCTGGCCAAGCCCGCGCAGCGCGTCGCGGTCCTGGAGTGGCAGCAGACCGAGGACCTGCTCTCGCTGTGCATCACGCCGGTCGCGGCCGCCGACCCGAAGGGCTACGCCACGTACGTCAAGGCGGAGACCCTGCCCGCGAGCGTCGCCGACGCCGGCCAGCGCGGGGAGCCCGACTTCGACGCGCTGTACGCCACCAAGCCCGACCTGATCGTCATGGAGGCGTACCAGCCCGACGACGAGCTGCTCGCCAAGCTGGAGAAGCGCGGCGTCCCCGTGCTCGCGACCGTCGGCGCCGACGCCAAGGGCCAGATCGCCAACATGAAGAAGGTCTTCTCCACGATCGCGACGGCCACCGGCCGCACCGAGCGGGCCGACCAGCTGATCAAGCACTTCGACGAGCACCTCGCCGAGGCGAAGCAGAAGGTCGCCGGCGTCGACCTGCCGGTCAAGGAGTTCCTGCACTTCGACGGCTGGATCGAGGGCGGCAACGTCGTCATCCGCCCGTACGGCAAGGGGGCCCTCTTCACCGAGATCGGCGAGCAGCTCGGCCTGACCCCGGCCTGGACCGACGAGATCAACAAGAGCTACGGCAGCGGCGGCGTCGACCCCTCCTACGGGCTCGCGCAGACCGACATCGAGGGCCTCACCGCCGTGGGCAACGCGATGCTCATCTACGCCGGCGAGGAGGTGCCGGACAGCTACGTCCCCGAACTGGAGAAGAGCTCGATCTGGAAGTCGCTGCCGGCCGTCAAGGAGGGCCGCGCCTACTCCTTCCCCGACGGCGTCTGGGGCGCCGGCGGCCCGAAGTCGAACGAGCAGGCGATCGACGCCTACGTGAAGATCCTGACCGGTAAGTGAGCGCCACCCCCCGCCGGCTCGTGAGCGGGGCGGCCGTCCTGGCCGCCCTGCTCGCCGCGGTCCTCGTCGCCGGGCTGTGGAACGTCACCCAGGGCACCTCGGGAGTGGGCACCTGGGACCTGCTGCGCTACCTGCTCGGTGCGCACGAGACCGTCGGCGGCGTCCCGATCGGTGACGTGCTGACCGGCTCGCGCCTGCCGCGCATGGCCGCGGGGATCGCCGTCGGCACGGCCCTCGGCGCCGGCGGCGCGCTGCTCCAGTCGGTCACCCGCAACGCGCTGGCCGCCCCGGACACCCTCGCCGTCACCGCCGGGGCCTACTTCACCCTGGTCGTGGTCGCCGCCTTCCACCTCTCGGTGCCGCTGTGGGCCTCGGGCGCCGTCGCCTTCGGCGGGGGCCTGCTCGCCGCGGTGCTCGTCCTCGGCCTGGTCGGCGCCGCCTCGGGCCTCGCCTCGACCCGGCTGATTTTGGCCGGCTCGGCCGTGGCCATGGCGCTCGACGCGGCGACGGCGATGCTGCTCATCCTGTTCAAGGACAGCACCACCGGCCTGTACGCCTGGGGCAGCGGCTCGCTCGCCCAGCTCAACCTCGACGCCGCCACGCGCGCCGCCCCGGTCATCGTCGCCGTGCTCGCCGTCGCCCTGCTGCTGTCCCGGCGCCTGGACGTGCTCGGGCTCGGCGACGACGCGGCCGCCTCGCTCGGCGTACCGGTGCGGGCGACCCGCGTCGCCGCAGTGCTCTGCGCGGTCCTGCTGACCAGCGTCTCGGTGACCCTCGCCGGGCCGATCGCGTTCGTCGGCCTGGCCGCGCCCGTCGCCGTACGCCTGGTCGCCCACCGCATCGGCGCCCTGAACCGGCACGTCTTCCTGATCCCGGCGTGCGGCCTCGCCGGCGCCCTGCTGGTGCTGCTCGCCGACGTCGTGCTCCGCGCGGTCCTCGGCGCCCAGGCGGCCGCCTCGATCCCGACCGGCATCCCGACCGCGCTGCTCGGCGCCGTGATCATTGTCGTCCTCGCCCTCCGGCTGCGCGACGCGGGAGCGACCCGCGAGGCACCCCGGACACCCGTCGCCGTCCGCTCACGCCGCCGCTTCCTGCTCGTCGTCATCGTCGCGGCAGTCCTGCTGGCCGCGGCGGCGCTCGTCGGCCTGCTCGCCGGCAGCCTGTGGCTCCGCACCGGCGACATCGCCCTCTGGCTGCAGGGCACCGCGCCGGACCTCATCGCGCTCGCCCTCGACGACCGCGCCCCCCGGGTCGCGGCGGCGGTCACCGCCGGCGCCGCCCTCGCCCTGGCCGGAACCGTCGTCCAGGGCACGGTCCGCAACCCCCTCGCGGAGCCGGGCGTGCTCGGCATCACCGCCGGTGCGGGCCTCGGCGCGGTGATCGCACTGGACTCCGGCCGGCCCGTCCTCGTCGTGACCGCCGTCGCGACCGGCCTCGCCACCTTCGCGGTCATCGCCGTCCTGGCCTGGCGCGGCGGCCTGCTGCCGGACCGCTTCCTGCTCATCGGCATCGGCTGCGGCTACGCGCTCACCAACATCAGCACCTATCTGCTGCTGCGCGCCGACCCGTGGGACACGCCCCGCATCCTGACCTGGCTCTCCGGCACCACCTACGGCCGCACCTTCGCCGACGTGCTGCCGGTCACGGTCGTGCTGCTGCTCGCCACTCCCGCGGTCGTCGGCCTGCGCCGCCAGCTCGACCTGCTCTCGATCGACGACGACACCCCCAGGATCTTCGGCGTACGCCGGGAAGCCGCGCGCCTCACCCTCCTGACCATCGCAGCCGTCACGGCGGCGGTGAGCGTCATCGCGATCGGCGTGGTCGGCTTCGCCGGACTCGTCGCCCCGCACCTGGCCCGCGCCCTGGTCGGCGCCCGCCACGGCCGCATCGTCCCGGTGGCCATGCTGCTCGGCGGCCTGCTCGTGGCCGTGGCCGACACCCTCGGCCGTACGGTGATCGCCCCCTCCCAGGTCCCGGCCGGCCTGATGATGGCCCTGATCGGCGCCCCCTACTTCGTCTGGCTCCTGCGCCGCTCCCGCTGAGGCCCTGATCCAAAGTGCACGCCCCCACGACAGCAGGATGCGCGGAAGCAGGCCGGCGGATGGATCCGGTACGCCACAGGAAGGTCGAAGTTCGGCAAGTCTCGACTGGTTCCGCTGCACGACGGCGTTATGCAGGCGCTACGCGAATACGACACGCTGCGCTCCGCGACCGCACCGCAGCCCAAGGACCCCGCGTTCTTCATCTCCCGCACGAACCGCAGGCTGATCTACGCCGTTGTCAGCCCCGCCTTCCGGCAACTCGTCACGGCCGCCGGCGTCGGAATCGACGCACCTCACCCACCACGGCTGCGCGACCTGCGTCATTCCTTCGCCATCCAAACCCTGCTGCACTGGTATCGCACCGAGGACAACGTCCAGGCCAAGATCCGTCGCTGTCGACCTGTCTGGGACATCGCGAACCGGCCCACACCTACTGGTATTTGTCCGCGGCGCCCGAACTCCTCGCGCTGGCCGCGGCCCGCCGGGAAGGCATCGGGAAGGCGGCCCGCTCATGACGTTGATCGCGGCCATCCTGCAAGCGTTCTTCACCGACCGGCTGGGCCGGCAACGCCAGGTCAGCCCGCGGACCGTCGCCGCCTACCGCGACGCGCTGCGCCTGCTGCTGGTCTTCGTCCAGCAGCGCACCGGCACCGCGCCCGCAAACCTGGACTGGAACGACCTCACGCGGAGACCGTGTCGGCGTTCCTCAACCAGGTCTCCACGGCCGGCTACAGCTCGCACCACTGGCCCAGACAACTGGGCGATGCCGTCCGGACGAAGCTGCGAACACGATCCCACGCCTGATCAACATCGAGGACGAAGTCGCCGGTGAACACCGCCGCGTCATCAATGACCGGGACCTCAACCTCAGCAGTCGAGGGAGCAGTGCCGTCTCCTTCAAGGAGAAGCACCTGATCAGCATTGGTGAAGAGATGGATGACCGCATGGTTCTCCCGGAACCCCATGGTCAAGAGCGGGTACTCCCGGTCCGGCAATCCAATTTCGAGGTATCCCTGCCCGTGGCGCCGCAGCTCAATGAAGCGATTCGAAAGCGCCGCCAAGTCCGATCGTTTCTCAGTGGGGTGGAACCGCCCTGACATGGGTTCCGTCGCCGCCCACACGGCGACCGCCAACTCCTCGGCGTTCAACCCTCGATCGGCTGGATCCATGCGGAAATGGTAGACATCGGCTATCGACCCACTCGGCTGGGAACCTCAGCCTTCTCCGCATCCACCGTCCGCCGGCGACACGAGAGGAGACTATGCCAACAAGCGACCCCTCCTCCAAGGGTCCAGCCATGGGCACGCGGAGAAGCTTCGGCATAGTCGCGGTCTCGGCATGAGGCAGGCGGAGCAATTCGTCATAGGCGGTGACCGACGGCAGGGGCCTGGTGTCGGCGGGAAGCTGCGCAAGGCGCCGCTCGGTCAGCGAGACCCCGTTGCTGACCGGACGGCGTTGGCGCTCGACCGGTTGCGGGTGGTCGTCGTTCTCGGCGAACTTTGAGTTTGCAAGGCGATGAGCGCCCTCCAGGTGGTGGTCGAGGGCGAGGCGGGAAGAGCTCTTGGACCGGCCGGCGGCAGTCCTTGCCTGACTGGTCAGCCGCTGCTGTCGAGACCGGCGTGGAACCGCAACAGCCGGACCTTGCTCTCGCCGAGGATCGGGCGCGCCTTGTCGATCAGGCGATCGAGTTCAGCGGCGCGATCCCGGCTCGGCCCGCGATAGGAGATGGCCGCCTCCCGCTCAAGCCACGCCGCGAGATCGGCTCTCGCAGTGGCACGCAACCGCTGATCCGCGTCCTCCACGAGCCGCAAGCCCGTGGCCAGCCGCTGCCACACATCGCCGCCGGTCAACAACCGATAGCCTGCGAACCGGATGTGCGGCGGGTTCGCCGCGCCGAGCAAGGAGCACAGGTCGGAAGGATCAACGGCGTCCGGGTAGCGCCGCAGGATCGCCACCGCCTGCCGGGTGACCGCCGCCGACTCATCGTGAAGCATCGGCACGAGCGAGGCAGGACGCGTGACGCCCAGGCGACGCCACGCCCGGATCGCCTCGACGCGTCCGCGGGCCTGAGGATGCGACAGCCACCGCATCACTACTTCGCCGTCATCGGACCTGCCGGTCTCACCGAGTCCGGCTATCACCGACGGCGCCGGAGTTGTCTGCGCCGCCAACCGCCGATAGTGCTCGGATGGTTCCACACCGGCCCGCCGCAGGGCCGACTGAGCGACTCCCCGCACCAGCGGGTGCCGATCGGTCAACGCCGCTTCCGCCACCGCCAGGTCCCCGCGCGCGATCAGGGCGCGCAACGCCTCCGCTCGTACCAGCGCAGTCCGGCTGGCAAGTAAGGCACGCAACTGTCCGGCATCGGCCGCAGCGACCGCGACACGCGCGCACTTCATCCGGATCAGCGGGTCCTGCTCCCGGATTGCTGCTTCGATCAGCCGGTCCTGATCCAACTGACCGGCCGCGATCGCGGCCCGAAAAGCCGCTCGCCGAACCCGGCGATCCCGGGCCACCAGCAACAACTCCAACCGCGGTGCCGGCAGGTCCAGCAGCATCCCGTCGACACGCTCGGCCAGCCAGGCGCCCTCACGCCGCGCCCCCAACGCGAACGCCAACTCCGCGAACAAGGTGAACGCCGGGCCGTCCGGCGGCGACGACCAGCCGGTCATCGCCGTCCGAGCCACCTGCCGTACCTCCGCCACCCGATCGCAGGCGCGCAACGCCAGCACCGCGACCGCGACCGGATGCCGCTGCTCGGCGAGCCGAACGACCGCCGCCTCGCGGATCCGCCCGTCGTGATGACAGCCCGCCACCACCAAGCGCAAGGTGTCGAGATCGCCGTCGACCAGGTCGGCGGCGATACGGCGCGACCAATGCGGGGCCCACCACCAGCGCTGCCGCAAAGCCTCGTCGAGCGCCAGCCACCAGTTGACCGCCGCCTCACCAAGAGCATCCAGGGCTGCACCTCGCGCCGCCAGATCGCCATCCCGCGCCAACGTCAGCAGCGCGGTCGCCGACTCCGCAGGTCCGGCATCGAGGTCGGCACCACTGGCTGTCGCGTGAAGCCGACCCGGTGCCGCGAGCTCGGGCAGGTAGTCAGGCACACCGGGCCCGTCGGCCACGGTGCGCAGCCAGCTCCGCAGCGGCTCAATGAGCACCATCGCGTCGTTCACATCCCATGCCGAGCCTCAAATGATCACGGTGGCGTCATTCTGCAGCGTACCGATCATGCACACGAACGCATTACCGTCCGTCTCGCCCTCGCCGCCGGCACGAACAGAGGGTCTTCTGACACGTCGTCGAGCAGGTCGATGGGTTGACCCGGCGGCGGTCGCGCAGCACCGATCGTCAGCGTCCGCATCGACGGAGCCATCGACACCATCCTGGAAGCACGGATCAACACCATGCTGGACCTGTTGTAGAACGCCCATCGACGAGTGCCGTCCACACTTCGTGCGACAGAACCCCGAACAGGCGATCAGCCGGCACGGGTCGCCGGTCGCTCAACGTCGGCCCTCCCGAGCCGGTTCGCCCGCCGCGCGTGGCGCCGGGTTGGCGGCCGTGCGGAGCTCGTCGGTGACGAGGAGGTCGTCGCGGCGGTGGCCGGCTCGGTAGGCGGCTCGGCCGACCATGTGGGCGGCGACCGGGGCGGTGGCCAGCTGGAAGATCAGGACCAGCAGCAGCGTCGTGATGTCGACCAGGTCGCGCAGGCGCAGGGCGCAGCCGAGCAGGACCAGGAGGAGGCCGAGCACCTGCGGCTTCGTCGCCGCGTGCATGCGGGAGAGCAGGTCCGGGAAGCGGATCAGCGCCACCCCGGCGGACAGGCTCAGGAGCGCGCCCGCGAGCAGGCAGGCCCAGGCGGCGGCGTCCAGGGCGGCGGTCATCGCGGCCTGCCGGAGAAGCGGGCCACGCTGACCGAGCCGACGAAGCCGAGGATCGACAGGACCACGAGGACGGGCAGGGCGGTCGCGTCGCGGGTGAAGGCCGCCTCGGTGGCGATCGCCACGACGATGATGGCCAGGAGCACGTCGGTGGCGACGATGCGGTCGAGGACGGACGGGCCGCGCACGACGCGGATCAGGGCGAGGGTGGCGCCCGTGGCGAGCAGGGCGGTGCTGAGCACGGCGACGGTGGTGATCATGGGTGGCCTCCGAAGGCGCGGACGATGCGGTCCTCCAGGTCGAGGACGCTCTGGCGGTAGCGGTCGGCGGCGGCCGCGTCGGGGACGCCGAGGACGTGCACGTAGAGGACGCCCCGCGCGCGGTCGGCCTCGACGACGAGGCTGCCCGGGACCAGCGACAGCGCCTCGGCGGTCAGGGTCAGGCCGAGGTCGGACGGCGCGCGCAGCGGCACCGCGATGATGGCGCTGCGCGGGACGTGCCCGAAGCGGAAGGCCAGCACGGCGACCTGAACGCTGGAGACGACCAGGTCGGCGGCGAAGCGGCCGGCGAAGCGCAGCACCCCGAGCGGGTGGACGGCGCCGGTGTGCGGGACGGCCGGCAGCGGGAAGACCGCCAGGACGATCACGGCGATCACCGCGCCGCCGACGAGGGTGAGCGGGGTGAACGAGCCCCAGAGCAGCATCCAGATGACGGTCAGCCCGGCGGCCGCGACGGCCCGGGCCCTCACAGTCCTCCTCCGAACACCGCTTCGACGTAGCCGGTGCGCTCGAGCAGCTCCGCGGCGGCTTGGTCGCCGAGGGCGAAGAGCGGCCCGGCGGCGACGGTCAGGCCCGCCCCGAGCGTGACCAGGGCGACGGTCGGCCACACCATGAGCTTCGGCAGCGCGGTGCGGGGCATGTCGGGGTGCGGGGTGCGCCAGAAGGCGAGGTTCCAGACCCGGGCGACGGCGTAGAGCGTCAGCAGGCTCGTCAGCACCCCGCCCGCCACGAGCAGCCAGGCGAGCACGCTGCCGTCGGCGACGCCGGCCTGGATCAGGCCGAGCTTGCCGAGGAACCCGGAGAACGGCGGGATGCCGGCCAGGTTGAGCGCGGGTATCAGGAACAGGATCGCCAGCACCGGCGACAGCTTGGCGAGACCGCCCAGCTTGTCCAGGGCGGAGCTGCCGCCGCGCCGCTCGATGAGGCCGGCCGCCAGGAAGAGCGTCGTCTGCACGGTGATGTGGTGCACCACGTAGAAGATGGCGCTGGCCAGGCCGAGCTGCGTCGCGAGCCCCACGCCGAAGAGCAGGTAGCCGATGTGGCTGACCAGCGTGAACGACAGCAGCCGCTTGATGTCGGTCTGCGCCACCGCGCCGAGGATGCCCACGAGCATGGTGAGCAGCGCCGCGACGAGCAGCACGGAGGTCGCCCGTCCGCCGGGGAAGAGCAGCGTCTCCGTACGGATGATGGCGTACACCCCGACCTTGGTGAGCAGCCCGGCGAAGACGGCGGTGACCGGGGCGGGCGCGGTCGGATAGCTGTCCGGCAGCCACGACGACAGCGGGAACACGGCCGCCTTGATGCCGAAGGCGAGCAGGAGCATCGCCTGCAGGATCAGCCGCAGCCCGTCCGGCAGCTCGTCGAGGCGCGATGCCAGCTGGGCGAGGTTCAGCGTGCCCGTGGCGGCGTAGACGAGCCCGATCGCGGTCAGGAAGATCACCGACGACAACAGACTGACGACCACGTACGTGGTGCCGGCCCGGATGCGCGACGCCGTGCCGCCCAGGGTCAGCAGCACGTAGCTGGCGACCAGCAGGATCTCGAAGCCTACGTACAGGTTGAAGAGGTCGCCCGCGAGGAACGCGTTCGTCACGCCGGCCGTCAGCACGAGGTAGGCCGGGTGGTAGACCGACAGCGGCGTCTCCTCGCTGCCGTCGGCCATGCCCTGCCCGATCGAGTAGACGAGCACGCACACCGTCACCGCCGCGGAGACGACCAGCATGAGCGCGGCCAGCTGATCGGCCACCAGCACGATCCCCAGCGGGGCCACCCACCCGCCGACGGCCACGACCTGCGGGCCCTCGACGGTCGACAGCCACAGCAGGGCGCCCGACACCAGCAAGGTGACGGTCAGGACCGAGAGGCTGACCGTACGCTGGGCGCGCGGCCGCCGCGCCATCATGAGCGTGAGGGCGGCACCCAGCAGCGGCAGCACCACGGGCAGCGGAACGAGCCACGTCATCGCGGGGCCCCCACGGGCTGCGGAGCCGCAGAAGTGGCCGGGTCGTCGGACGTGTCGTCGTCGGCGCCCGAGCCCTCGTCGCGCTCGGCGAGTTCCATGATGCGGCGGTCCTCGACGTCGTCCTGCACCTCGTCGTGGCCGGACATGGCCCAGCTGCGGTAGGCGAGCGCCAGCAGGAACGCCGTCATCCCCAGCGTGATGACGATCGCGGTCAGGATCATGATCTGCGGCAGCGGGTCGGCCATCGCCCCGGCCGGCCCGTCCCCCACGATCGGCGGGGTGCCGGCCTTGCCGCCGAGCAGGATGAGCAGGTTGACCCCGTTGCCGAGCAGGATCATGCCCATCAGCACCCGGGTCAGGCTGCGCTCGAGCAGCATCGACACGCCGGTGGCGAACAGGATGCCGACCAGGACGACGTACACCAGGTTCGGGGTCACGGGGTCACTCGCTCTTCCTCGTGGACGTGGTCCAGATGGGCGCCCAGGCTGCGCAGGATCTCCAGCACCAGGCCGATCACGATCAGATAGACGCCGATGTCGAAGAACACCGACGTGGCCACGTGGAGGTGGCCGAGCAGCGGCACGTGCAGGTCGAGCAGCGCGCTCTGCAGCACCTCTCCCCCGGCCAGGAGCGCCGCGGCGCCCGTACCGACGGACAGCAGCAACCCCCCGCCCAGCAGGAGGCCGGCGTCGACCGGGGCCGCCGCGTCGAGCTCCCGCCGGCCGCCGGCCAGATAGCGGGTGACCAGGGCCAGCCCCGCGACCAGCCCGCCCGCGAACCCGCCACCGGGCGCGTTGTGACCGGAGAAGAGCAGGTACACGGAGAACAGCACGATCGTGTGGAACACCAGCCGCGCCACGACCTGCAGGATGATCGACTGTCGCGGTTCCTCCGGGGTGTCCGCGGCGCGCAGCCAGCCCGGCCCGGTCTCGGCGGTGGGCACGTTCTGCTCGGCGCTGCGGCGTCGCAGCGACGAGCTGCGGCGGAAGATCAGGCTGGCCACGCCGGTGGCGGCCACGACCAGCACCGAGATCTCGCCCATCGTGTCCCACGCGCGGATGTCGACCAGGGCGACGTTGACGATGTTGTGGCCCCCGCCGTAGGACACCGCGAGATCCGGGAAGCCGCCCGAGATGGGCGGGGCCGTCCGCCCGCTGACCGCCGCGTAGGCCATGCCCGCTGCCACCAGCCCCGCCGCCGCTGCCAGCGTCGCCCGCAGCAGCCGGCTGGCCCGCAGCGGCCGCGCCGAGAAGCGCACCGGCAGCCGCCGCAGCACCAGCACGAACATGACGATCGTGACCGTCTCCACCAGGAACTGGGTGAGCGCCAGATCCGGCGCGCCGTGCAGCACGAACAGCACCGCGACGCCGTAACCGCAGACTCCCACCAGGATCATCGCGGTCATCCGGTGCCGGGCCCGCGCGGCGATCAGCGCGGTGGCACCGACCACCACGCCCACGACCAGCTGCAGCGGCGTGTCCCACAGCCGCAGGCCGGTCGGGCGGGGCGCGCCGAGCAGCAGCGTGACGCCGCCCAGCACGACCAGCGTCACGAGGATCAGCCCGAGCGAGAACGGCATCGACCCACGCTGCGACGCGCCGGTGACTTCGACGGCCGTCCGGTCGACCCCGCGCATGATCCGGTGGTAGAGGCCTTCTCCGCTGGGCAGCACCCGCCCCGGCCACGTGCGTCCGGCCCGTTGCCACGCGTGCACGCCGATGCCGGCACCCCACACGACGAGCGACAGCAGCACCGGCAGCCCGAAGCCGTGCCACAGGGCCAGGTGGTAGCCGGCGCCCGGGTTGAGCAGACGGTCGAGCCACGGCGCCATGACACCGGTTGCCACGCCTGCCACGGCAAGTACGGCTGCGGGCGCGACAAGGGCGGCGCTGAGCGGGCGCAGCGCCGGCACGTCCTGCCTGGTGGCGAAGGCTCCCCACAGGAAGCGGAGGCCGTACGCGACAGTCAGGGCGGACCCGGCGACCAGCGCAACCAGCACCGCGGGGTGGCCCTCGAACGCGGCGAACAGCGCTTCCTTGCCGACGAAGCCGGCGAGCGGCGGAAGTCCGGCCATCGAGGCGACGGCGAGGACGGCCACGGCGGCGAGCGCCGGATGGGCGCGGCCCAGGCCACTGAGCTCCCGGAGGTCGCGGGTGCCGGTCGTCCGGTCGATGATGCCGACGACCAGGAACAGCGTGGCCTTGAAGAGCGCGTGCGACAGCAGCAGGACCATCCCGGCCAGGGCGGCCGCGCGCGTGCCCGCCCCGAACGCGACCGTCAGCAGGCCCAGCTGGCTGACCGTCCCGTACGCGAGGAGCAGTTTGAGGTCGGTCTGACGCATCGCCGCCCACGCGCCCAGCAGCAGCGTGACCACGCCGGCGGTGACCGTGATCGCCCGCCAGCCGGGCACGGCGCCGAACGCCGGGCCGAGCAGCGCGATCAGGAACACGCCGGCCTTGACCATCGACGCGGCGTGCAGGTAGGCCGAGGCGGGCGTGGGCGCCGCCATCGCCGCGGGCAGCCAGAAGCTGAACGGAAACAGGGCCGACTTGCTCAGCGCGCCGAGCAGGATCAGCACGCCCGCCGCCGGCACCGTGGCGGCGCCCGGCAGCGGGCCGTTCGCCGCGATCTCCGACCAGCGGTACGTGCCCGCCGAGTGCCCGAGCAGCACGATGCCGACGAGCATGGCCAGCCCGCCCGCCGTGGTCACCACGAGGGCCTGGGTCGCGGCGCGGCGGCTCGCGGCCCTCTCGGCGCTGTGCCCGATGAGCAGGTACGAGAAGACCGAGGTGAGCTCCCAGAACACGTACGTGAGCAGGAGGTCGTCCGCGAGCACCAGGCCGGTCATCGCCGCGCCGAAGCCGAGGAAGACGGCGGCGAAACGGCCGTCGTACGACGTGAAGTAGCGCGCGCAGTACGCGAGGACGACCGCCCCGACGCCGCCGACGACCACGAGCAGGAGCCCTCGCAGCGGACTCATGGTGAAGGTGATCGTCAGGTCGAGGACCGGCACCCAGCGGTAGGTCTCGTGGGTGGCTACAGCGGGAACGACAACCGCCGAGGCGGGCACGAGCGCCAGGGCGTAGAAAGCCCTGCGATGGGACAAAAGGGGCGAAATCATCGCCGCGAGGGCGTGCGCCAGCACCAGGCCGAGCATGGGTGACTACCTCCTGGTCAGGGCTCGATGAGCCCGGCGCGGATCGCGTACCGGGTCAATTCCTGGCGGTCGCGCAGGCCGAGCTTCGACAGGATGTTGGTGCGGTGCCGTTCGACGGTCTTGACGCTGATGAACAACAGCTCGGCGATCTCCTTGGTCGAGTGGCCCTCGGCGACGAGCTTGAGGACCTCCTCCTCGCGGTCGGTCACGGCCCGCTCGGGGATCCCGGCGCCCGAACGGGCCCGTTCGAGATAGTCCCGGACCAGCGCGGTCACCGCGCCCGGGTAGAGGAACGGCTCGTCGCGCATCGCGGCCCGGCAGGCTTCGACGAGGTCGCGGTCGGCGACCGCCTTCAGCACGTAGCCGGCCGCCCCCACGCGCAGGGCCTCGAAGAAGTACTGCTCGTTGTCGTACATGGTCAGGATCAGGATCTTGAGGCCCGGCTGGATCCGGGACAGCTCCCGGGCGGCCTGCAGCCCGGTCATCCGCGGCATGGCGATGTCGAGCACGGCCAGGTCGGGCGGGTCGGCCTTGGCCAGGGTCACGGCCTCGGCGCCGTCCGCGGCCTCCCCGATGACCTCGAGATCGGGTTCGTTGTCGAGGATCAGGCGCACACCGCGGCGTACGAGGGCATGGTCGTCGGCGAGCAGGATGCGCGTCGTCATGTCGTGACCCTCAGCGTGATCTCCGTCCCCTGCTCCGTCCCGTCGACGGTGAGCTCCGCTCCGACCAGGAGCGCGCGCTCCCGCATGCCCCGGATGCCGGCCCCCTCCGCCGCGCCCCGCAGTCCCCGGCCGTCGTCGCGGACGCTGAGGAGCACGGTGTCGCCGTCACGGCACAGTCTCAGGTCGGCGTGGTGGGCCCCGGCGTGCCGGGCGACGTTGGTCAGCGCCTCCTGCGCGACGCGATAGATAACGAGCTCGGTGTCCTTGCCCAGCTCGGGCAGGTCCTTGCCCACGTCACGGCGCACCGACATGCCCACGGTGGTGAACTCGGTCGCCAGCGCGCGCAGGGCACTCGCCAGCCCGAGCTCCTCGAGCACCCCGGGCCGCAGCCGGCGGGCGATGCGGCGCAGCTCGTCGAGACTGTTACGGGTGCTCTCGACGGCTCCGCGCAGCTCGCTCCGCGTACCCGTGGTGTCGGCGACGCGCTTGAGGTCGAGCAGCACCGCCGTCAGCGTCTGCCCGATCTCGTCGTGCAGCTCCTGCGCGATCCGGTGCCGCTCGGCCTCCTGCGCCGACAGCGCCCGGGCCGCACTGGTCGCCCGCTCAGTCTCCAGCCGCGCCAGCATCGTGTTGAACGCCGTGATCAGCGCCGCCACCTCGCCCCGCCCCTCGGCCGCCAGCCGCGTGCCGGGCCGCAACAGGTCGATCGTCGTCATCACCCGGGTCAGCCGGGCCAGCGGCGCCAGCCCCACCCGCAGCAGCGCGGCATTGGCGATCAGCACCACGAACATCCCGGCGAGCACGATGGCCGCCTCGGTGGCGCGCGCGGTGGCCGACACGGTCACCGGCGCGAAGAGCAGGAGAAGTGCCGCGACGGCCAGCACGGCCGCGTTGAGGGAGAAAATTCTCCAGAACAACGACACGGCAACTCCTCTCGCTCCCGAAGGGGTGTGCCTCAAGAGTGCCGTCCCACGGCCGCCGCGGCATCGGGGCTGACCCCCAACCCGCAGCGTCGCACCCGCTCAGCGGCCGGACATGAGCTTTCCCCGCGACCGCCACGCCATGATCGACGCCACCGACACCGCCGACATGATCGACCCGGCCGCCACGAACGACCCGATGCTGAGCACCGACGCGAACGACCCGATCGACCCGACCGAGAGAATCGAGCCGCTGGAGCCGACGCTGAGGATCGACCCCTTGGAGTACGCGCTCAGGATCGAGCCCTCCGACTTGTACGACAAAATGTTCAGCCCGCGGCGCGGATGAGAACGCATCGGCCCATCATGGCACCGCTCACCATTCGTCGTCCGGCAAGTATCCGGTCCGGGCGTCGGCCAGAAGATTCCAGTCCTCGGCGAAGTCCTCCCGGTCGAAGGGGGACCAGTCCTCCTCCGCGTCCGCGTTCGTCACCACCTCGACACCTCGCTGCCGGAGAGCATCGACGTAACCGCCGGCGTCCGGGCCCAGATGCTGGGCCAGATCGATACGGACCCGCTGCAGCGCCGGCAGGCTCAGCAGCGTGGTCAGGTCCGGTATGTCGCTGGTGTTGACGAGCGAGAGATCCCGGAGCCGCGGCGCGCCGAGCAGGAAGGAAAGCTTGCCGGCGCCGCAATTCTCCAGCGACAACGTCTCCAGCTCGGACAGGTTCCGGAGGACACCGAGGTCGTCGTCGTACAAATGGTCGATGTTCCTGAGGTGCAGCATGCGCAGCCCGTGGAGACCGGCCACCCACTCCAGGCCCTCCAGGTTCGGGCAGCCGACGACGGAGAGGGCCTGCAGCGGCAACCGCTCGATCCCGTCGAGCCGTCGCAACCCGGGACACCGGGCCAAGGAGAGGGCAGTCAGCGCCGAGCGGAGGTCCAGCTGCTCGATCGAGTGAAAGTGCGAGTCCAGTGCCGCCAGGTCCAAGCGGCGCAACCGGGTGAGCCCCCTCAGGAGCCTGCGCGGGTCGACCAGCTCGTTGTCCACGGCCAGCGTGCGCAGGCCGGTCATCGCGGCGAAAAGGCCCTGGTCGATCCGCAGCCCACATTGCAGCAGCGCCAGGTGCCACAGATCCCCGCAGGAGGCGAGGGACCCGATGTCGCGCAGACCGGTGCAGCGTTCCAAGGTCAGGCTTCGAAGTCCCGGAGCGTCGGCAAGGAAGCCCAGGGAGATCTCGTCCCTGTTGTCGCGGAGCGCCAGCGACCGCAACTGCGGGACAGCCGCGAGAGATTCGCGCCCCGCTTCCGGGATAGAGCCGGTCAGCTCGCACCGCACGGCTCCGAGATCGGTGACCTGCCGGAGGCCGGACAGCAGGAGAGGGTCACGAAGGGTGAGACGCCAGCCGTCCGGGTTCGCGCCAAAGGCCACCTGCGCGAACTCGACCGGATCGAAATAGCCCCAGGCGGCGAGGCGGGCACGGACCACAGCCGGGCGCCGGTCCGTCCGGAAGGTCGCGATGAGCCGCAACGCGGAAGGGCCACCGACAAGCGCCGCCGTGTAAAGCGTGGCAGCCGCGGCAGGCTCCGGCAACGGCTGCCCGCCGTCCGGCAGCACCGGAAGCACTTCTTCGCCGAGTCCCGCCAGGATCCGCGCGGCGCCATTCGTCGTCGGCGGGACGACCTCCCGGAGGCTGAGCAGAATGCGGTCCGCGACGGCACGGGAGAGGCGTGAGGTGACCTCGGAGCAGCTGACGGCGAGCAGGCGCAGCCGGGCCCGGCGGGCACGCGGGAGCCGGGGGCGATCCGCGAGATCGAGCAGGGCGGTGATCAGACGTTCGGCTTCGTGCTGGCGGGAGCACCCGGCGGCCATCACGACGACCTCCTGGTACTCATCGTGATCGGCGTGCCGGACGAGACCCTCGATCGCGTCCTGCTCCACGAAGCGGACCGCCGCGAGGAACTCCTGAAATGTCTTGTGAATGAAGTCGACCCGACCGGGTGCCGGCTCACGAAGCACGCCCGACCTGGTCATGAGGAAGGTGAACACAGCATCGGCCGAGACCCTGAGCTGCGGCATGCTCTCGATGATCGAGCCCACCTTGACCCGCAGCCGCCCGGCATCGACGTCGGTCCAGCCGTTGACGGTGAACCAGTAGGCCAGATCCTGGAGGATCGCCAGCCGATGGTCGTACTCGATGGCCAGGTCGACCGCCGGAGACAGGCGCCGCTCGTGGTCGCGACGGCGCAGCAGCATTTCCAGGGCGGCCCGGTAGATCTCGATCCGCCGCTGCGGCAACTGCGTGCGCCGATCCCAGTTGAGCGCGCACAGCAGGGCACAGAGCAGCGGATTCGTGGCCATCATCCGCAGCGGCCGGCTCCGGTCGACGGCGGACATCATGGCCTGCCGGAAGCCCGCGATCTCCCCCGCCGTCCGCTGACCGCCGACCTCCAGCGCGATGGCCGCGTGCCAGTGCCGGACGAATGCGGCGACATGGGTACGAGACATCGGCATGAGATCGGAATGCGTGAAGCCCAGGTCGCCGAGCCAGTCCGCGGGAGTCGCGGCCGGCCGGGAAGTCACGACCACGCGCGCCGAGGGGTAGTCGTGCACCAGATCGCCGATCCACGCGCGGAGATCCTCACGCCGCTCGGCAGGGAACTCGTCCACACCGTCGATCAGCAGCACACCACGCCCCGACCGGAGCATGGTGTCCACCCAGGTTCCCGGCAGACGTTCCGTGAGGGACCGCGACAGGCCGGACAGATATTCGCTGGGACCGGGGAGGTCCCGTTCGGCGAACCGGCGGAGCTCGACCATGACGGGCAGTGACCGGTTCCAGGAGGCGAGTGCCCCGGCGTGCTCGCCTCTCGCACACTTCAGCGCTATCCAGCGCAGCAACGTCGTCTTTCCGGAGCCCGCGTCGCCCCGGATGTAGATGTACCGCTGCGCCGACACCGCCGCGTCGAGGCTCACCTCGACATGTGGCCCGGTACCGGACACCGAGAGACCGAGATATGCGACGTCGAGGGGGTATCGCCGGGTCGGGCCGGCCACCGTCACGCCGAACAGCTCGACGCGGTCGAACTTGCGGATGATCTCGCGCCGGTAGTCGACGTCCAGTTCCGCCGCCGAGTCGTGCGCCGCCCCGGAGGCATGGCGGGGCATCTGCTCGAGCACCTGCCGGAGGAGCCCGATGATCTCGTCGTCCCGGATCAGCAGCTCGCGCAGGCTGCGCTGCTGGAAGCTCGGCAGCGTGACCACAATTTCCACGAGGTGGGCCACGGACTCGCGGATCATGCGGTGGTAGAAAGCCTCGGCTTCCTCCCCTACGGCCAGCCGGCCGAGCACGGCCCCGGACCCCGGGCCGGTGAGCCGTACCAGTGCCGCCTCGTCCAGGTTGGCCTCGAAAAGGACCTCGTCGGTGAAGTCGGCGGCTTCCAGCGTGCCGGCGACTGCTTCCAGGACCAGGTCGCGCTCCGCCGTGGGCATCGTGGCGAGCTCGGCCTCGGCGAGGGGCACCAGCCGGTCCGCGATGGTCTCGGCCAGCTGCTCGAGCTGGCGGTGAAGGCGCCGCTGCGGCAGCAGGCCGAGACCGCGGGCACCGGCCAGCTCGGTCAGGCTCATCCGGCGCTCGGCCGCCGAGCGCCGTCCGGCGATGAGCGCCTTGCCGCCCACCGTGGCCACCGTCGTCGCGATGCGGAGAAGGATCGTTTCGACCGCCATCGACTCACGGTACTGAATTGTCGGATGATCGCCCGTTGCTGAATGCGGCGGTGTTGCGGGTCAGCGGGTCAGCGTGGCCTCCTCGGCGAGGTGGGCGAGCTTGGCCGGGTTGCGGATCGCGAAGATGCGGGTGATGCGGCCGTCCTGGACGACCAGGCTGGCGACCGTGTCCAGCTCGCCCGCCAGGTCGATGCGCAGGGCCGGGCCGCCGTTGAGGCGCAGGGGGGACAGCTCGTAGCCGTCCGGCAGCTGGGCGAGCATGACCAGGAACTTGGCGGTGCGGGCGGCGCCGTGGACGGGGTGGCGGGCGGCGGTGACCACGCCGCCGCCGTCGGCCAGGACGACCACGTCGGGGGCGAGGACGTCGAGCAGGCCCTGGAGGTCGCCGCCGCGGACGGCGGCCAGGAAGCGGGCGACGACCTCGTCCTGCTCGGCGCGGCTCACGGTGCCGCGGGGGCGGCGGGCGGCGACGTGGTCGCGGGCGCGGTGGGCGATCTGGCGGACGGCGGCGGGCGACTTGCCGAGGGTGGCGGCGATCTCGGCGTACGAGACGTCGAAGACCTCGCGCAGCACGAAGACCGCGCGTTCCGTGGGCGCCAGCGTCTCCAGCACCGTGAGCATGGCGACCGAGACGCTCTCGGCCAGCTCGACGTCCTCGGCGACGTCCGGGCTGGTGCGCAGCGGCTCGGGCAGCCACGGGCCGACGTAGTCCTCGCGGCGGCGGGCCACGGTGCGCAGCCGGTTGAGGGACTGGCGGGTCACGATGCGTACGAGGTAGGCCCGCGGGTCGCGTACGTCCGGACCGGACCGGGCCGCCGCCCAGCGCAGCCAGGTCTCCTGGACCACGTCCTCGGCGTCGGCGGCGGTGCCGAGCAGCTCGTACGCGACCGTGAAGAGCAGGCTGCGGTGGGCGACGAACGGGTCGTCGGTCATGCCCGCGACGGTACGGCGAGCGGCGCCAGGTCGCACGAGGCGGCGAAGCCCTGCGCCTCGATGCCGAGGGCGACGTTGGACCGGGAGTACATGTTGGCGAGGGCGACGAACGCGGTCAGCTCGACGAGGCCCGGCGCGCCGAGCCGGTCGAGCAGGCGGGCGGACAGGTCGTCGGTGACGGTGGGCGGGGTCTGGGACATGGCTTCCGCGTACGCGAGGACGTCCCGCTCGAGCGGCGTGAACACCGCCGACTCGCGCCAGCGCGGGATCTCCCGGGCCTTGGTCAGGTCCAGCCCCTCGTGGTGCGCCTGGAAGTAGCCGAGGTCGAGGCAGAACGAGCAGCCGACGAGCGCGGCGACGGCCATGTGGGCGTACGACTTGAGGTCCTGGTCGCACTCGTGCCACCTCGACGACTTCTGTCCGAGGCCGAGGCTGGCCTTGAGGATCGGCCGATGGTGCCACAGGACGCCGAGGGACTCGGGCACCGTGCCGAACATCTTGCGGCTGAATCGCTTGAGGACGGCGCCGTACAGGCCGGTGATCTCGGTCGCGGGAACGCGCGTGTCATGGGTCATGGCATCAGGACACCGGCCGCCGCCGGGATGTGACATCCCGGGTTTGAACCTTGTGGCCGCGTGCGCCGTTAAGATCAAAGTGACTGGTGAGACGCGCGGTGTCGCGCTGCGGACCCATCTGGTGATCGTGGCCGGGCTGCTCGGGGTGGTGGTGCTGGCGAGCGTGATCGGCCGGGAGACCGGGCCGACCGCCGCGGCGCTGGCCTTCGTGCCCGCGCTGGCCCTGCTCGCCACGGTCTATCTGCTGGCGATCGCGGTCGTCGCCGCGGTGCCCGCCCTGCGCCGGAGCTCCGGCCGGGGCCTCATGGTCGGCTTCGTCGCCGCGTCGGCGCTGCTCACGGTGGTGCTGGCGATCGTGCTCAGCCTGGCGTAGCCGCCCGCACCGCAGCCCTCGACAGGGCGGTCACCTCGGCCAGGTCGTCCGAGATCATCCAGGACCCGCTCACGGTACGCACGGCGGGCACCGCCAGATAATCCCCGAGCGTGGCGGCGCTGACCCCGCCGGACGGCACGAACCGCACGCCCGGGAAGGGCGCCGACAGGGCCCGGATGTAGCCGGGACCGCCCAGCAGCCCGGCCGGGAAGAGTTTCACCTCGTCGAACCCGAGCGCCACGGCGGCCATCAGCTCGGAGGCCGTGGCGACGCCGGGCAGCACCGGCACGTCGTACGACCGGGCGCGCTCCACGACCGCCGCCGACAGCCCCGGGCACACGATGAACTGCGCCCCGGCCGCGACCACCTGGTCGACGTGCTCCGGGGTGAGCACCGAGCCGGCGCCGACGCGCAGGCCCTCGACCGTGCTCGCCCGGCGGATGCCCTCGAGGCCCGCCGCCGTCCGCAGGGTGATCTCCACCTCCGGAATGCCGCCGGCCAGCAGCGCCGCGCCGAGCGGGGCTGCCTGCGCGGCGTCGTCGAGGACCACCACGGGCAGGATCGGGTTCATCGAGCCTCCTCACTCCGGGGACCTACCTTATGCTGTGGAGCATGTCACTGCTGCGGACCGCCATCGGGACAGTGCTGCGCCGCCTGCGTCGGGGGCAGGGCCGGACGCTGCAGGACGTCGCCGACGACGCGGGCGTGTCCATGCCGTACCTGTCGGAGATCGAGCGGGGCCGCAAGGAGGCGTCGTCGGAGATCCTCGCGACGATCTGCCGGGCGCTGGGCATCGCGCTGCCGGACCTGCTCGAGGAGGTGCGGCTGGAGCTGCTGCGCACCGGCCCGTCGGTCGCGCCGGGCCGCCTGGGCGCCGGGCACGCGAAGGGCTCCTATGCTCTGGGCCGATCTGCCCGCGGCAGAGAAAGCGGCGTCCGCGGCATGCGCACGCCCAGACTGGCCGTATGCAGAACACTCAGCCCTACGGCTTCCAGCTCTTCGACGAGCTGCTGAAGGAGCGCATCGTCTTCCTCGGCACCGAGGTGACCGACGAGAGCGCCAACACGCTCTGCGCCCAGCTGCTCCTGCTGTCGGCGGCCGACCCGGTGAAGGACATCCAGTTCTACATCAACTCGCCGGGCGGCTCGGTGACGGCGGGGATGGCCGTCTACGACACGATGCGGTTCATCCCCAACGACGTCGCGACGATCGGCTTCGGCATGGCCGCGTCGATGGGACAGTTCCTGCTCACGGCGGGCACACCCGGCAAGAGGTACGCCCTCCCGCACGCCCGGATCATGATGCACCAGGCGTCGGGCGGCATCGGCGGCACCGCGGCCGACGTCACCATCCAGGCGGAGAACATGCTCTTCGTGAAGCGGCAGATGCACGAGCTCATCGCCCGGCACAGTGGACAGACCGTCGAGCGGATCGCGGAGGACTCGGACCGCGACCGCTGGTTCACCGCCGATCAGGCCCGCGAGTACGGGCTGATCGACACCGTGATCACCGAAGCGGCCGCGGTCCCGGCCCTCACCTGACGAACCGGGCGTCCTGCGCACCCGGCCGGTGCAGCTCGAGCCGGCCGTCCCCGTGCAGGCGGACGGTGGTGGTGGCCGACCGTACGCCGGGCTCGCGATCCTCCCCCGCCGCGACCGGCACGTCGTCGCCGAACATCGCCCGCGCCGCCGCGGCCGAGGCGACGGGCGCGTGACCGGTCCGGTTGGCGCTGCTGACGTAGAGGATCGGATGCTCGCCCAGCAGCGCGGCGACCGGCTCCCAGCGCGCGCCGAACAGCAGCGCCCAGCCGTCCTTGGCCGCCGGGCGCAGCCACACCGGGACGTCCGGGCGCAGCGGCACGAGCAGCGTCACCAGCTCCTCGCGCAGCAGCCGCCGGCCGGTCGCGACGGCGGCCGCGTCCAGGGCGACCGCGTCCTCGACCCGGGCCAGCGTCTCGTCGTGATGGCACCACAGCGCGACCGGCTGGTCCGCCGGGCGCCCCTTGAGCCGGTTGACGGCCTGCGGGCTGGTCGCGGTGACGACATGCGTCAGGGGCGCCGGGTTCGGCACGACGATCGCACCGCCGGCGGCAAGGGCGTCCCGGGCGTTCACCGGGCCACCGTGAGCCCGTCGAGATAGCCCGCGAACGTCCCCTCGTCGACGGTCGCCCGCCCCGCCCGGTAGGCGTGCGCCTTCACCCACGCCATCGCCGCCCGGACCTGCTCACGGCCGAGGCGGTAGCCGAGCCGCTCGGCCACCGCCGCGACCACCCGGGCGCTGGCCAGATGGGTGAGCAGGACCTGGGGCTCGACGCCGAGCACCTCCCGGGGATCGAACGGCTGGAAGATCCGCGGCTCCACGAAGGGCGTCCCGGTTGAGATCGTGCCGACCCCCGAGCCGACGATCGGCGTCGTGACGGTCAGCGGCACGCCCGTCGCCTCGGACACCTGGGCGGCCAGGCCGGGCAGGCGGGTGAGGTCGGGCGCGGTCCACCAGGGCGCGGCGCCCGGCCCGAGGAAGGCCTCCGGATGCCGGGACAGCAGGAACAGCAGCTGCTCGGTGGCGACCAGCCCGGTCCGCTCGGCCAGGCCGAGCCACGAGCTGGAGATCACCCTTACGCCGGCCCCGAGCGCCTGCAGCGTGTTGGCGAGCCCGAGCCCGAGGTCGTTGTGCAGGTGCGAGCCGAGTACGGTCGCCGGGCCCGCCCCGGCCGCGACCGCCTCGAACATCGTCGCGCAGCCCGCGGGCAGCTGACACCCCACGGTGTCCGCGAGCAGCACCACGCCGGCGCCGGCCTCGGTGGACCGGGCCGCGTACTCGGCCATGAGGGCATGATCGGCGCGCGACGCGTCCGCGAAGCACACGTCGACGGCCACGCCCGCGTCTTTGGTGCGCGCTGTCAGCTCGACGCCGGCCCGCAGGGCGTCCCGGGCGGTGCCGTGCACCATGACCGCGGCCATCGCGTCCGTGGCCGGGACGACGACCATGACCCGGGCGTGGGCGCTGCCGCGCACCGAGGCGACGGCCTGATCGATGTCCCCGGCCGCGGCGCGGCACACCGCGGCGACGCTCACGCAGCCTTCGGCCTCGGTCGCCACCTGACGGACGGCTTCGTACTCCTCGCGGCAGACCGCCGGGAAGCCGGCGGCGAAGACGACGTGCCGGGGCCCGTCGGCCCCGAACATCGCGCCCTGCTCGCGGGCGAGGCGTACCCGCTGCCCCGCTCGCATCAACGTCTTGGCCTGCGCACCGTCGCGCGCGGCCTCCTCCCACACGACGACCCGCCCCGCGGCGGCCGACTCCCGGACAATGTCCATGTGCGACATGTCGTGACTGTCCCATTTGCGCGGGCGGCGGCGGAAGGGGTGTCCCGCTTTCGGATCACCGGCGGTCCGGACCAGGGCGGCGCCGGGCTGGTCGATCATGCGGTCGCCGACGGCCGTCGTGGTGCAGCCACCGCCGAGGTCATGGCGCCGCGCTCGCGGCCTGGTCGGTCAGCGGAACGACGTACGAGTCGACGGCCGCGATCAGGTCGCCCCGGAAGGTGAAGAGGTCGTTGTACGCGAAGCGGAAGGGACCCGCCTCGCGGTGCCGCCCGGCGCCCGTGCCGGTGACGACGACCACGTCGGCGGCCTCGATCGTGCGGTCGACGGTCAGGTGCGGGCTGCCCTCGAAGGCCGGGTTCTCGATCTCGCTGTCGAACTCGGCCTTGCCCTTCGTCACGCGCAGGCCGTGGATGCGCCAGACGACGTCGTCGGTCAGGCAGCCCAGCACTGTCGCGTGGTCGCTGCGGCGGAAGCCCTCCAGGTAGCGGTGCACGGTCTCGGTGCGGTCGCTCATCGCCGTCCTCTCAGCTCGGTCGTCACGTGGTGCAGCTTGGTCAGCATGCCCGCCAGACCCCGGCGCGCCCGGCTGGTCCGCAGCTCGGGCGGCACGTGCCGCTGGTGGATCGTGATCGTCGTGCCCCCGGGGACGGGCTCGAGGCGGATCTCCGTGCGGATGCCGGACTCCGGCTCGCCGAGGACCAGCAGGCGCGGCTCGTCGACGACCTCGTACCGGAAGGTGAGCCGGCGGCCCGGGGTGCCGTCGAGGCCGACGGTGTTCAGCGCGAAGTGGCCGCCCACCCGCAGGTCGAGGGTCACCGACGCCGCGGGCACGGTCGCGTGGTCGCCGCCCCAGAAGGCGGCCAGGTGCTCGGGGGTCGTGAGCACCCGCCACACGAGCGCGATGTCCGCGTCCAGCCGCCGGGTCGCGATGAGCTGGTCGGTCACGGGGCCACCCGCTGCACCGCGGCGAGGTGCCCCTCGAGCCGGTCCAGGCGGGACTCCCACTGCTCCTGCTGCTCGGTGATCCAGCCGGCGACCTCACGCATCCGGGCCGGGTTGAGCCGGCACGGGCGGCGCCGGCCGTCGACGCGCTGCTCGATCAGGCCGCAGCGGCGCAGGATGCCGACGTGCCGGGAGATCGCCTGCTGCGTGAGGTCGAACGGCTCGGCCAGCTCCTGCACCGACGCGTCACCGTGGGCGAGGCGGACCACGATCGCCCGGCGTGTCGGGTCCGCCAGGGCGGCGAAGGCCGCGTCGAGAACGTCGGACATGCCCCGAGCCTATATACAACGATTCGCTTGTACAAGCTCGGTGTTGTGTGTCGGCGATGCGGGACATGGGCGGGCGGCAGCGGTCATGATGGTCGGCATGGAGCTCATGCGGGCCTTCGTGCTCACCGCGCCGGAGAAGTGCGCCGTGGAGGAGGTGCCCGTGCCCGTCGCGGCGCCCGGGGAGGCGGTCGTCGACGTGGCCCGGGTGGGGGTGTGCGGGACGGACTTCGAGTTCCACTCCGGGGCGATGGCGTACCTGCACTCGGGCCACGCGGCGTACCCGATGCGGCTCGGCCACGAGTGGTGCGGGACCGTGCGCGCTGTCGGGGCGGGGGCCGACCCGGCATGGATCGGGCGGCGGGTCATGGGCGACACCATGCTCGGCGACGGCACCTGCCGCCGGTGCCGCCGGGGCCGGCAGCACGTGTGCGAGCAGCGGCAGGAGGTCGGGATCCGGGGCGGACGGGCCGGGGCGCTGGCCGAGCGGCTCGCCGTGCCCGTCTCGTCGCTGCATCACCTTCCGGACAGCGTGGACGACGTCCTGGGCGCCCTGGTCGAGCCGGGCGGCAACGCGTGGCGCGCCGCACAGGCCGCCGCCGTGGGCCCGCGCGACCGGGCGCTGGTGCTGGGGCCCGGCACGATCGGATTGCTCACGGCCATGTTCCTGCGGGCGGCGGGCGCCGAGGTGCACGTGCTGGGGCTCGCGCCGGAGTCGCTGGACTTCGCCCGCGGTCTCGGCTTCGAGCACGCGTGGACCTGGGACGAGCTGCCGGAGCTGCCCTTCGACGCGGTCATCGACGCCAGCACCGGCGCGGACTCCCCCGCGCGGGCCCTGGAGCTGGTCGAGCCGGGCGGGCGGGTGGTCGGCATCGGGCTGGCCGGCGAGCCGAGCCGCATCGACACCCGGTCGCTGGTGCTCAAGGACGTCGCCGCGATCGGCATCCTGTCCGCCTCGCCGGGCCTGGGAGCGACCATCGACGCGTACGCCCGGGGAGTCATCGATCCGCGCCCGCTGGTCGCCGCGACCGTGGGGCTCGACGAAGCCGGCGCGGTGCTCGCCGGCGCCCGTCCCGCCGGGGCGGGCGCCGGGCCCAAAATTCACGTCGACCCCCACAAGTGAGGGCGAGGGGTGGCCGGGGTGGCGAGCGGGTGGCAAACTTCTGCGCACGGGCGGACGTCCGGGCGACCGGCATCCGTCATGAGACCGTCATGGAACTGAACATTCTCTTCCACCCACGCGTTATAGCTGTAGGGGGACAACGAGAACCGGGTGGTGAGCACCATGGCAGCCAAGGACCAGCGGCGGCAGTTCGAGGACATCGTCGCCCGCCTGACCGCGGACGATCCCGACTTCGCCGAGACCATGCGGGCCGGGCGCAGCGGGCTGAGCACGGCGGCGCGGGTCACGCTGGGGGTGGCCGGCGCGATCGTGTGGGGCCTGTTGTCGGTGCTGATGGTCGCGTGGCGCACGCCGGGCGTCGTCCTGACGATCGCGGTCGTGCTCGTCACCCTGGCCGTCGCGATCTCCCGCGAGCGCCGCAACCAGCGCCTCTGACCCGGTCCCGGCGCTCCGCCGCGCCCGCGCCCGGGCCAGGTCCGGACGCCGCACGCCGGCCCGGCCCACGTCCAGCCGTCCCACGCCCGCCCGGTTCACTAGGCCGCCACAGGCTCGGCCGGCCCCCGCACCCCCGGCGGACGGGCAACGTAAGCCCACGCCCGAGGCGCGAACCCACGCCCGAGGCGCGAGCCCACGCCCGAGGCGCGAACCCACGCCCGAGGCGCGAGCCCATGCCCGAGGCGCGAACCCACGCCCGGGACGCGAGCCCACGCCCGACAGCAGCGCCGCCCGGTCGCACACGCGCGATGGGGGCCTGGATGACGGATCCCGGGCGGTCAGCGCCGCCCGGCCCGGGCCGTCAGCGCAGCGAGTCGATGTCGATGACGAAGCGGTACCGTACGTCGGAGGAGACGACCCGCTCGTACGCCTCGTTCACCGCGTCCGCGCCGATCAGCTCGACCTCCGGCGCGATCCCCCGCTCGGCGCAGAAGTCCAGCATCTCCTGCGTCTCGGCGATCCCCCCGATGCTCGACCCGGCGAACGACCGCCGGTTGGCGAACAGCGAGAACACCTGCACCGGCAGCGGCTCGGGCGGCGCGCCCACGCTGACCATGGTGCCGTCCAGGCGCAGCAGCCCCAGGTACGCGGCCATGTCGATCGGCGCGCTGACCGTGTTGACGATCAGGTCGAACGTGTTCGCCAGCGCCTCGAAGGTTGCCGGGTCGCTGGTCGCGAAGTAGCCGGTCGCCCCGAACGCCAGCCCGTCGTCCTTCTTGCCCAGCGTCTGCGAGAGCACGGTCACCTCGGCGCCCATCGCGGCGGCGATCTTGACGGCCATGTGACCGAGGCCGCCCATGCCGACCACGGCCACCTTCTTGCCCGGCCCGGCGTTCCAGTGCGCCAGCGGCGAGTAGGTGGTGATGCCGGCGCACAAGAGCGGGGCGGCCTTCTCGTACGGGATGCTCTCCGGCACGCGCAGCACGAAGTCCTGATCGACGACCACGTGCGTCGAGTAGCCGCCCTGCGTGATCGTGCCGTCCCGGTCGGCCGAGGCGTACGTGCCGACGTTGCCCTTCAGGCAGTACTGCTCCTGGCCGGCCTTGCAGTTGTCGCACTCGCGGCACGAGTTGACCATGCACCCGACGCCGACCCGGTCGCCGGCCGCGAAGCGCGATACCGACGGGCCCACCTCGGCGACCACGCCGACGATCTCGTGGCCGACGGTCAGCGGGTACGCCACCGGCCCCCACTCCCCGCGCACGGTGTGGATGTCGGAGTGGCAGATCCCGGCGTACCGGATCTCGATGAGAACGTCGTCCGGGCCGACGTCGCGGCGCTCGATCGTGGCGCGGACGAGCGGCTCGGTGGCCGACGGGGCAGCTATGGCGTTGACGGTGAAGATGACGAGCTCCCGAGCGAAGAGGTGACCAAGTGGCGAAGGATCCGATGGCGGTCCCCCGCACCGGATACCCCCATCAAAATCACATACGCCGCCCGATCAGCGCCAACTGTCCGTGATTTTCCCCGCACGTGGTGTGGTCGACGCCGAGCGCGAGCAGGCCGTTGACATACCCCGCGATCGTCATACGCACCGCGGCCGGCGACGAGCGCCTGGTCCCGACGTTAAGAAAAGCCGGACGGCCGGCGAATGGCGGGCCAAGCCTCCAGAAAATCTTGCGTGTATCGATACTTGACCGGCTCGCCCAAGATTCCGGGAACCATTTCTGACCTGCGAAAAGTACGTACAACAATGACACGAGCACGCTTGGTGAGCCTTTGTTGTCCCGCCCGGAACATTGACCTTCCCGTTCGTGCCCCGAATGCGTGTCCGTAAGGTGCACCCCGTGCGGAGACTCCTCGCCCCGATCCTGGTTTTCGCCGGGCTGACCGCCTGTTCCGCGGACCGGCCCGCGACCCCGCCGTCCGCCTCCGCGGCGGCCCCTCCCCCGGCGTCCGTGGCGCAGGCCGCCGTCGGCCGGCCCGAGGGTCCCTTGAACATCGTCTTCGTCCTCACCGACGACCTGGCGACCAATCTCGTGCAGTACATGCCGCACGTCCAGGCCCTCGCGGCGAAGGGCACGTCCTTCTCGCAGTACACGGTCACGGACTCGCTGTGCTGCCCGTCGCGCGCCTCGATTTTCACCGGCAAATATCCGCACAACACCGGCGTCTTCACGAACACCGGGCCGGACGGCGGACTGCCGACCTTCCAGCGGTACGGCAACGAGAAGTCCACGTTCGCCACGGATCTGCAGCGGGCGGGCTACCGGACGGGCTTCTTCGGCAAGTACATCAACGGCTTCCAGGCGAGCTCCAAGCACGTGCCACCTGGGTGGTCGACGTGGGCGGCGGGCGGCGACGCGTACGCCGGGTTCAACTACAACCTGCTCGAGAACTCCAGGATCGTCGCGTACGGGAACAAGCCCGCCGACTACATCACCGACGTGCTGAGCAGGAAGGCGAACGCGTTCATCACGGCCTCGGCGGCGGCGCGCAAGCCGTTCGTCGCCGAGATCGCGACCTACGCGCCGCACCTGCCCTACACCCCGGCGCCGCGCGACGCGAAGCGGTTCCCGGACGTCAAGGCGCCCCGGGACGCCTCGTTCGGCAAGCTGCCCACGAACCCGACGCCGTGGATCGCCGGGCACGGGCCGCTGACGGCGGCCGACATCGCCTCGATCGACCGGGACTTCCGCCAGCGGGTGCGGGCGGTGCAGGCCGTCGACCGGATGGTCGCCGCACTGCAGGCCACGCTGGAGCGGGCGGGCGTCGCCGACCGTACCGTCGTGATCTTCAGCTCCGACAACGGCCTGCACATGGGCGAGCACGGGCTGATGCCGGGCAAGCAGACGCCCTTCGACACCGACGTCCGCGTGCCGCTGATCGCCGCGGGACCCGGGATCGCAGGTGGCGCCACGGTCTCCGCCCCGGCCGAGAACATCGACCTGCGCCCGACCTTCGCCGACCTCGCCGGGGCCCCGGCGCCGGCCGGCGTCGACGGGGTCAGCCTGGTGCCGCTGCTCACGGGCGCGCAGCCGGCGGACTGGCGGGAGGTCGCCCTCGTCGAGCACCACGGGCCGCCGCGCGACCCGAAGGACCCCGACTACCAGCCGTGGCGCAACGCGAACCCGCCCGACTACCGGGCGATCCGGACGCCGGGCTTCACCTACATCGAGTACGGCGACGGGACGCCCGAGTACTACGACAACGCCGCCGACCCGGAACAGGCGCACAACATCGCCGGCACGCTCAGCCCGGAACGGCGGGCGCGATTGCGGAGCGCGATGACCGCCCTGAGTACCTGCCGGGGGCAACAGGCCTGTCAAGCCGCCGGCCAGTGGTGACCGGCACACCTCGCCGGGCACGCAGGGTCACAAAGACTGCCCGTCCACGCCCCCGAGTTGAGGGTCTTGAATGGACTTACTAGCGTGGCATGCGCACTGATCTATCCGGCGACGCTAGGAGACTATTCGTGCGACGCAGAACTACCTGGGGCTTCCTCGCGGTCGCCACGACCGCCGTGGTGGCCGCGGGGATCGCACTGTCCGGCTCGGCCAATGCGATCGCCAACGGGGAGCCGGTCAAGGAGGGCAAGTACAGCTTCTCCGTCAAGCTGGTCATGACCGGCATCCCGGTCCTGGGCGGCGGCACCCGTAACAGCGGGTGCTCGGGCTCGCTCGTGGCCGCCGACTGGGTGGTCACGGCCGGGCACTGCTTCCGGGACGAGAACGGCGTGCGGGTCGAGCGCCCGGTCGCGGCCTCCACGCTGGCCACGGTGGGCAAGACCGACGTCCGGACCAGCCCGGGCGGCCACAGCGCCGAGATCGTCGAGGTGCACCAGTCGCCCACCGCCGACGTGGCGGTGGCCAAGCTGGCGTCCCCCGCCGAGGGCATCAAGCCGCTGAAGATCTCGTCGAAGGCCCCCGAGGTCGGCGACGTGCTGCGGCTGACCGGTTACGGCTCGCTCACCAGCACCAACCCGGTGGCGGTCGACCACCTGCAGACGGGCCAGCTCCAGGTGGTCTCGCTGCAGGACGCCACGCTCGGCGTCAAGGGTCTCGCCCCGCAGGCGAACACGACCCCCTGCCCGTACGACTCGGGCGGCCCGTTCTTCCGGGAGCGGCGCTGGGGCGGCCCGGAGCTCGTGGCCGTGGTGAGCAACGGGCCGAGCTGCCCGCACACCGAGGTCGAGAGCCCCGCCCGCACCGACAACATCGCCGGCTGGATCAAGGACATCATCGCCGCCGGCTGAACACCCGCACGACCCTCGGAGCGCCGTCGCCCACGCCGGGTGGCGGCGATCCTTTCTGTACGGAACCTTGTCCGATCGGCGGCCCGGGGCTTAAGTTCGAGGAGCCTCGATGAATTGAAACGTGCAAATGAGGCGCCCGCGCAACTCCCCCCACCGAGGAGAACCGCATGGCATCCCCGATCCGACCGCTCGCCCTCGCCGTCACCGCCGTCCTGGCCCTCTCCGGTCTCCCGGCCGGGGCGCCCGCCGCCGCGGCACCCGCACCCGCACCCGAGCCTCCGGCAGCCACCAGCACGGCCCCCGTCTCGCTCGCCCCCGCCCACTGGATCCGGGCGGAGGGCACCACCAGCACGCTGAGCCGCACCTTCACCGCGCCCGCCGGCCCCTGGACCGACGCGCAGCTCGTCGTCACCGGCGACGACGCCGTCGACGTCCGGCTCAACGACACCTGGCTCGCCAACTCGCCCGCCGGCGCCGGCTCCTGGCGGCAGGCCCGCTATGTCGACCTCGCCGCCGCCCTGCGCCCCGGCACCAACACCCTCACCGTCGCCGTCCGCAACGACAGCGGCCCCGGCGGGCTGCTCGGGCGGCTCCGGGTCGCGAGCGCCGCGGGCACCGTCGACCTGGTCACCGACAAGTCCTGGCAGGCCTCGGGCGCCGGCGTCCGCGACCTCGGGGCGTACGGCATCGCGCCCTGGGGACGAGCGGTAGCTCCCCCGCGGTCGCACGCCGCCTCCCCGGTGCGCGTCACAGGACTGTCCGTCGAGCGGCGCACCGATCCCGTGGGCATCGACGCGGCGAAGCCCCGCTTCGGCTGGCGGCTGGTGTCGCGGGAGGGCGGCCAGGTCCAGGGCCGCTACCAGCTCACCGTCGGCACCTCGCCGCGCGCGGCCGACGTCTGGAACAGCGGCGTCGTCGCCTCCGGCACCGGCGTCGACGTCGCGTACGGCGGGCCGGAGCTGGCGAGCAACCGCACCTATCACTGGCGGGTGCGCGTCTGGGACGCCCAGGGGCGGCCGAGCGCGTGGAGCTCCCCGGCCCGCTTCGACACCGGCCTGTACGACGCGGCGGCCGAGTGGCCCGCGGAGTTCATCGGCGGCCCGGCCGAGCCCGGAGTCACGGGCGCGTCGTGGATCTGGTTCCCCGAGGGCGATCCGGCGGTCGAGGTGCCGGCGGCGACGCGCTCCTTCCGGCGTACGGTCGACCTGCCCGCGACCGGCGCGGCCACCCTCGTCGTGACCGGCGACGACACCGCCGACGTCTGGGTCAACGGCGTCCCGGTCAGCGTCTCGCGCCGGGCCACCGACTCGTGGAAGCGCGCGACCACCGTGGACGTCACCGCGCAGCTCCGCGCCGGCGCCAACACGATCGCGGTCGCGGCCACGAACAGCTCGGCCGGGCCCGCGGGCGTGCTCGTCAAGCTGGTCGCCGGGGCGACCACAGTGGTCAGCGACGCGTCCTGGCGGGCGGCTCGCGAGGCGCCGGACGGCTGGCAACGGCCGGACTTCGACGACAGCGCGTGGCCGGCGGCCCGGGCGGGCGTCGCGTACGGCGGAGGTCCCTGGGGCTCGCAGGTCACCGTGCCGGCGCCGGCGCCGTACCTGAGCAAGGGTTTTGCGATATCCAAGCCGGTCGCCCGGGCGCGGCTCTTCACGACGGCGCTGGGGCTGCACGAGACCTACCTCAACGGCACCAAGGTCGGTGACGAGCGTCTCGCGCCGGGGTGGACCGACTACACGAAGCGGCTGCAGTACCGCGTGCAGGACGTCACCCGGTCGCTCAAGCGCGGCGGCAACACGCTCGGCGCGCTGCTCGGCAACGGCTGGTACTCGGGCAACGTCGGCTTCGCGGGCAGTGAGCGCTACGGCACGTCGCCGTGGTACTCCGCGTTCCTGACCGTGGAGTATGCGGACGGCACGGGCGCGGAGGTGCGTACGGACGGAAGCTGGTCCTCCGCCGCGAGCACGATCGTGGCCGACGACCTCTACCACGGCGAGGACCAGGACGCGCGGATCGAGGGCGGCCAGCAGCCCGTCACCGTGCGCACCGGCGCGTTGCCGCCGCTGGTCGCGCAGGTCGATCCCGGCGTGACCGTGCAGCAGGAGCTGAAGCCGGTCGCGATCACGCAGCCGAAGCCCGGCGTGTGGATCGCCGACCTCGGTCAGAACTTCGCCGGCTGGAACAGGCTGCGCGTCACCGGCCCGGCCGGCACGCGCGTGACCCTGCGGCACGCGGAGATCCTCAACCCCGACGGCACGCTCTACACGGCGAACCTGCGCGCCGCCCAGGCCACCGACACGTTCACGCTGGCCGGCACGGGCGCGCCGGAGGTCTTCGAGCCGCACTTCACCGTGCACGGCTACCGCTACGTGGAGGTGACCGGCCTGCCCGGCGAGCTGACCGCCGGCCTGCTGACCGGGCTCGCGGCGTGGTCGGACGGCGCGGCGACCGGCTCGTTCTCGACCAGCGACCCGCTCGTCAACCAGGTGCAGCACAACATCCTGTGGGGCGCGCGCTCGAACCTGCTGTCCATTCCGACCGACTGCCCGCAGCGCGACGAGCGGCTGGGCTGGACCGGGGACATCGCCGCGTTCGGTGCCACGTCGACGTTCAACTTCGACACGCACGGGCTGCTGACCAAGTTCGCGGACGATCTCGTGGACGCGCAGCGGGCGGACGGCGCGTACACCGACGTCGCCCCGGCGGTCATCGACGGCGCGGGCAAGGCGGGCTGGGGCGACGCGGGCGTGATCGTGCCGTGGACGATCTGGCAGCGCTACGGCGACCTCGGCCCGGCGGACGAGCACTTCGACGCCATGGCCCGGTGGGTCGACTACCTGCGCTCGACCGCGGACGCGAGCCTGATCCGCGACCACGAGACCTACGGCGACTGGCTCAACGTGGACGATCCGACCGCGCAGGACCTGACCAGTACGGCGTTCTTCGGCTGGTCGGCCCGGCTGGTGTCGCGGATGGCGGCCGCCACCGGGCGCACCGCCCAGGCTGCCTCGTACGGGGACCTGGCCGACCGCATCGCCGCGGCCTTCACGGCCCGGTTCGTCGCCGCCGACGGGACGGTCCGCGGCAACAGCCAGACCGGGTACGTGCTCGCGCTCGCCTTCGGTCTCGTCCCGGCCGACCGCGTCCAAGCCGTCGCCGACAAGCTCGCCGCCGCCGTCGACGCCCGGGACGGTCACCTGTCCGTCGGCTTCATGGGCGTGGAGAACCTGCTGCCCGTGCTGTCCGGCCACGGGCACGCGGCGACGGCGTACCGGATCCTGCAGCAGCCCGACTATCCGGGCTGGGGCTACATGAGCGCCCGCGGGGCGACGACGATCTGGGAGCGGTGGGACGGCATCCGCCCGGACGGCAGCCTGCAGGACCCGGGCATGAACTCGTTCAACCACTACGGGCTCGGCTCGGTCGGCGACTGGCTCTACCGCGAGGTCGGCGGGCTCGCCCCGGCCGCGCCCGGCTACCGCTCGCTGCTGATCGCGCCCCGCCCGGGCGGCACGCTCACGTCCGCCCGGACGGCGCTGGACACCCCCTACGGCCCGGCGAGCTCGTCCTGGCGGCGCACCGGCGACCGGCTGACGCTGTCGGTGGTGATCCCGGCGGGCACCACGGCGACCGTACGGGTCCCCGCGGCCTCGGCGGCGGCGGTCACCGCCCCGCCGCAAGCCGTGCCCCAGGGGTACGCGGACGGCGCGGCGGTGTTCGCGGTGCCCTCCGGCGCCTACACCTTCACCGCCGCTTAGCACGACGCGGCGTGGTCCTCGGCCGACAGGCGGAACGTGCGCGCCGGTCGGCCGGGGACCTCGGCGGCGCGGGCACGGTGCGCTCCTCAGCCCTGCCGGTGATGCTCAATCAAGGTGGACAACAGGTCGGTCAGCTGCCGCCGCTGGCCGGGCGACAGCGGCGCCAGGAGCTGCTCCTGGGTCTCCGCGAGCCGCTTCTCCAGCCGGAGCAGCTGCCGGCGGCCCGCGGCGGTCAGCGAGACGACGTTGCGCCGCCGGTCGCCGGGGTCGGGGGTGCGCTCGACCAGGCCCGCCGCGGCGAGCTCGTTGATCGTGGCGACCATGTCGCTGAGATGGATGCCGCTGCGCCGCCCCAGGGTGGCCTGGCTGGCCGGGCCCTCGTCCGCCAGCGCCGCCAGCAGCCGGTAGTGATAGCCACGCGCCTGCACGGCCGCGAACCCCTCGCCCACGAGCCGGTGCGCATGGCCCGCCGCCTGGGTGAGCAGCCAGCTGGGCAGCCGCTCCCACCGTTTCGGATCGTCCACGGCACCAGCCTAGCCAACCGTTCGCCGTGCTATCGTTCGGGGATCAAACGTTAGAGCGGCAAACGATTTGTGGAGGACCGTCATGACCGGCACCGACGCCCTGATCCGCGCCCTGGCCGACCGCGCCGAGCTGACCGACCTGGTCGCCCGGCACAGCCTCTGGATCGACGAGCACCGCTTCGACGAGACCGGCCGGCTCTTCACCGCCGACGTGGTCGTCAGCTCCCCGCGCGGCGAGGCCCGCGGCATCGAGGCGCTGGTCGGCCTGGTCCGCCCCGACCGGCACCGTTACGCCCGCACGCTGCACAACAAGTCCAACGTCGTCATCGAGCTCGACGGCGACACCGCCACCGTGCGCGCCCACGACCTCGCCGTCTTCGTCAGCGCCGACGACACCGAGGCCGTCGGCGCCGGCATCCACCATTACGGGGCGCGGCGCACCCCCGACGGCTGGCGCTTCGATCGCCTGGAGATCACCCCGATCGCCCTCACCGCGCCGCTGCCGACCCAGCGGCTCCCCCGGGCGGCCCCGGCGGGGGTGTGAGCCCCCGGACCGGGGTGGTAAAGGCCGTACCAGGAAGATCCCCGACTCCCCGCCGGCGGCCGCCCGGGCCAGGATGGGGCATGGACATTTTCCTGACCGGCGGCAGCGGCTTCGCCGGGCGTCACATCATCGGCCGCCTGCTCGCCGAGGGGCACACCGTGCGGGCGCTGGCCCGCAGCCCGGAGGCCGCCGAGCGCGTCACGCGGGCGGGGGCGGAGGCCGTCCGTGGCGACCTGAGCGGCTCGGACTGGCTGCCCGTCCTGAAGGGGTGCGATGCCGTGGTCCACGCGGCGGCGCGCATGGAGTTCTGGGGTCCGGACGCCGGCTTCGAGCGGGACAACCACCGGCCCACCGTCGCGCTGTTCGCCGCGGCGGCCGCGGCGGGCGTCGAGCGGTTCGTGCTCATCAGCGCCGCCGCCGTCTCGACGGGCAGGCACCGCGGCCCGGCCGTGGTCGCCGAGGACACACCGACCGGGCGGCCCCTCATCGCGTACGCGCGGGTCAAGCTCGCCACCGAGCAGGCGCTGGCAGCCGCCGGCACACCCGGCATGACGCTGGTGATCCTGCGTCCGCCCTTCATCTGGGGCGCCGGCATGACGACGCTCGACGACGTCACCGCCTCGGGCCGCTTCGCCTTCATCGACGGGGGCCGGCACGTCATGGACTTCGTGCACGCCGGCAACCTCGCGAGCGCGACCTCCGCGGCGTTGCGGCGTGGCCGGGACCGGGGCGTCTACTACGTCACCGACGGCACGCCGATGCCGGTCCGCGACTTCTTCCTCCCGGTGCTCGGCGCGCTGGGCACCGACGTCAGCAAGGCACCCAGCATTCCCCTGGCCGTCGCCTCGCCGGTGGCCCGGGTGCTCGATCTCGGCGCGCGGGCGGTGCGCCGGCCCACGCCGCCGCCGCTGCACAACTGGCTGATCGCCATCATGGGCCGCGACCGCAGCTACGACATCGGCCGGGCCCGCGCCGAGCTGGACTACCGGCCGGGCGTCACGTTCCAGGACGGCCTCGCGGGCCTGCGCGCGGGGCAGCCGTCAGGCCGCTGAGCGGGCCGCGTCAGGGCTTGCGGGCGACACCGGCCCAGCAGTTGGCGACCTGCGGCGAGAGGGGGCGGGTGTCGGCGTCCGGGCGCCACTCCGAGTTGGGCACGATGCCCGGGTCGATCAGCTCCAGGCCGGCGAAGATGTCCTCGATCTCGGCGCGGTCGCGCAGCCAGAAGTCGGACTTGCCCTGCTCGACCAGGGCGAGGGCGGCCCGCGCCTCGGCCGGGGACATGAAGTCGGCCGTCGCGTGGGTCAGGACGAGGAAGCTGCCGGGCGCCAGCGGCTCGAGCAGCTGCCGGACCAGGGGCGCCGCGGCACCCCGGCCCGGGATGAAGTGCAGGACGGCCACGAGCATCAGGGCGACCGGCCGGGCGAGGTCCAGCGTGCGGGCGAGGGAGGGATGGGCCAGGATGTCCGCCGGGTCGCGCAGGTCGGCCTCGAGGTAGGCGGTCGCGCCCTCGGGCTCGGTGGTGAGCAGGGCGCGGGCGTGGCTGAGCACCAGCGGATCGTTGTCGACGTAGACGATCCGGCTCTCCGGGGCGACCGCCTGGGCGACCTCGTGCGTGTTGTTCGCGGTCGGGAGACCGGTGCCGATGTCGAGGAACTGCCGGATGCCCTCGGCGGCGGCGAGGTGGTGCACCGCGCGGCGCAGGACGCCGCGGTTGGCGAGCGCGGCGTCGCGGACGCCCGGGAAGGCCCGCTCGATCGCGTCGCCGGAGGCCCGGTCGGCGGCGAAGTTGTCCTTGCCGCCGAGCCAGTAGTCGTAGCGGCGGGCGGGATGCGCCACCAGCGTGTCGAAGTCGGGGTTCGTCACGTCGGCACTCCCGCCCGCGTCAGCCACTGTGGAGCGTCAGCCTACAGGGGTACGCGCTGCGGCGCCGGGCGCTGGGTCGCGGTCCCGTCACCCAGTTGGGCGTTCGCGTTGTTGCCCCAGCACCACAGGCCGCCGTCGGCCTGGAAGGCGCAGTTGTGGTAGCCCGCCACGAGGTCGCTCGCCCACGTCGCGGCGGTGCCGACCCGGGTGGGCGCGTACCGGTGGGTCGTCGTGCCGTCGCCCACCTGGCCCGCGGAGTTGTTGCCCCAGCACCAGAGGCTGCCGTCCGTACGCGTCGCGCACGCCGTGTCGAACCCCGCGCTCACGCCGGACCAGGTGGCCACGGTGCCGACCTGGACGGGCGAGGACCGGTACGTGCCGGTGACGCCGAGCTGCCCGTAGCCGTTCTCGCCCCAGCACCACAGCGTGCCGTCGGTGCGTACCCCGCACGTGAACGTGTACCCGGCCGTCACCGTCGCCCAGCCGGTCGCCGTGCCGACCTGCGCGGGCGTCGTCTGGTAGCTGAGGATGCCGAGGCCCAGCTGCCCGGCCGAGCTGTCGCCCCAGCACCACAGCGTCCCGTCCGTACGCGTACCGCACGTGTGCGCGAACCCGGTCGTGACACTCGCCCAGTTCGTCGCCGTGCCCACCTGCAGCGGCGAGGTCGCGATGTACGTGACGGCGCCGTCGCCGAGCTGCCCGAGGCGGTTGAAGCCCCAGCACCACAGTGTGCCGTCGGCGCGGACCGCGCAGGTGTGGCTGTCGCCCGCGCTGACATTGGTCCAGGTTGCGGTGCCGACCTGCACCGGCGCGGTACGCGTCACCGTGCTCCCGTCGCCGAGCTGCCCGCGTGCGTTGCTGCCCCAGCACCACAGTGTCGCGTCCGCGCGGATCGCGCACGTGTAGCTGGTCCCGGCGTCGATGCTCGTCCACGTCGCGGTGCCGATGCGTACCGGGGCGGTGCGGCTGGTGCGGGTGCCGTCGCCGAGCTGGCCGCCGGCGTTGCCGCCCCAGCACCAGAGCGAGCCGTCGGCCCGGACCGCGCAGGAGTGCGAGTATCCGGCCGCCACGCTCGCGGGTTCCGGCGCGGCGGCCGCCCGCGCGGGCCCGGCCGCGGCGAGGATGCCGCACGCCACCGACACAGCAAGAACCATCCGACGCCACACGGCGGATCTCCTCCCGAAGAGTTACGGGAAGATTACGGGAGCGCTCCCACGCATTCAAGGATGTCGTTGTTTTGAGAGATGATCCTTGATTTCCCCTTGATCTTGCCCGACCATTGCCGGGCACCACTAGCCGTGTTGGGGGACCGCACACCCGTGGACGTCCGTTCTTCGCCGAGACACGACAGCATCCGGCAGCCCGGCGACGGCGCCGACACGATCCTGCGGTGGATCCGCGTGCTGCACCACGGCACCGGCACCGTGGCATTGTGGACGGCGCTCACCGACGAGTTGCGCCTGTCCGTGGCCCAGGAGTTCCTGATCGCGGCCGGGCGGGCCGGCGACGACGCGCTCGCCGCCCGGCTGGCCGACCCGGCCGGTGCCGAGCCCGCCGCCCGCGAGATGGTGGCCGCCCAGTGCGAGGTGTGGCGCGCCGGCCTGTCGGCGCTCGCGACCGGGGCCGGCATCGTGTCCGCCCACCCGTTCGGGGCGACCATGGAGCTCGTGATCGTCGCGCCGACCGTGACCCGGGCCCGGCACGCCGCGCCGCACCGCTTCCTCGTGCGGCACGGGCAGCGCGACATCGCGGTCGCCGCCGTCGGGGACGAGCTCCCGGTTCCCGGCTGGCCGCCGGGCTGGTGGTCGGTGCCCAACCTGCCGTGCTGAGCGCCGTTCAGGACAGCAGGGGCAGCAGAACCACGGCGAGGACCACCGACAGCAGCCCGCCGAGCATCAGCAGCACGGCCCGGCGGGCGATCGGGCGCCGCTGGAGCATGCGGATCTCGCGGCGCTCGGCCTCCTCGAACATCGGGCTGTCCAGCAGCGCCGCCTCGGCCTCGGCGTTCTGCAGCATGGTGGCCGCGACGGTGACCAGCGCCGCCCCCAGCACCCAGGCGCTCGAGTCCAGGACCGTCAGCACGCTCAGGCCGCCGCCGTCACCCACCGCGGAGGAGGTCAGCAGGTTGATGCCGGTGCCGGCGAACAGACCGGCGAGAAAGTTGAGCAGCCCGGGCGCGGGCAGCCGGGCGACCCACCGGTCCCAGGAGGTCATCGGGGCCAGGCCTCGTCGTCGTACGACAGGCCGCCGTTCCACCCCGTGCCGCACACCGTGTCCCCCAGCTCGATCAGGCGCTCGACCACGTCGGCGGGTGTCCGCTCGCGCAGCTGCTCGCGCAGCTCCCGGCAGAGGGCCAGCTGCGCGGTGTACTGGTCGTAGGCCGCCTGCACGATCGGCATCCCGCCCGGGACGGCCCGGCGCAGCACCGCGCGGCGCCGTTGCACCTGCGCCTCCAGCTGCTCCTCGATCTGCCGGGTCACCTCCCGCCAATGGGTGACCGACGGGCGCAGCCGCATCCCGGCCGCCGCCGGCAGCCGCGGCTCGACCGGCGCGGGCCGGCGCTCGGCGGCCGGCGCGGCCGGTTCGACGAGCGCCGCGGCCTCCCGGCTGACCGCGACGCGCACCAGGGCCGCCAGCTGAGCCGCGGCGAAGGGCGCCCGGAGCGTCCCCTCGGGCAGGCCCAGGTCGCGCAGGCCGCCGCGGAACTCCTCGTTGGCCCAGGACAGCAGGTTGAGCAGCCGGCCGTAGGACGACTGCCAGTCGTGGGCGCCGAGCAGAATCGCCTCCAGCGCCAGCGCCAGGTCGATCTCCCGGCCGGGGCGCGTCCACTCCCCCACCCGCGAGCGCAGCCACACCACCGCCTTGCCGACCTCCTCGCCGGCCGGGGCGCCGGCGCGCAGCAGCGCCACGACGCACATGGCCGTGGTGGCCTCGTCCCTGTTCCACGAGCCGGTGCCGCCCTTCCACCACTCGGCGTAGGCCCCGCCCTCGCGCACCGGGCGCACCAGCCAGTCGCAGGCGCGCCGCACCACGTCGTCGGTGGCGTAGGTCAGCCCCGCACCGCACAGGCCCAGCACGATCCGGGCCGTCACCCACGGCACCCGGCGCGGATAGAAGTGCCCGTCCGCGGCGCAGTGCCGCTGGGCGGTGGCAAGCAGCGCGTCGAGCCGCCCGGGCGAGCGCTCCAGGGCCGACCCCTCGAAGCCCAGCAGCACGCCCAGCATCCAGGTGCTGTGGAACCGCGCCTTGTCGATGCCGGTCCCGAGCAGGGGCGCCGGCCACCGCGCGCCCAGGAACGCGTCCTCGGCGATCATGTTGGCCTGGATGCGCGCGAAGTCGCCCTCCTCCAGCGTCGGCCCGCCGGTGGCCCGGGGCAGCTCGCCCGGCACGTCGTAGCTCAGCCGGCCGCGCACGAACCCGGCCACCCGCCGCCACTGCTCGGCGTGCCCCAGCTCCGCCAGCGCCTCCGCGGCGAAGACGGCGGCGCCCACGTTGTCGTCCCAGTCCGGGTTCGTGGCACAGTAGCGGTCGAGCTGCTCCCCGAGCCGGTAGAGCAGCTCCCAGCTGAAGGTCAGGTTCCGGCTGCCCTCGACCCGCGCGTGCCCGTCGCGGCCGGGAAAGCCGACCAGGTCCAGCTGCTCGAGGGGCGCGCGCCCGGCATCGGCGCCGGCCATTTTCAGGTACGCCCAGATCAGCTCGCCGGGTGCCGCCCGGCCCGGCAGCCCGGCCTGGCCGGCCACCAGCGCGGTCGGGGTGACGCCGGCGCCGAGCCGGTAGTAGACCTGGCCGTCCACGGCCGTGAGATGGATGAGCTCGCGCTGCTGCAGCCGGTGCAACTGCTCCGGGTGGTAGCGCCGGTCGGCGACGGCCACGAGCGGCTGGATGCCGAAGAGTCCCAGGCAGGCGAACCAGTACATGACCGCGGCGTCCTGACCGGGCATTGCGACCGGCTGGCGTACGGGCACCTGCTCGTAGAAGCCGTAGAGGGCCGGCATGGCCGCCACCGCGCTCGGGGTGTCCGTGGTGAGCAGCCGCAGGTCGAGGTCGAAGGCGTGCCGCAGCCGGCTGATGATCGTGCGGGTGTCCTGGAAGCCCGCCACCAGCGCCCGCCGGCTCACCACGACCAGGACCCGGTCGTGCCGGGGCAGCCGCAGCAGCTCCCACACCACGGTGGGCGGGCTCTTCGCGCCGGCGCGCAGGTCGATCCAGACGGCGGCGCCGCCCTCGGCCGAGAAGAGCCGGGCCGCCCGGGCGGCGCTGACGGCCTTGCCCGAGCCCTCGTCCCCGACCACCACGACGTCGAGCTTCGCGGCCAGGGCGGCGGTGATGCGGGCGGCCAGGTCGGCGCCGGCGGCGTCGGGGGCGGCGGGGATCCGGGGCGGGGCGTGCGGGGCCAGGCCCAGCTGGTCCGCCGGGGGCAGCGGCCGGTCGCGGGCCACGAACGCGTGCGCCACCACGGCCAGCGGATCGGTCCCCCGGAACACCGCGGCCCGCAGGTCGGCGGCCGGCAGCACGAGCAGCACGGGCGGGCGGCCGCGTGCGGCGACCCGCACCTCCAGAGCGCTCATCCCTGTGGCCAGGCCGCACCGGAGCGCCAGCAGGGGCTCGATGCCGCCGAGGGCCTCGGCCTGCGCGGCGCGGATGTCCTCGCCGGCGGCGCGCAGCCATGCCGGCGACCCGGTCGCGCCGGGCCCGGCCCGGGCCGCCCTCTCCCACATCACGCACTCCGCTCGGCGGCCACGCGACAGACGATGCGGAGATAGTCGCATCCGGCGAGCTCACCGGCCACCGTCGCGGTTTCCGACCGGACGACCTCGAAGCCGTGCCGGCGCAGGAAGTCCAGCACCTGGTCGGCCCCGCCCAGCTGGTCCGAGCTGCGCATCCGCTTGGCGTAGTGGTGGGCCGCGCTGAGCAGCTCGGTGAAGTCGATCTTCAGTAGCCAGAACGAGTTCTTCGCCCGTTCGTAGAGCCGCATGCCGTACTCGGTGACCAGCGTCGCCCCGGCCGCCGCGCCCGCCTCCTCGTAGATCCGCACGGTCGTGACGACCTGCCCGCCCGGCCGCAGCAGCCGGCGCCAGTTCTCGACCACGGTCGCCGCGTCGTCGGAGGGGAACCGGGTCAGGAACGCGTCCGAGACGATCAGGTCGAAGGGCTCCTGCTCCGCCACGAACTGCTCGCCCGCCCGGACGAAGTCGACGTTGTGCGTGGTGATCTCCGCGCCGCGCCGGCGGGCGTACCACCGGTTGGCCAGCAGCGGGGTGAGGCAGACGTCGAGCACGTGCACGTCGGGCGCGACCCCCGGCCCGGCCGCGTTGAGCACGCAGGCCAGCATCCCGTAGTCGGCGGCGCCGGTGATCAGCACGCGCGGCTGCACCCGGCCCCGCAGCTGCTCGCGCAGCACGCCCGAGTAGAAGCCGATGTGCCAGTTGGGGCTGCTCACCATGTCGAACAGGCGCAGGTACTGCCAGATGCCGTGGTACCAGGCGCAGCTCACCGGGTCGACGTAGTGCCCGGTGCAGGCGACCTGCGCGAGCGAGTGCAGCATGTCGGCCGACTCCAGCAGCGGCTCCGCCAGGTGCGGCGGCCGGTGCGCCAGCGCGTGCCGGTTGGACCACAGCTGCTGCCAGCGCTCGACCGCCACGCGGACGTCCTCGGGCCGCCGGCTCACCACCCACCCGGCCGGGCCGGTGTCGCCGTGCTCCTCGAAGACCACGACGTCCTCGTCGATCAGCCAGGTGTGCGTCATGGGCACCGGCGCGCGCGGGATCACCTCGAGGTGCAGCAGGTGCGCGTCGATGCGGCTGTCCCGGTCGAGGTCGCGCTCGCGCAGCACGGGCGCCAGGTCGGGATTGCCGTAGGGCACCAGGTAGAGCCGGTGCACCCGGGCGCCCCGCGCCGCCCGCTCCCGCCAGGGCATCAGCACGAACAGGTCGGCGTCCTGCCACCCCGAGCAGGGCACGATCTGGCGGACGGTGCCGGCCCGGCCGGCCAGCACCCGGGCCAGGTCGGCGGCGGCGCCCTCGGGCAGCCGGACCACCTGCTCGTCGGTGCCGGTGACCCCGAGAAAGTACGCGCCGAGCGCCTCGCGCGCCGCGGTGAGCAGCTCCCCGGCCGCGTCCGGGGTCACGCTCACCCGGGGCTCGACGCGGTGACGACGGCGTGCCGGGTCCCCGGCTCGAGGTGGTCGGCCTCCCGCTTCCACCCCGCCGCGCTGACGATGGCGTGCACCTCGTCGAGATCGAACCGCCGCGAGCGGAAGCAGCGCACGGTGTGCCCCGCGGGCACCTCGGCCTCACCGGCCGGCACCGCGCCGAGCAGCCGCACCTCGCCGACCACCTGATCGGCGGACGCGTCGTACACGATCGACAGGTCGAGCAGGCGGCGGTCGATGCCCAGGGCCAGCAGCGGCTCCAGGGCGGCGTCCTCGAAGACCTCGGTCAGATAGGGCGCCCGCAGCGCCTCGACATCGTCCGCCGGGTCGCGCAGGGTGACGCCGAGGATCAGCCGGTCGCCGGCCCGCACGCTGTGCCGCACGTGCGCCAGCGCCGCCACCGGATCCTCCAGGTTGCCCAGCGTGTTGCCCACGAAGAGCACCGAGAGCGAGGCCGCGTCGCCCGCGCGCCACTCCTCGATCGCCGCGGTCGGGCCGGACTCGACGTCCCAGAAGCTGTGGTGCAGGCCGGTGGCGAGCAGCGGATCGCCGTGCAGCCGCTGGGCGGCCACCTCGAGCAGCGTCTCGCTGAAGTCCAGGGCGAGGTAGGAGACGGGCGGGAACTTGTCCTGCCGCAGCTGGCGGAACACCTCCGCGGTGTGCCGGCCGTTGCCGGGCCCGATCTCCGCGAGGCGCACCGGACCCGCGCCGGGCTCCCGCAGCTCGCTCAGCGCCCGGCGGGCGAGCGTGCCGAGGCCCGTCACCGACTGGTAGCCCTCGCCGCGGGCGAGCCGGTCGTGGGTGTAGGCGGCGCTGCCCGCATAGGCGAACTTCAGGGGCAGCACACCGGACAGCAGGCCCTGGACGACGGCGTCGTGATGGTCGGCACGCTCGAAGAAGGACGGCGCCTTCGCCTCGGCATCGGCACCGGCCGAGGGGCCGCGCTCCGCAGAGCTGGCCATATCGTGCTCCATGTCTTGACCATCATCAGAGTCCGTGACGCAATGTCAAGCATATCCGCGCACGCAACGCCCCGGCCCTCCGACGTTCACTCTCAGTGGCCGGTACGACCGGCGCCGGCGGCCGGACCGGCGAGCCGCTGGGCCAGCCAGACGGGCACCACGGAGAGCACGATCAGCACCGCGGCGACGACGTTCACCACGGGCGCCTGGTTGGGGCGGAACAGGTTGGTGAAGATCCAGATCGGCAGCGTCGTCACGCCCGGCCCGGCGGTGAACGTCGTCACGATGATCTCGTCGAAGGACAGGGCGAAGGACAGCAGGCCGCCCGCGAGCAGGGCCGAGCGCAGCAGCGGGAAGGTCACGTACCGGAAGGTCTGAACTGGCCTGGCTCCCAGATCGGCCGAGGCCTCCTCCAGGCTGGTGCCGGTGCGGCGCAGCCGGGCCAGCACGTTGTTGTAGATCGTCACCACGCAGAAGGTCGCGTGCCCGACCACGACCGAGAACAAGCCCTTGCCGATGCCCAGCTCCCCCATGACCGAGCGCCACGCGCTGTCCAGGGCGATGCCGGTCACGATGCCGGGCAGCGCGATCGGCAGCACGATCAGCAGCGACAGGGTGTCCCGGCCGAAGAACGCGAACCGGTGCACGGCGAACGCGACGAGACTGCCCAGCACCAGCGCGATCGCCGTGGCACCGAGCGCCGCCTGCACCGACGTGAGCAACGCCTGCCTGGCGCCGTCGTTGGCCCAGGCGGCCGCCCACCAGCGGGTCGTGAGATCGCGCGGCGGCCAGGCGAACGTGCGGTCCCCGTTGACCGAGTTGACCAGCACCAGCAGCAGCGGCACATAGATGAAGGCCAGCCCGAGGGCCATGACCACCCGCAACGTCAGCCTCACAGCTCCTCCAGCGCGCCGGAGCGGCGCACCGCCACGAGGTAGATCACCATGATCAGCACCGGGATCGTGGCCAGCGCGGCCGCGAACGGCAGGTTGTTCGCGGCGCCCACGTTGGCGTAGACCAGATTGCCGATCAGCTGCGTCTTGCCCCCGACGATCTGCACGGTGATGTAGTCACCCAGCGACAACGAGAAGGTGAAGATCGACCCGGCCACGATCGACGGCACGATCAGCGGCACGGTGATCGCCCGGAACGTGCGCCACCCCCGCGCCCCGAGATCGGCCGACGCCTCGAGCACCGAGTCCGGCAGCCGCTCCAGCCCGGCATAGATCGGCAGGATCATGTAGGGCAGCCACAGGTACGCCAGCACGAGCACCACCGCCGGCAGCCCGTAACCCGGTCCGCGGCCGGGCCCGCCGAGCAGCGTGTCGAGCGGTCCGCCGTTGGCCAGCAACACCCGCCACGCGTACGCCTTGACCAGATAGGACGCCCACAGCGGGGTGAGCACCGCGATCACCAGCCACGGCCGCGACCGCGCCGAGGCCACCTTCGCCATGAAGTACGCCATCGGCAGCGCAAGACCCGCACACAGCACCGTGACCGCGGCCGCCACCCCGACCGACCGCAAGGTGACGGTGCGATAGACGTCCTCGCGCAGAATCGTCTCGAAGTTGCCCAACGAGAACCGCTTGACCGTCGCCCCCGTGAACCCGTTCACCGTCCAGAACGCCGACACGAACAACGTGGCCAGCGCCCCGAGATAAGCCACCACCAACCACACCAGCGGCGCGGCGAGCAGGGCCGCCAGCCGTACCCGCGGGCTCATCCCTTGATCGTCGTCCAGGCTTGGGTCCAGGCGGCGTAGTCCTTGCACTGCACGTCGGTGCGGCCGTCGACGCACTGGGCGAGCGGGGTGGTCCAGAACCAGACCTGGTCGAAGTAGGCCTCGTCCTCGGCGTGGAACGTGGCGCAGTGGTTCTTGTCGGTGGTCTTCGCGCAGGCGAGCTTGTTGGCCGGGGCCTCGCCGAACCACTCGGCGACCGCCGCGTTGGCCTCCGGCGAGACGATGTGGTTCATCCACTGGTACGCGCAGTGGGGGTGCTTGGCCTTCGCCGCCACCATCCACGTGTCGGACCAGCCCGTCGCGCCCTCGGTGGGCAGCACCGCCGCGACAGGCGCCTTGTCGGCCTGGGCGAGGTTGACGATGACCTGCCACGAGGTGCCGAGCACGGAGTTGCCCGCCTTGAAGGCCTGCACCTCCTTGGTGTAGTCCGACCAGTACTCGCCGATCGTCTCGTTCTGCTGCTTCAGCAGGTCGACGGCCGCCTGGAACTGCTTGTCGTCCAGCGCGTACGGGTTCTTGATGTTCAGGTCGGGCTGGGTCTTCATCAGATAGAGCGCCGCGTCGGCGATGGAGATCGGCGAGTCGTACGCGGTGATCTTGCCCCGATAGGGCGAGGCCGGATCGAAGACGGCGCCCCAGGACGTGGGCGCGGGCTTGACGACGTCCGTGCGGTACATGAGGACGTTGGCTCCGCGGCCGTGCGGGATGCCGTAGGGCTTGCCGCCGACGGAGTTCCACGGCTTCGACTTCAGGGCGTCGAACACGTCCTTGTAGTGAGGCACCAGGTCCGTGTTGACCGGCGCCACGTCCCCGCCGTAGATCAGCCGCAGCGACGCGTCGCCGGAGGCGGACACCACGTCGTACTCGCCGGTCTTCATCAGCGTGACCATCTCGTCGGAGGTGGCCGCCACCTTGTTGGTCACCTGGCAGCCGGTCTCCCCCTCGAAGCCGCTGACCCAGTCGACCGTCCTGTCCGTCGAGCCGTCCTCGACGTACCCGGCCCACGAGACGATATTGACCTGCCCCTCGCCCGCGCCGAGCGTGCTCAGCGCCGCGATCTCCGGCGGCCCCTCGGCCGTCGCACTGTCCTCGCTGTCACCGCAGGCGGCCAGTGCCAGAACGCTCGCCGCCGCCAACGCTGTCATCCGTCGCAAGTGCATCGTCCACGTCCTCTCCGGAGGGGATCTCGACCACGTGCTCGTCGTGCCAGGCGACGTGGGTACGCGCTCCTTCGCCCACGTCAGCGCCCGCGCCGCTGTTCTGCTTCAGGACGACGACCCGCGCCCCGGCGTCCAGGTCCACCACGTAGCGGGTCGCCGCCCCGGCATAGACGACCTCGGCCACCGTGCCGGGGGCGCCGGCTTCGTGCAGGATCAGCTTCTCCGGGCGTACGGAGAAGGCGCCGGGACGGCCGAACAAGGCGCGCGCCGCCGGGCCGCTCACGACGTTGGACGATCCGACGAAACCGGCGACGAAGGCGGTGGCCGGGTGCTCGTACACCTGCCGGGGTGTGCCGCACTGCACGATGCGCCCCGCGTCGAAGACGGCCACCCGGTCGCTCATGGTCAGCGCCTCGTCCTGGTCGTGCGTCACGAAGACGAAGGTGATGCCGACCTCCCGCTGCAGCGCCTTCAGCTCGCCCTGCATCTGCTCGCGCAACCGCCGGTCGAGGGCGCCGAGCGGCTCGTCGAGCAGCAGCACGCGGGGCCGGTTGACCAGCGCCCGGGCGAGCGCCACGCGTTGCCGCTGCCCGCCCGACATGGCCGCCGGCCGGCGCGCGCCGAACCCGGCGAGCCGCACCTGGGCGAGGGCCTCCTCGGCGCGCCGGCGGCGCTCGTGCCTGCCGACCTTGCGCACCTTGAGGCCGTACTCGATGTTCTCGAGGACGGTGAGATGCGGGAAGAGCGCGTAGTCCTGGAAGACCGTGTTGACGTCCCGCTGATGCGGCGCCAGCCGGGTGACGTCGCGGCCGCCCAGCTCGACCGTGCCGGCGGCGGGCAGCTCGAAGCCGGCGATCAGCCGCAGCACGGTGGTCTTGCCCGAGCCGGACGGGCCGAGCATCGCGAAGAACTCGCCGTCCGCGACGTCGAGATCGACCCCGGCCACCGCCTCGACCGGGCCGAACGACTTGCGCAACCCGGTGAGCCGGATCGCGGGGTGCGTGCCCATTCCGCTGTTCTAGCCGACGTCCGTTTGCGGCGGTCTGTCCCCAATGGATCTTCGTGCCAGATGCGGATTCCGGCACCGTGACCTTGCGCCGCGACGGGCCGCTTTGCCAGGGCCGAAGGTCCCGGCAGCCGGTTCCCCTCGGCTCTGCCCAGGTCCCGCCGGAACTCGTAGCGTCAATGGTGACCTCAGGGAGGTGCTGTCATGAGGACCTGGTCGGTGGACGACGTCATGACGAAGGCGGTCGTCGCGGTGCCCGGCGCCGCGACGTACCGGGAGCTGGTCGATCTGCTGGTGGGCCGCCGGTTCAGCGCGGTGCCGGTGGTGGACGACGGGCAGCGGGTCGCGGGCATCGTGTCCGAGACGGATCTGCTGCGCAAGATCGAGTACGCCGGCGCCGAGGAGCCGCGCCTGTTCGAGGGCCGCCGGCGCCGGGGCGAGCGGGCCAAGGCGGCTGCCACCACGGCGGCCGAGTTGATGACCGCGCCGGCGGTGGTGATCCGCACGGGCAGCACCGTGGCCGCCGCCGCCCGCCTGCTGGACGCCGAGCACGTCAAGCGGCTGCCGGTGGTCGACGACGAGGGGCGGCTGATCGGCATCGTCACCCGCGGCGACCTGCTCAAGGTGCACCTGCGGGCCGACGACGACATCCTGGCCGACCTGCGTACGGGTGCCCTGCAGCCGTACGCGGACACCGTGCGCGCCGAGGTCGCCGACGGCCTCGTGACCCTGCGCGGCCAGGTCGTCCGCTGGTCGGCGGTCGAGTCGCTCGAGCGTCAGGTCCGGCAGGTGCCCGGCGTGGTGGCCGTGCGCAACGAGGTCGGCTTCGAGCTGGACGACGGGCCGTACGCGACCACGGCCTTCTACGGGATCGCCTGACTCCGCGCCTCCTCGTGGCGGAACAGGCGCGCCAGGGCCGCGTCCGAGGCGGCCAGGGCGGCCCGGTCGAAGGTGCTGCCGGCGGCGACGAGCTCGACGGCCCCCGTCCGGTCGAGCAGCCCGGCGACCCGCCGCTCGACCTGCGCCGCGGTGCCGGTGATCGCCGCGGCGGCCGTCTGCTCCAGATACTGCTGCTGGCGTGGGGTGCGCGGGGCGGCCTTGACCGTGCTCACCGGCTCCAGGGGCGGGAAGACGCCGGTCGTCCGCGCCTGGGCCATCGCCCACGCCTCGGGCAGCAGCAGGTCGGCGGCTTCCTCGGCGGTGTCGGCGATCAGGACGTCGAGGCTGACGGCCACCCGGGGCTCCGGCTGCTGCGCGGAGGGCCGGAAGTCCCGGCGATAGGCCGCCAGAGCCGCCTCGCCGCCGGCCCGCAGCAGCGGACCGCCGGCGATCACCGGCAGCCCGAGCTCGGCCGCGATCGCCAGGCCGCTGCCGGTGGCCAGCACGTACATCGGGAGCGGGCCGTCGGGGCGCGGGTGCAGACCGACCTCCGCCGTCCCCTCCAGGAAGGCGCGCACCTCGATGAGGTCAGCGGCGAAGTCGCGATCGGCGGCGTCGGCGCGGCCGGCGGCGTCGGCGCGGCCGGCGGCGTCGGCGCGGCCGGCGGCGTCGGCGCGGCCGGCGGCCACGGCGCGGTCGGTCTGGCGCAGGGCGCGGCGCACCGGCGGGGTGAAGCCGGGTGAGCGGCCCAGCCCCAGGTCCACCCGGCCCGGGGCGAAGGCCGACACCGTGGCGAACTGCTCGGCGACCACGATCGGCTGGTGGTGCGGCAGCATCACGCCGGCCGAGCCGACCCGGATGCTGCTCGTGGCCCCGGCGACGGCGGCCAGCAGCACCGCCGGGGCCGCGCCCGCGATACCCGGCACGCCGTGATGCTCGGCCACCCAGATCCGGTCGTAGCCGAGGCGTTCGGCCCGCACCGCGCGGTCCACCGTGCCGCGCAGGGCCGCGGACTCCGCTTCGCCGGCGCGGGTGCGGGACCGGTCGAGCAGGGAGAGGCGGGGCGCGGAGTCGATCACCCCAGGTGCAGCGCGGCCGGGCGGCCCCTTTGTTCCCCGGTTCACCGGACCGAGGCCGTGGTGGCGCCGCAGGAAGCTGCCCGGTGATCCACGGTCCAGCACCCGTGCCACGATGGTTCCATGGGTCCGCTGACCGAACCGGAGCTGGCCGGGCTGCTCCCGGACCTGTCGCGCGACGCGGTCCATGCGGTGTGGCTGGCCACCGCGGGCTGGCGTGAGCCGGCCCTCGCGCTGGCGGCGACGCTGCCCCGCGACGCCGGCGATCCCGTGGTCGAGCTCGCGCTCGGCACGCCGTCGCGGGCCGGGTTCCTGGTGCTGGACATGGCGCTGATCCGGTTGCTGGAGTCGGCCGCCGCCCGCCCGATGCCCCCGGCGACCCGGGCCCGGGTGCTGGCCCGGCTGGCCCGCGAGCTGCTCGGCGACCCGTCCGCGGCGGCCCGGCGGCGCGAGCTGGTCGAGGAGGCGGTGGCCCTCGCGCGTACGGTGGGCGATCCGGGCGTCACGGCGGAGGTGCTGGACTGCCGCCTGCACGCGCTGTGGGATCCGGCCGCGGCGGCGGAGCGGCTCGAGGTCGCGTCCGAGATCGTCGTCCGCGCCCGGGAGGCGGGGCACGCCGCCGTCGAGCGGCAGGGGCTGTTCTGGCGGTTCATCGCGCTGGCCGAGCAGGGCGAGCTGGACGCGGCCGAGGCGGCCCTGACCGCGTACGCCCGGGCGGGCGAGCTGGACGGCGACCCGGCCGCCGCCGTGGTCGTGCTGTCGCGCCAGGCGGTGCTGGCGACCGTGCGCGGCCGGTTCGCGGCGGCGGAGTCGCTGACCGCGGAGGTCGCCGAGCGCGGCCACCGCGCCGGGCTGGCCGACACCGACCGGCTGACCGCCTCGCTGACCGGGCAGCTCGCCCTGCTGCGCGGGACGGCCGAGTCGCACATCGAGCCGTTGCAGGCGTTGGCGCGGCGGCTGCCGGGCCATTTCTACGAGGCGACGGCGGCCCGCGTGCTGGCCGTGTCCGGACGCGTCGACGAGGCCCTGCTGGAGCTCGACCGGCTGCTGCCCGCGGTGCTGGCCGGCGGCGGGCCCCGCTGGCTCGGCGCGGTCGCCGATCTGGCCCTGGTGGCGTCGCTCGGCGGCTCCGGCACCGCGGTGCGCACGCTGCGGGCGACCCTGCAGCCGTACGCCGGAAGGCTCGTCGTGTGGGGCGGCGCCAACATGATCACCGGCCCGGTCGACGAGTACCTCGGCCGTCTCGCCGCGCGTGCCGGGGACGGCGCCGCGGCGGAGGAGCACTTCGACCGGGCCGTCGCCCTCGCGGAGCGGCTCGGCGCGTTGCCGTGGCTGGCGTCGGCACTGGAGGCCCGGGGCCGCGGCGGCGATCCGGCGAGGGCTCGGGACATCCGGCGGCGGCTGGGGCTCGGCGGCTCGCACTGGGTGCTGTCCCGGGAGGGCGCCGATTGGCGGCTGGAGGCGGGCGGCGAGTCCGGGCGGATCCGGGACAGCGTGGGGCTGCACCACCTGCGCGCGCTGCTGGCCGCCCCGGGGCACGAGATCGCCGCGCTGGACCTGGCCGCCGGCGGCGCCGGACTGCGGAGCCGGGCGCCCGACCCGGTGCTCGACGACGCGGGGCGGGCGGCGTTCCGGCGGCGGCTGGCGGTGCTCGACGAGGGGCTGGCGGCGGCGGACCGGGCCGGGGACGCGGACGGGGCCACGCGGCTGGCGGCCGAGCGGGCGGCGTTGCTGGACGAGTTGCGGCGGGCCACGGGGCTCGGCGGGCGGGGGCGCCGGCCCAGCGCGGAGGCCGAGCGGGCCCGGGTCGGCGTGACCCGGGCGGTACGGACGGCGATCGAGCGCATCGAGACGGTCGCGCCCCTGGCCGGGGCGCACCTGCGGGCCTCGGTCCGCACCGGCGCGATGCTGCGCTACCAGCCCGGCCCGGTGCGCTGGCGGGTGTGAGGGCGCGCACGTACGACTTGTACGGTGCGGTGTTACGCCGTACGGGGCATGACGACCTTCGACGTACTGGCGGGGACCTTGACCGGGGTGGC
>NZ_JAUQWH010000110.1 GCF_030757795.1 Actinoplanes oryzae
ATCGCGGGGCTCAGCGACGTGATCGCCGGCTTGGGGAGAGCCACCTCGAGGCCCGGCTCTGGAACGACGTGTTCGTCAGCGCCCAGCGCCTGCTCGGGATCCCGCGCGGCACGATCCGGGCGACCGTCCTGGTCGAGACGCTGCCCGCGGCGTTCGAGATGGAGGAGATCCTCTGGGAGCTGCGGGAGCACTCGGCGGGGCTCAACGCCGGCCGCTGGGACTACCTGTTCAGCATGATCAAGAACAGGCCGGACGTGGTGCTGCCCGAGCGGTCGCAGCTGACGATGACCGCGCCGTTCATGCGGGCGTACACGGAACTGCTCGTGCGGACCGCCCACCGCCGCGGCGCGCACGCCATCGGCGGCATGGCCGCCGTGATCCCCAGCCGCGAGCCGGGTGCCGCCCGGCAGGCCCTCAACCAGGTCCGCCAGGACAAGCGGCGCGAGGTCGGCGACGGCTTCGACGGCAGCTGGGTCGCGCACCCGGCCCTGGTCGGGACCTGCCGCGAGGTCTTCGACCAGTGGCTCGGCTTCGAGCCGCACCAGATCGTCCGGCAGCGCGAGGACGTCCGGGTCACCGCGGGCGACCTGCTCGACGTGCGGTCCGGGCCGGTGCAGGTCACCGAGGTCGCCCTGCGGACCAGCGCCAGCGTGGCCCTGCGCTACGTCGCGGCGTGGCTCGGCGGCCGCGGCGCGGTGGCCCTCGGCGGGCTGATGGAGGACGCGGCGACCGCGGAGATCTGCCGCACCCAGCTGTGGCAGTGGATCCGCCGCGGGACGCCGACCGACTACGGCGTGCCGGTGACCGCCGGCCTCGTCCAGCGGATGCTGCGCGAGGAGCTCGACGTGCTCGCGGAGACCGGGGCGCTCGACGAGGAGTCCGCCCGCTGCTTCGGCCAGGCCCGCACGCTGCTGTCCGTGCTGCTCACCGAGCGGGTCTGCCCCGAGTTCCTCACGTTGCCCGCCTATCTGCGGCACATGACCGGGTCGACGCCCGCCACGACCCCGGCGGTCCCGGTCTGACCTGCGATGATCTTGCGGCCCGGCGGTGGTGCATCGCCGGGCCGTGACCGTTTCGGCGGAGGCCGTGCCCGGCTTGGCGGAGGCTGGAAAAGATCTTGGAACGACGGGGGCTTCCAGGTGCGATGCTGGGGCGGTCACAGCTCCGCAACCAGGAGGTCACACCGATGTCACCGCTGAACGACCGCACCGTGCAAGCCCTCGCCGGAGACGTGCCCGTCCCGGCGTACGACCGGAGCCGGCTGCGGACGGGCATCGTGCACTTCGGCGTCGGCGGGTTCCACCGGGCGCACGAGGCCATGTACCTCGACCGCCTGATGAGCGAGGGCAAGGCGCTGGACTGGGCGATCTGCGGGGTGGGCGTGATGCCGGCCGACGAGCGCATGCGGGACGCGCTGACCTCCCAGGACGGGCTCTACACGCTGGTCGTCAAGGCGCCCGACGGCACGTGGACGCCCCGGGTCGTCGGCTCGATCAAGGAGTACCTCTACGCGCCGGACGACCCCGAGGCCGTCGTCGAGAAGCTGGCGTCCTCCGACACCCGGATCGTGTCCCTGACCGTCACCGAGGGCGGCTACAACTTCAACGCGGTCACGGGCGCGTTCGTGGCGGACAACCCTGGCATCGTGGACGACCTGACCGCCGGGAACGCCCCGAAGACGCACTTCGGGCTCATCACCGAGGCCCTCGCCCGCCGCCGTGAGCGGGGTCTGGCCCCGTTCACGATCATGAGTTGCGACAACATCCAGGGCAACGGACACGTCGCCCGCCGCGGGTTCGTCGCCTTCGCCACGCTCCGGGATCCGGACCTGGGCAAGTGGGTCGAGGAGCATGTCGCCTTCCCGAACAGCATGGTCGACCGGATCACCCCCGTCACCACCGACGAGGACCGCGCCCACGTCAAGGAGCGCTTCGGCATCGACGACGCCTGGCCCGTGGTCTGCGAGCCGTTCACGCAGTGGGCCCTCGAGGACGCGTTCCCGCTCGGGCGGCCGCCGTTCGAGGACGCCGGCGTGCAGGTGGTGCCCGAGGTCGAGCCCTACGAGCTGATGAAGCTGCGCCTGCTCAACGCGAGCCACCAGGCGCTGTGCTATTTCGCCTACCTGTCCGGCTACCGGCTGGTCCACGACGCGGCGCAGGATCGGTTGTTCGCGGACTTCCTCCTGACGTACATGGATCGCGAAGCCACCCCGACGCTCGCGCCCGTGCCCGGGGTGGACCTGACCGCCTACAAGCACCAGCTGATCGAGCGCTTCTCCAACGCCCAGGTACGCGACACCGTGGCCCGCCTGTGCGCGGAGAGCTCGGACCGCATCCCTAAGTGGTTGCTTCCGGTCATCCGGCACAACCTCGAGACGGGCGGCGAGATCGTGCGCGCCACCGCGGTCGTCGCCTCCTGGGCGCGCTACGCCGAGGGCACCGACGAGCAGGGGCACCCCATTGAGGTCGTCGACCGGCTCCGCGACACCCTCGTGCCGCTCGCGCAGTCGCAGCGCGAGGACCCGCTCGCCTTCGTCCGCAACCGCGAGCTCTTCGGCGACCTGAGTGACAACGAGCGCTTCGTGGACACGTACAAGACCGTGCTGGCCTCGCTGCACAGCAAGGGCGCCCGGGCGACGCTGGAGGACCTCGCCACCACCTCGTAGGAGATCTCCCCTGGGCAAGATTCGGTTTCCGGACTAGGTTGGCGGAATCGGTCAAGAAGGCGCCGACAGCACCGTCACGCGATCACGCGTGCCCGTGTGTCCGGGTTCCGCCGTCTGACCTGCGAGGTCCTCTCCCCGCGGTTCGGCTCGCCGCCGGGCAGCGAGTGCGTCTGACGTGCTCACCGGAGAGGACCGTCATGCCTGCTGCACCCACGAGGCCCGCCGATCGGGGCCCCCGCTTCTTCCCGGGCGACCCGCGGCCCGGGCTCGTCGCCGAGCTGGCCGCGCTCCCGCCCGGCCACCCGTCGAGGGCCCGGCTGCGGGAGGAGGCGATCGCGGCGTGGCTGCCCATGGCCCGGCGCCTCGCCCGCCGCTACGCCGGCCGGGGCGAGGCCCTGGACGACCTCGTCCAGGCCGCCACCATCGGCCTGATCAACGCGGTCGACCGGTTCGACCCCGCGCAGGGCGCCGACTTCACCGGCTACGCGATCCCCACCGTCATCGGCGAGCTCAAGCGGCACTTCCGGGACCGGGCCTGGTCCGTGCGGGTGCCGCGGCGGCTGCAGGAGATGCGGATCAGGATCACCGGCGCCCGGGACGAGCTCGCGCACACCCTGGGCCGCCCGCCGACCGTCGCGGACGTCGCCGCCCATCTCGGGGTCGACGAGGAGGCGGTCCTGGAGGGGCTGGAGGGCGGACGGGCGTACAGCAGCACCTCGCTGTCCACGCCGGTCGGTCCGGACGGCGAGCTCGAGCTGGGGGACAGCCTCGGCGCGGAGGACGACGACTACGCCCGTACCGAGCTGCGGCTCAGCCTGACGCCGGCCCTGGCGAGCCTCACCGAGCGGGAACGCATGATCGTGACCAGCAGCTTCTACGGCAACCAGACGCAGTCGCGGATCGCCGGGCAGCTCGGCATATCCCAGATGCACGTCTCGCGGCTGCTCGCCGGGGCTCTGATCAAGTTGCGTGCCCAGCTCGGGCCCGAGGCGGGCTAGCATCGGCTGATGTCCGAGCCACGGCGCGTCGCGCTGGCCCTGGGGTCCGGCGGCGCCCGCGGCTTCGCCCACATCGGTGTCGTCCAGGTCCTCGAGGAGCGCGGCTTCGAGATCGCCGCCGTCGCCGGCTCCTCCATGGGCGCGCTGGTCGGCGGCGTCCTGGCCGCCGGGCGGCTGAAGGAGTTCACCGACTGGGCCGTCACCCTCAAGCAGCGCGACGTGCTGCGCCTGATCGACCCGAAGTGGGCGTCGCCCGGGGCGATGGCCGCCGACCGCCTGATCAACCACCTGAACGACTTCCTCACCGGCACCGAGATCGAGCACCTGCCGATCCCGTACACCGCGGTCGCCACCGACCTGGTGGCCCGCCGGGAGGTGTGGTTCCAGCGCGGCTTGCTGAGCTCGGCCATCCGGGCCTCGATCGCCATCCCCGGGCTGATCACGCCGGTGGTCGTCGGCGGCCGCCTGCTCGCCGACGGCGGCCTGCTCAACCCGGTGCCGATCGAGCCCACGGCCGCGGCCGCCGCGGACCTCACGGTCGCCGTCTCGCTGCAGGCGCCGCGCCCGGTGCAGGAGACCGCCGGGCCCGTACGCGCCACCGCGGCGCCGCAGCGGTCCGGCGACTGGCGCGAGCGCCTGCGTCAGGTCTTCGGCCGCTCCGGCCCGGGCGGCGACATCGTCCCGGGGGAGCGGGCCGTCGACGTGGCCCTCCCGGGCGACCTGCGGATCGCCGACGTGGTCACCTTCTCGCTGGACGCCATGCAGGACATGATCGCCCGCTACCGGATGGCGGGGCTGCCGCCCGACATCCGCATCGCGGTGCCGGTCGACGCCTGCCGGGTGCTGGACTTCCACCGCGCCGCGGAGATGGTGAGCCTGGGCCGCGACCTGGCCACCCGGGCCCTGGCCGCCGCCGGCCGGTGAGCCGTCGGGACCCCGGAGCCCGGGAGGGTTGTCGTCAGGTACGGACCCCGGCGTCGAGGACGAGGTCCGCCAGCTGTTCCCACGACTCGACGACGACGGCGACGCCCGCCTCGGTGAGGAGCCGGCGACGTTCGTCGCGCTCGCCGGCCGGGACGAAGGTGACGTTGCCGGCCGTGGCGATCCCGGCGGCGACCGCGGACCGGGCGCCGGGCAGGGAGTCCTCGACGGCCAGGGCCCGGCCGGGCGGGACGCCCAGCTGTTCGGCGGCGTACCGGTAGATCGCCGGGTCCGGCTTGCTGGTCGGCGCCGGAAGCGAGTCCTCCGCGCTGTAGCGGCGGGCCGGCGGGATCAGCTCGGCGAGCCCGGTGGCCCGGAAGCACTCGTCGAGGCGGGACAGGGCGCTGGAGCTGACGGCCGCGAGCTGGTAGTGCCCGGCGAGGCGGCGCAACGGCCCGAGCACCGCGGGGTCCGGCCGCAGCACCCGGCCGAGATGGGCGCTGACCACCCGCTTCTCCTCGGCGACCCAGTCGTCCAGCACGGCGGTGGTCAGCGCGGACCCGCTGCCCTCGGCGCCGACCGGGACCCCGTGGGCCGCGGCGAGGTCGATGGCCGTCGTCCGGAAGTTCTTGCCGGTGGTGGTGGCGAGCAGATGCTCCGGCGTGTAGCGCTCCGCGATGCCCAGCGACGCCAGGAACTCGTTGGTGACCTCCGCGGACGCGTCGAAGGCCGGCGCCTCGGAGGGGAAGAGGTTGCCGTCGGCGTCCAGCAGCAGGACGCGGAGCTCGGTGGGGTCGGGCAGGGTGCTCATCGGGCGATCCCCCGTACGGCCAGCCAGGTCTCGATGGTCTCGCGCGGGCCGGCCCGCAGCGCCTCGGAGGCGACGTGCAGGTCCCGGACGAACGACTCGTCGTCGGCCAGCTCGCCGAACACGTCGCGGACCGTCAGCAACGGCCGCGGGTCGGCGCCCTCCTGCAGGGCCAGCTCGACGAGCTCCTCGGCGCGCGGACCCTCCACATCGATCGGCCGGCCGGCGTAGTCGTGGCCCTGCAGGTAGCGGAACCAGCCCGCGACGGCCAGCGTCAGCATCGGCGCCGGGCGGCCCGCCTGCCGCGCCTCGGTGATCGAGGGCAGCAGGTACGACGGCACCTTCGTCGACCCGCGGCGGCACAGCCGGCTCAGCTGGTCCGCGATCTCCGGGTTGGCGAGCCGCTCGAGCAGCGACTCCTTGTACGCGCCCAGGTCGATGCCGTCGGCGCGGGGCAGCAGCGGGATCACCTCGTCGGCCAGGGCGGAGATGTACGCCGCGTACGCCGGATCCGCCATCACCTCCGCGGTGGTGCGGTACCCGGCCAGGTAGCCGAGGTAGCCCAGGGCGCAGTGGCCGGCGTTGAGCAGCCGCTTCTTGGTCAGCTCGTACGGGGCGACGTCGGTCACGAACTGCGCGCCGACCTCGTCGAGCGGCGGCCGGTCGTTGCAGAAGTCGTCCTCGATCACCCACTGGCGGAACGGCTCGGTGAGGACCGGCCAGCGGTCGCCGACGCCGAACGAGTGGACGATCCGGTCGCGCTCCTCCGGGGAGGTCTCCGGGGTGATCCGGTCGACCATGCTGCTCGGGAAGGTCACGCTCGCCTCGATCCAGCGCGCCAGAGCGGGGTCGCGCAGCTCCGCGAAGGACACGACCATGGTACGGGCGGCGGCGCCGTTGCCGGGAATGTTGTCGCAGGACAGCACGGTGAACGGGGCGACGCCCGCCCGGCGGCGCCGGTCGAGGGCCTCCACCAGGTAGCCGAACACCGTGTCCGGCCGTCCGGGGTCCTCCAGCTCGGCCGCCACCAGCGGGTCGTCGACGGAGAACTCGCCCTCCGGGTTCACCAGATAGCCGTTGCCGGTGATCGTGAGGGTGACCAGCTTCGTGGCGGGATCGCTGAGCGAGGCGAGCACGGCGTCGCGCTGCTCGGGCGCGAACAGGTAGTCGGTCATCACGCCGACGACCCGGGCGGAGGTGCCGTGCGCGCCGCGCTCGACGACCAGGTAGAGGCAGTCCTGCGCGCGCATCACCTCGCCCATCTGCGGCCGGTGCAGGCCGGCCCCGGTCACGCCCCAGCCGTCGCCGAGGCCCCGGCGGGCGATCTCGTCGAAGTAGACCGCCTGGTGGGCGCGGTGGAAGCCGCCCACCCCGAAGTGGACGACGCCGGGGCGCAGGGCGGTGCGGTCGTACCCGGGAACGTCGACGCCCGGTGGCAGCGAGGCGAGGCCTGCCTGGGTCAGCGGCACGGCGCCGACGGCGGTGGATGATTCACGTGTGGTCATGGGGACGTCCTCGGTGTGCTGGGGCCGGGCAGCAGGCATCCGCGCACGGCGGTGCGCACGAGATGCCGCGGGTGGGTCGTGCGGCGAGCACTCGGCTGCGGCACGGTGACGGGACGCCGGCTGTTTGACGCTCCCCTTCGGGGCCGTGGGTGCCCGCCTGCCCGGCCAGCAAACGTCACATTCCGTACAGCTGCCCGGCCGTCACGTCCGGCTCGGCGGCGCCTGGAGCAGGAGGGCGACGCGGGCTCCGTCGTCGGCGAGCCGGGCCGGCGCGGCGGCGAGCACGATCAACCGACCGGCGGCGCGGGCTTGTATCGAAAAACTTCGTTGCGTCTCTTTACTGTTAATAAGGTTTAACTTATTTTGGGCGTACGGCCCGCGGAGTATCCCCCCATCGGCTCCGCGGACCCGTCCCGGGCGGGCCGGGTTCCCCCCAGCCCGGCCTGCCGTCCCCCTCTCCCCCAGGAGTGGCACATGCGACGTCGGATCGCTCTTCCCCTGCTCAGCGCCGCCGCCATCACCGGATCCCTCTTCGTCGCCGTGGCGCCCGCGTCGGCCCATGGCTACATCTCCTCGCCGCCCAGCCGCCAGGCCAACTGCGCCAGCGGGGCGGTGTCCAACTGCGGTGACATCGTGTACGAACCGCAGAGCGTCGAGGCCCCCAAAGGCTCGATGCAGTGCAACGGCGGCGGCAGCAGGTTCGCCGTCCTCAACGACACCAGCCGTGCCTGGCCGGCCGCCTCGGTCGGGCAGACGGTCACGTTCAACTGGGTGCTGACGGCCCGGCACGCCACCAGCACGTGGGAGTACTTCATCGGCAACACCCGGCTCGCGTCCTTCAACGACGGAGGCGCCCAGCCCGGCGCCACGAAGTCGCACACCGTCAGCATGGGCGGGTTCACCGGCCGGCAGACCGTGCTCGCCCGGTGGAACATCGCCGACACCGTCAACGCCTTCTACGCCTGCGTCGACCTGAACATCGGCGGAGGCGGCGGCACGCCCCCGCCGACCACGCCGCCCACCACGCCGCCTCCGACCACGCCTCCGCCCACCACGCCGCCGCCGGCGACCGGGGGCACCTGGCAGGCGGGCACCGCGTACGTGCCGGGGAACACCGTCACCTACGGCGGGCTCACGTACCGGTGCCGGCAGGCGCACACCGCGCTGGCCGGATGGGAACCGCCGAACGTGCCGGCGCTGTGGGAACGCGCCTGATCCTGGTCCTGCTCCTGGTCCTGGCCGGGTGCAGTGAGCCCGCGCCGCCCCCGGCGTTCAACGCGACCGACGTGATGTACCTGCAGATGGCCCTGGAGTACGCGCGCCAGGGCCGGCAGGTCGTCACGCCGGCCGCGACCCGGGCCACCGACCCGTCGGTGCGCACGATCGCCGCCGAGCTGCGTGATCGGTGGTCCGCCGACGCCGGCACGATGGAACGGTGGCTGCTCGGCTGGGAGCAGCCCATGACGGCGGATCCGGCATCGCACGCGGGCCACGGCGACGTGCACTCGCTGCGCGCCTCGGACATCGCCGAGCTGACGGCGGCGCAGGGGGCGGACTTCGACCGTACGGCCGTCAGCATGCTCCTCGGCCACCTGCACAACTGCGTCGCCGTCGCCCGCATGGAGGCGACCGGCGGCAGTTACCCGCCCGCCAGGACCCTCGCCGAGCAGTCCGCCGCCGCGTACCAGTCGGGTATCCAACGGCTCCTGACCCTCTCGGCGGCGGGTTGAAGCTTCAAACTCACAGTACGATGGGGCGGTGAGCGCCGAACCCGCCGACCCGCCCCGCTGGCTGACCACCGCCGAACTCTCGGCCTGGCTGCCGGTGGGCGGGCTGCTCCTGCGCCTGCCCGCCGCCCTCGACGCGCAGATGCAGCGCGACTCGGGGCTCAGTCACTTCGAGTACCTCGTGCTCGCCAACCTGTCCGAGGCGCCCGGCCGCACCCGCCGGATGAGCGCCCTCGCCGCCCTGGCCAACGGCTCGCTCTCCCGGCTGTCCCACGTGGTCAAGCGGCTCGAGGGCAAGGGCTGGGTCGAGCGCCGCGCCTGCCCGGACGACGGGCGCTACACCAACGCGGTGCTCACCGACGCCGGCTGGGAGAAGGTGCTGGACAGCGCGCCGGGGCACGTCGAGGCGGTCCGGCGGCTCGTGCTCGACGCCCTGTCGCCCGACGAGCTGGCCCAGCTGGGCGACATGGCCCGCCGCATCCTGGCGCGGGTGGATCCCGACCTCGCATGAGGCTGATCGCGCCCACGGCCCGGCTCCACCGCTCCTGGCTCGCCGCGCGCGACGACTGGGGGAGGGGTGTGCACCAGCCCGGCTCCGGCCTGTTCCGCTCGGACGACGTGGACAGCGCGGACGGCTTCGCTGCGTGGGTGCGCCGGCTGCTGCGGGCGTCGGATCCGGCCGTCCCGCCCGCGCCCGGGTGGGTCCACTGCACGTACTGGTGGCTGGCGTCGGGCGACGAGGTGCTCGGGAGCATCGCGCTGCGGCACACGCTGACCGGCGAGCTGCTCGAGGCCGGGGGACACATCGGCTACGGGGTACGCCCGGCGGCCCGCGGGCGTGGGCTGGCGGCGCTCGCGGTGGCGGCCGTCCTCCCGTACGCGGCGGGGCTGGGTCTCGATCGGGTGCTGGTGACCTGCGACGTGGGCAACGACGCGTCCCGCCGCACGATCGAGCGGTGCGGCGGGACCCTCGAGGACATCCGTGACATCCCGGGGCGCGGCCCGGTCCGGCGCTATTGGATCCCCGCCCGGCGGCCGGTCATCCCGCGGGCGTGAAGGCCTTGACGGTACGGCCGTTGGTCACGAGGAGCCGCCCGCCGGCCACGACGACGTGGTCGGTGGCGGAGCCGAAGGAGCGGACGGTGGCCCCGGTGGTGGGCGCCAGGACGAGCAGTGCGCGGCCGCTCGTCACGTACAGGAGGCCGCCGGCGCGCACCGGATGGCTGGGCGTCCGCAGCGCGCGCGTCCACAGCAGCCTGCCCCGGGCGGTGTCGTAGGCGTTGACCCGACCGGCCGAGGCGACGAACACCCGCCGCCCGTCGGTGGCCAGCTCGCCCGTCTCGCCCCGGACCGTCCACAGTGTGCGGCCGCGGGCCCGGTCGAGCGCGCGCAGCCCGGCCTTGCCCGTGACGTACACCTGGGGGCGTACGGGATCCGCGGCGCTCGCCTCGTACCGGATCCCGGTGCTCCACCGCACCCGGCCGGAAGCCGCCTCCGCGACGCTGGTCAGCTCCCGCGCCGTGGCGCTCGTCAGCACCAGCCCGTCCCGCGTCGCCACCGGCCCGGCGAGCACGACCCCGCTGCGGCTCCACAGCAGCCGCCCGTCGGCGACCCGCCACCCGGCGACCTGATGCGCGTCGTCGCCCGCGCACAGGTCACAGTGCCCGCTCGTGACGACCGTGCCGCCGGAGACGACGAACTGATCGGTCGTGTACGCCCACAAGCTGTCCCACCGCAGCACCCCGGTCGCCGAGTCGAGGGCGATCACGTTGCTGTCGTCACTGCTCTGCGACGAGCACGCGACGTCGGACACGATGACGGTGTCACCCGAGACGGCGAGTGCCGTGGCCTCGAGCTGCCCGATCGACGAGCTCCACAGCCGGCGGCCGGTGCGGGCGTCGTAGGCGGCGACCTGGTTCCCGGCCGGCTCCAGCACGATCATCCGGTCGCCGGCGACCAGCGGTGCGACGGGCGCGAGAGGGCAGCTGTCCGCGGCTGCCCGCGGCGTGACGGTCCAGCGGGTGCGCAGCTGCCGGACGGTGGACGAGTTGATCACCGACTCGCCGGGGTTGTAGAACGTGTGCCCGGCGCCGTATCCGTCCTGCGACCAGGTCCCCGCCGCCGCCGTCCCGGCGTGCGTGTCCGCCGCGGCGGGGGCCGGGGCGGGGGCGGGCATGATCAGCGCGGCGACGAGGGCGCATCGTGTGAGCTGCATGGCGCGATCGTCGGGCCCGGCGGATCCGGCCGGGGCGCTTTCCGGCACTTTCCCCCGGCCGTGCGCCCGCACCGGTGGCACTGCGCTGGGCGGACCCGGCTTCCCGCACGTGGCAGCCCGCCGGCCGGGTGGCCGGAGATCGATGGTGGACGGTGTCTGCGCAACGCCCGGCATGCGGGCGTCCCCACGTGGCGGGCCGTTGTGCTCTAGCATTCCGCGCCGTGCTTGGAGAGCAGCAGATCGGGGCGCTCAGCGCCGCGGCCCGCGCGGGGAACACCGTCGCGTTCCGCTTCGGCGTCGCCCCGCTCTGGGTGGCCGTCGAGGACGCGGATCCCGCGCAGGCGACGGCCGTACTCGATCGGATCCTCGGGTTTTTCACGCAGGTGCCGTTGAGTGCGACCGGGCAGCTGGCCGTGCTCGCCGTCGGGATGGTCGAGCGGGGCGCCCCGGCGGGTCCGGTGTCCGGGGTCGTGTCCGGGGCGCTCGTGCGGCTGGTGCCGGCGGCGGCCGGGTTCGCGGAGGCGTGGCGGGCGACGGCCGGGCGGTGGGCGCGGCTGCCGGATCCGACGGAGGGCCCCGGGGCGTACGACCAGGCCTTCGCGCGGTTGTCCCGCGGCCGGCCGTGGCTGCGGCGGCCGGGGCTGCCCGTGGCGCAGGCGATCGAGCTGGCCGACGGGTGGTTCGCGCTGACCGGCTGGGTGGGGCCGGCCATGAACCTGCTGCGCCTGCCCGGCGTGCTGCCGGAGTTCCCGCGCCGGGCGGAGCTGGCCACCGCGGCGCAGGAGCTCCGGCAGCACCGGAACGACCTCGACGAGCTGGTCGCGCTGCTCAGTCGACCCCCAGCGCCGAGACCGGGCTGACCTTCGCCGCCCGCCGCGCCGGCAGCACCCCGGCCAGCGCGGTCAGTCCGGCCAGCGTCACGAGGACGGCCGCCAGCTGCCACACGGGCAGGGCCAGCGGAGCGCCGATGCCGAAGGCCTTGACCGCCAGCCACGCGTACGGGACGCCGAGCAGCAGGCCGAGCACGGCGCCCACGACGCCGTACAGGCCGGCCTCGGTGGTCATCATCGTGCGCAGTCCGGTGCGGGACAGGCCGACCGCGCGCAGCAGCCCGGACTCGCGCACCCGTTCGACGACCGACAGCGCGGTCGTGGTGCCGACGCCGACCACGGCGATGGCGACCGTGAGCCCGATCAGGCCGAGGACCACCGCGAGCAGGTTGTCGACCGTCGAATTGATCTCGTCGCGCTCGTCGGCGAGGACGGTGGTGCCGAAGCCCGGCCGGTCCTGGGTGATCGTCTTCAGCGCCCGCAGGCCCGCCGTACGCCCGGACTCGCCGTCCGCCGCGGCATCCGCGAGCAGCCCGGAGAAGCCCGCCGGAGCACCCAGCTTCGTGAGGTCGGCGGGTGCCATGAGCACGCTCGCCCGCAGCGGCCCGGACTCGGGCAGCGTGGCCGCGACCTGCACCTGCACCTTCTTCGACCCGGCCGTGATCGTGGCCGGGTCGCCGGCGCGCAAGCCGCTGGTGTCGCTCAGGTATCCGGAGATCGCCACCTTGCCCGGCCCCACGTCGGTCAGGGACCCGCTCGCCTCGCGGACCTTCGCCAGCTCGGGCAGCGCCCGGGTGTCCAGGTCGACCGCGTCCGCCTCCAGGTCGCCGACCTTGACGCCGGGCAGCCGCCGGTACGGCGTGACGTGCGTGAGGTCGGGGCTGGCGGCGGCCGCGTCGACGGCGTCCCGGGCGAGCCGCTCGTCGCCGGTCGCCTCGATCTCGAAGTCGGCCGGGGCGGTCGTGGCGAGCTCGCGCTCGGCGTACTCGCGGAAGGACGCCCCGGTGACGACCACCCCGGCGATCAGCGTGACGCCCAGCGCGACCACCGTCGCGACCGCGGCGGCCCGGCGCGGGGCTCCGCCGACGCCGCCGACCGCGAGCCGGCCGACCGGGCCCAGCCGGCGCAGCGGCAGCCCGACGGCCGCGAGGACCGGGCGGATCAGCACCGGCCCGAGCGCCATGAGCGCCCCGAAGATCAGCCCGCCCGACGCGACGGTCGCGAGCAGCGGGTTGCGCGGGTTGTAGTTCAGCGCGTCGCGGTCCGGCAGGCTGGCGATCACGTACGCGGCCAGCGCCGCACCGAGCAGCGCCAGCAGGATGCCGGCGACGGCGCGGAACCAGCCGATGGTCCGGCGTCCCGGCGCGGTGCCGGCGGCCCGGAGCGCTTCGAGCGGGGCGACCCGGGCGGCGGCGAAGGCGGGGGCGAGCACGGCCACCACGGTGATGGCGACGGCCAGCGCCACGACGCCCAGGGCGGGCAGCACGGGGAAGCCGGGGGAAGCCAGCTCGACGCCGGAGGCGCGCAGCAGCGGCGGCGCCAGCTGACCGAGCGCGAGGGCGGCGAGCACCCCGGCGACGCCCGTGACCAGGCCGGTCAGGGCGCCCTCGGCGGCCAGGGCGCCACGGACGGCACCCCGGCCGGCGCCGATCGCCCGCAGCAGGGCGAGCTGCCGCATGCGCTGGGCGAACACGATCCGGAACGTCGAGGCGGCCACGAGCCCGGCGGCGCCCACGGCGATGAGGACGAACAGCCCGACCGCCAGGAAGATGCTGTCGAGGTCACGGATGCGCTCACGCGCCTGCGCGGTCCGGAAGTCCGAGCCCGTCAACACCTGGGCGCGGCTGAAGCCCTCCTCGGGAGCAGGGGAGGCGGCGATGATCCGCTCGGCCTCCGCCCGTACGGCCGCGGGGTCGGCAGTGGGCGTCAGCACCAGCTCGACCTGGTCGAAGCCGGTGGTGCCGGCGAGGGCGGAGACGACCGGCTGGGGGGCGTAGGCGGCGCTGCCGTAGTCGTCCGGGACGTCGACGATCCCGGTGACCGTGAGCTTGCGGGTGGTGCGGGGCTTGCCGTCGTCGGTCCACTCCGTGGTCATGGTGAGCGTCGTGCCGACGGGCAGGCCCATCCGGTCGGCGGTCCGGGGGGTCACGGCGATCTCGCCGGTCCGCGCCGGGAACCTGCCCTCGCGCAGGTGGGAGACGGCGAGCGGCCCCGCGCCGGGGTCGGCCTCCACGGACAGGTAGTCGGCGCCGACCTGCCCGCTCGCGGCCACCCGGGCCTCGGCGCCGGAGACCCCGGGCAGGGCCTTCAGCTTGGCGTAGTCGGCGCCGGTGACGCGGACGTTCTCGTAGGCGGCCGGGTTGGTGCCGACGACCAGGGCGGCCGCGGCGGGCGTACCCGAGGCCTGGTCGAGCAGGGTCTTCTGGGTGATGTCGCGGGCCAGCACGGTCGCGTAGACGACGAAGGACGCCACGAGCACGGCCAGGCCGGTGAGCAGCAGCCGGGACGGGCGCCGGGCCACGGCGGCGAGCTGGGTGCGCAGGACGCTCATCGCGGCGCCCCCAGCGTCTGCAGCGCGTCGGCGACCACGGCACGGTCGGGGTTGTCGAGATCGCCGGCGATGCGGCCGTCGGCGAGCAGGACGACGCGGTCGGCGTACGCGGCGGCGCCCGGGTCGTGGGTGACCATCACGACCGTCTGGCCGAACTCCCGCACCGAGTTGCGCAGGAAGCCCAGCACCTCCGCGCCGGAGCGGGAGTCCAGGTTGCCGGTCGGCTCGTCGGCGAAGACCACCTCGGGCTGCGACACCAGCGCCCGGGCCAGCGCCACCCGCTGCTGCTGGCCGCCGGAGAGCTCGCTGGGCCGGTGCGCCAGCCGCGCGGTGATGCCCAGCACCCCGGCCAGCTGCGCGAGCAGCCCCGGGGCCGGCTTGCGGCCGGCCAGGTCCAGCGGCAGCGTGATGTTCTGCTCGGCGGTCAGCTGCGGCAGCAGGTTGAACGACTGGAAGACGAAGCCGATCCGCTCCCGCCGCACCTTCGTCAGCACCTTGTCGCTCAGCGCGGTGAGGTCCGTGCCGCCCAGCAGCGCACGGCCGGAGGTGGCCGTGTCCAGCCCCGCCAGGCAGTGCATCAGCGTCGACTTGCCGGAGCCGGACGGGCCCATGATCGCGGTGAACCGGGCGCGGGCGAATCCGACGGTCACGCCGTCGAGGGCGTGGACGGCGGTGTCGCCGCTGCCGTAGACCTTCACCAGGTCCACGGCGGCGACGGCGGTGTGGCCGTTCTCCGGATGCATGCTTGATCTCCTCGTTCGTCGGATGCGGGGCACACATTGACGGAGGCCGGACACCCCGCGCATCGGACCGCGGACGGGGACCGGCTCTTACTTTCGGCCGAGGGCTCGCCGCGCCGCGCGCGTTTACGCTGGGCACACGATGGTCACGCAACGACAAGTGCTCTTCCGCCTCGGGCAGCTCGCGGCCCTGTTCGCGATGTTCCTGCTGGGCCTGGCCGACGTCACCTCCGGCGGCATCACCGGCCCGCTGGGCCTGCTGCAGGTCGCGGCCGCGGTCGCCACGGCGGTCGTCTTCCTGCGCCGGCACGAGCAGGGCTCCCGGCGGCTGCCGATCGCCGCGCTGTGCCTGGGCATCGGCTCCCTGGTGCTCACCGCGCTGACGGCCCTGTCCAGCACGACCGGCGGGTCCTACGGGCTGGCGGAGACGGCCGGCCTGCTCGCCGTCCTCTTCGTGGTGGCCCGGCGCGGCGAGCCCCAGTGGTCGACCGGCGCCGTCGTCGCCCTCGCCATGGCCCTCGGCTTCATCCCGCTGCGCAGCGGCGCCGGCTACGAGCTGATCGTCATCGGCCTGGTCCAGGGCCTCGTCGCCACCGCCGTCATCGGCGCGGGCGTCTACCTGCGCTTCATCGCCACCACCAGGCAGCGGGCGATGGACGCCGTGCGCGCCGAGCAGCGCGCCGAGTTCGCCCGCGACCTGCACGACTTCATCGCCCACCACGTGACCGGCATCGTCGTCCAGGCCCAGGGCGCCCGCTACATCGCCGAGCAGGACCCGAAGCGGGCGGCCGAGGCCCTCGAGCGCATCGAGGCGGCCGGGGCGGAGACGATGGCCTCGATGCGCCGGATGGTCGGCGTGCTCCGCGACCCGCAGGCCGCCCCCGACGCCCCGCTCGCCCCGCTGGCCGGCGTCACCGAGCTGGGCGCGCTGGTCGACCAGTTCAACCAGGTCGGCGGGCCGTACACGCGGCTGCACACCGACGGGGACCTCACCGGGCTCGCCGTCGAGGTGTCCACGTCGGCGTACCGGGTGACGATGGAGGCCCTGACCAACATCCGCCGCCACGCCCAGCAGGCCCGGGTGGCGGACGTCTGGGTGCGGCGTACGCAAGGATGGCTCCTGGTCCGGATCTCCAACGACGGCCCGCCGCCCGGTGCCGCGCCGCGTGGCGACGGCGGCTACGGTCTGGTGGGCCTGCAGGAGCGGGTCCGCACGCTGGGCGGCCGGATCACCGCGGGCCCCGGCATCGACGGCGGCTGGGTGGTGGACGCGGCCCTGCCCTTGGGCTCTTCGAAAGGACTCGGGTGACCGACGGCGACAAGATCCGGGTGCTCATCGCCGACGACCAGGCGATGGTCCGCACCGGCTTCGGCATGATCATCGGCGCCCAGCCCGACATGGAGCTCGTCGGCGAGGCCGCGGACGGCGTCGAGGCGGTCGCCCTGGCCCGCAAGCTGCGCCCCGACGTCGCCCTCTTCGACATCCGCATGCCCCGCATGGACGGCCTCGAGGCCCTCCGCCTGCTGGCCGGCCCCGGCGTCGCCGACCCGGTCAAGGTGGTCGTCGTGACGACCTTCGACCTCGACGAGTACGTCCACCAGGCGCTCCGCAACGGCGCCGCCGGCTTCCTCCTCAAGGACTCCGGCCCCGCCCTCCTCGTCGAGGCCGTCCGCGCCGCCATGTCCGGCGACGCCCTCATCAGCCCCTCCATCACGGTCCGCCTCCTGGAGCACCTGTCGCCGCCCGCCCCCGCCGCGGACGACGGCGGCCTGTCCCCGCGCGAGCTCGACGTGGTCAAACTGGCCGCCCGCGGCCTGACCAACGCCGAGATCGCCACCCAGCTCTTCATCTCGATCGGCACCGTCAAGACCCACCTGGGCAGCGTCCAGACCAAGCTCGGCGCCCGCAACCGCGTCGAGATCGCCGCCTGGGCCTGGGAACGCCGCCTCGTCGGCTAAGTTCGGTCCCGCGGGTCGAGGGTCTCCACCCGCAGCGCCGGGTCGGCCGCGATCTCCGCCGGGGTGAAGCGCTCGGTGACCCATCGGCCGGCGGCGTGGAGCCTGGTCTGGTCGAGGAAGTGCGGGGAGGCCGGGTTGCCCGACTGCGAGTAGAGCAGCAGGGTGCGGGTCCGCGGGCCGGCGTCCGTCAGCTGGGTCGCCATCAGGAAGCTCGTGCCGAAGGCGATGCCGGGATAGTGCCCGTGCGGGTCCAGGCCGCCGGCCGGCTCGATCGCGTTGAAGCAGCCTTCGAGCTGCGTGCAGCCGGCCAGGCCGATCGAGCGGTGGCGCTGCGCGGCGTCGATGGGCGCGTCCAGCGGCAGGTGGGCCGCGGTGACCGCCCGGACGGCATCGGCCAGCGCGGTGCGTACCTCGCCCCGGCCGGTGTTCAGGTCGCGCGGCGTGGTGAGCGGCCGCGCCGGGTCGAACGGCGTACGCCAGAGCCCGTCGCCGGCCGCCGTGACGGCCCGGGTGAAGAACTCGCGCCACAGCACCGCGCCGGGCGCGCCGGCGGTCGCCCGGGCATCCCAGCGGGTCAGCACGGCGCAGGCCGGCCGCACATCGACCGGTGATCCGGCGCTGTCCGGCAGGGTGGCGGCGCCCGCGCACAGGGCGGCCACGGCGGGCCTGCTCAGCTCGGCGCCGAGGTTGCGGTCGCCCAGCATGGTCGCCCGCAGCGTGTCCAGGGTGAAGCCGGGCGGACCGAAGCCGTCGGTCCCGGCGGCCCGGCGGGCGATCATGTCCAGCCCGAGCCGCGTCCGCAGCGAGCGCTCGGTGCCGGTGTCGCCGATGATCCGGGGAAACGCGGTGAGCGGTGCGGCCGGGTTGGTCAGCCACGGACTGTCGTTGGAGTTCGCCACGAAGTCGGTGCGGGTGAGGCTCGGCAGCGAGTCCGGCCCGAACAGTCCCGGCACCACCGAGGACGGGTCGGTGCCCCATCCGCAGTCCGACCGGCTGCCGTCCAGGACGATCAGCCGGGTCGCCCGGAACACCGGCCCGGACTGTGCCGTGGCGCAGCGGTCCGCCAACGCGTCGCTGACGGCGGGCACCACCTGCGCGTCGTTGTAGAGCACGGTCCCGGAACGCTCCACGGCGACAGTGGTCATCCACGGCAGGCCGTGGTGCCGGCGCTGTGCGGCCCGCAGGCCGGCGAGGCTTTGGGCGCGGTTGATGGCCAGCCACTGGTCGACCGCGCGGACGTTCCCGGCATTCGCGTCGCGGAGTACGTACGCGGTCTCCGCGCTCCACTCGAGCCCGGCCGCGGCGAGGACCGGGCCGTCCGGGGTGCGGTACAACGTCCGGCTCACCGGACGCACGCCGTGCGTGTCGCGCACCTGCACGGTGATCCGCCGGCGCTGCATCGGCCGGGCCTCGCCGTCCACGAGGTACCGGGCCGGATCACCGGGCACCAGGCTGAGCTGGGTGAGCGTGTCCGGGACGGCTGTCGAGACGGTGTGCGTCCAGGCGATCCCGCTGGTGTGCCCCGTGACGATCACGGGCAGTCCGAGCAGCGTGGCCCCGCTGGCGTCCAACCGCCCCGGGATGGTCAGGTGCAGCTGGGCGAACCGCTCGGCGGGCAGCCACCGCAGGTGCGGGTTCGCCAGCAGCATGCCGGTCCCGTCGGCGGTCGCGTCCCGGCCGAGGGCCCACGCGTTGCTGCCGGGCCCCCGGCCGAGCAGGCCGGGGCTGCGCCCGCGCACCGGCGCCGCCGTGCCTGCCGCCCGGGAGCCCGGTGGCGTGGCGGTGGCGATCTCCCGCGCGAACGCCGCGCCCCCGAGCGAGGTGACGATCTCGGTGATGCGCCGCCACACGTCCAGCGCGGTGATCGGACGCACCCAGGCCGCGCCACGACAGGCGGGGTCCGGCAGCGCTGCCACCGGGTGCCTCGCCAGGTACCGGTTCACGCCGGCCGCGTATCCGGCCACGAGGTCCCGGGCCGCACCGCTGGGCCCCAGCGGTTCCGGCCGGGCGAGCGCCGCCTCGAGAACCCCCGAGTGGTTCACCGCCGCGTGGTAGATGTCGCTGTCGAGATTGCCCACGCCCTCCGGGGTGGTGGCTCCGGCCCCGAGGAACCGGGCGCGCTGCCCGGACACGGTCAGGATCGTGTCGGCGAGCCCGCACAGGTTGTCCTCGGCGGCCGCGTATCCGGCACCGAATCCCGCGTCGCGGTAGGACGCCGCGAGCACATGGGGTATGCCGAAGGCCGTGCGCCGGACCAGCACCCGGCTGCCGTCCGACGGACCGTCGGCCCCGGCCGGCGCTCCCGCCACGACACTCGCGACGAGCGTGCCGGCGACGGCGATACCCGCGAGTGCGCGCCGCTCCGATGAGAACATGTCCTCCTGTGTAGCGCCGTAGCGGCCGCGAGCAATCAGGGAAACCCCTGAAGCGAGCCCGGATTCACGGCTTGCGGACGGGCGGCAGGGTGAACCAGAAGGTCGCGCCGTGGCCGTCCTCGCCCTCGGCGTGGATCTCGCCGCCGTGGCGTTCGACGGCGCGGTGGACCGTGGTCAGGCCGATGCCCGTGCCCGGGAAGTCGGCCGCGCTGTGCAGGCGGGCGAAGGGCCGGAACAGCTCGGTCGCCTTGCCCGACGGGAAGCCGGCGCCGTTGTCCTTGACGTAGTAGCGGGGGCTCTCGGCGGGGCCGGTCCAGCCGATCTCGACGACCGGGTGCTCGACCTTCCTGGTGAACTTGACCGCGTTGTTGATCAGGTTCTCCAGGATGACCCGGACCAGGCCCTCGTCGCCGTCGGCGGACATGGTCTCGGCGACCTGGAAGTCGACCTTGCGGGTGGGGTCGCGGGCCTCGACCTCGTGGACGACCTGCCAGGCGGTGGCGGTCAGGTCGAAGCGGCGGCGGCGCAGGTCGCCGCGGCTGGCGCGGGCCAGGATGAGCAGCGACTCGACCAGGTCGGCCATGCGCAGGGCGGCGGCGTGGATGCGCTGGACGCGGTGGCGGGCCTGCGGGCCGAGGGGCTCGTCGAGCATGGTCTCGGCGAAGCTGCTGATGACCTGCAGCGGGCCGCGCAGGTCGTGGGAGACCGAGCCGCTGAAGGCCTCCAGCTCGCGGTTGCGCCATTCCAGCTCCTCGACCAGGGCGGCGCGGGTCTCGGCGAGCTGGCGGGCGGCGCGCTCGGCGGCGGCGTCGAGCTCGCGGCGCATCAGCTCCTCGCGGATGCGGCGGCTCTCGTCGAGGGACTGCTTGCGGCGGATCTGCGAGCGGACGTGGGCGCGCAGCGCGTCGGCGCCGGCGGTCCAGCGGACGTAGTCGTCGGCGCCCGCGGCCAGGCACTCCAGGAGGGCGTCCTCCTGGTCGCCGGTCATGACGACGGGCGTGTCGCCGATGCGGGGCACCTCCTTGAGGCGCCGGCAGGTGGCCAGGGCGTCCTCGTCGAGGCCCAGGACGACGCAGTCGACCGGCTGGGCGGCGAGCAGGTCGAGGGCGTCGTCGCCGTGGGCGGCCGCCACGATGTCGTACCCGTCGGCGCGCAGCGCGTCGCCGAGGCCGGCCAGCAGGTCCCGGTGCGGGCTCACGGTCAGCACCTTGCCGGGCCCGTGCAGGCTGCCGGTGGCCTCGATCGGGAGCTGCCCGGCGCTGGTACGCAGGACGGCGGCCAGCTTGGCGATGACCACGGCGAGGTCCTGCTGCTTGCGGACGAACGCGTCGGCGCCGGCCTCCAGCATCTGGACCTCGGTCGCGTAGTCGTCGGCCGCCGTCATGAGCAGGCACGGGGTGTCGCGCAGCGCCGGGTCCAGCCGCAGCCGCCGGATCACCGTGGCGCCGTCGATGCCCGGCATGACGCCGTCGACGATGACCGCCTGGGGGCGCCGGTCCGCGGCCGTGCGCAGGCCCTCCTCGCCCGAGGCGGCGGTGATCACGGCGTACCCCTCGGGTTCGAGCAGATCGCGCAGCCGCTCCCGGAAGGTCGTGCTGTCGTCGATGACCAGCACCGTGGTGGATCCGGCCGGGGCGGTGGCGGGGTCCGCGAGCAGCTGGCGGGAGCGGGCGACGACATAGCCCGCGTCGTACGGCTTGCCGACGTACTCGTCCGCGCCGGTGTTCAGCCCGTGGAGCCGGTCGGCGACCTCGGCCTCGCTGGACAGCAGCATCACCACGACGTCGTCGCCGCCGGGCGTGCCGCGCAGCTCGCGCAGCAGCTCGACCCCGTCGGCGTCGGGCAGCAGCACGTCGAGCACGGCGATGTCGAAGCCGCCCGCGGTGAAGGCGGCGCGGGCCTGGGCACCGTCGGCGGCGAGGATGGTGGCGCAGCCGTCGTTCTCGAAGGCCTCGTGCAGATCCATCCGGACGGTGAGGCTGTCGTCCACGATCAGGACGGTGGGGGCGGTCATCGCCGCACCCCCGGCGCGGCGGCGATGTCGGCGACCCGGGCGGCGATCCGGGCCGGCGGCAGCACGTACATGGGGGCGCCGAGCAGGGCGGCCTCGCGCGGCATCCCGTACACGACGCAGCTCGCCTCGTCCTGCGCGAAGGTCACCGCGCCCGCGGTCCGCATGTCCAGCAGCCCCTGGGCGCCGTCGCGGCCCATCCCGGTCAGCAGGCAGCCCGCGGCGGCCGAGCCGAACTCCTTGGCCACCGACTCGAAGAGCACGTCCACCGACGGCCGGCAGGAGTGCCGGGGCGGGGCGTCGCTGAGCCGCAGGACCCCGTCGCGGACCAGCAGGTGCTTGTCCGGGGGCGCCAGCGCGACCCGGCCGGCGAGGGCGCTGACCGGGGTCCCGTCGACGGCGTAGCTGACCGCCCGGCCGCTGTGCCCGGCGAGCCAGTCGGAGAAGGCGACGGCGAAGGGCTCGCTCGTCGCGATGTGCTGCACGCACAGCACCGGCGTGGGGAAGCTGGGCGGCAGGGCCCGGAGCAGGTCGGTGAGCGCGCCGGGCCCGCCCGTGGAGGCGCCGACGGCGACGACGCCCAGCCCGGCCCTCGAGAGGGGCGGGGGCGCGGGCTCCACCCGGGTCGCCCGGCTGCTGTTGAGGCGCGCCCGCGGGTGCCTGATGACGCGGATGCGCGACACCATCCGGACGGCCGCGCACAGCCGCAGCGCCCAGCCGGCGTCCGACGCGTCGCCGCGCGGCTTCTCCATGACGTCGACCGCCCCGGCGGCGAGCGCGTTGTACGTGGTGAACAGCTCCCGCCGGTCCGCCGACGACACGACCAGGATCGGCGTCGGGAACTCGGCCATGATGTGCTCGGTCGCCTCGAGGCCGCTCATGGTCGGCAGCATCATGTCCATGGTCACCACGTCGGGACGCAGCCGGCCGACCAGCTCGACGGCCTGCGCGCCGTCCACGGCCTCGCCGACGACCTGCAGCTCGGGATCGGCGGCGAGCGACCCGCGCAGGTGCGCGCGCATCGTGGCCGAGTCCTCGACCAGCAGCACCCGGATCACGCCGGCACCAGCCTGCGGATGTGGGCGAGCAGCTCCTCCTGGTTGAACTCGCCCTTGACCACGTACGCGCCCGCGCCCGCCGCCGCGCCCCGCGCCCGGTCCTCGGCGCTGGCCCGCGAGCTGACCAGGATCGCCGGCACGTGGGCGAGCTGCGGGTCGGCCCGGGTCTGCGCGACGAACGTGAAGCCGTCGATGCCCGGCATGTCGATGTCGGTGAGGAAGAGCATGTACTCGCGGGCGCGCGCCTTCTCCAGGCCCTCCTCGCCGGAGGCGGCCAGGTCCACCTCGTACCCCGCCGACTCGAGGATGCTGCGCTCCAGCATCCGGGTGGTCAGCGAGTCGTCGACGACAAGGATGGGCAGCCGCTGCGGCGCCTGCTGGGGCTGCGCCACGCCCGGGCCCTGCCGCGCCGCCTCGGCGACCAGGCCCTGCGCGTCCAGCACGAGCTGCGGGTTCCCGTCGAGGTCCATGGACACGCCGCCGATCACGGGGGCGGCCGGCGCCAGCTCGGGCAGGGGCCGCAGGACGAGCGTGGAGGTGCCGGCGAGCCGGTCCACGCCGACGGCCACCGCGTCACCGTCGGCCGCGACGACGACGGCCACGCCGGGGCTGCCGGTGTCCAGGACCTCGGTTCCCGCGTACAGCGCGCGGGCCAGCGGCAGGAAGGGCAGGGCGGTGCCGTCGTGGGCCAGCTTGCCGGTCACGGCCGCGGCCGCTGCCTGCTCCGGCTCCAGGCGCAGGCAGGTACGCACGGCATCCAGCGGTACGGTCGCCACGGTCCCCGCCGCCTCCACGACCAGCCCGTGCAGCGCGAGCAACGCCAGCGGCAGGACCAGTTCCACGGTGCTGCCCCGGCCCCGCTCGGTCCGGACGCCCACGTCGCCGCCGAGCTGGTCGGCGACGTCGCGGGCCACGTCCAGCCCGATGCCCCGGCCGGCGACCTCGTCCACGGTGGACCGCGTACTGATGCCGCCGCGCAGCAGCAGGTCCATCAGCACCGCCTCGCCCGGGTCCGGGCTGCCGGGCGTGAGGAGCCCGCGCGCCTCGGCCGTGCGGCGGACGGCGGCCAGGTCGAAGCCGCGCCCGTCGTCCGTACACTTGAACGCCGCGTAGCGGCCGCGGCGCTCGACGGTCACGACGACCTGGCCCTCCGCGGGTTTGCCCGCCGACAGCCGGGTCGACTCGTCCTCCAGGCCGTGCACGACGGCGTTGCGCACCACGTGCAGCAGCGCGCCGGAGGCCAGGGTGAGCACCTGGGGATCCATCCGCAGGTCGCCGCCGCGGCCCTCGAAGCGGACCCGGCGGCCCTCGGCGTCGGCGGCGTCGCGCACGGCCCGGTGCAGCGCGGTGAAGATGCTGGACGCGGGCACCAGCCGCAGCCGCTCGGCCCGCCCGCGCACCTCGTCGAGCTCCCGTTCGACCTGCTCGACGGTGTCGGTGAGCTGGCGGCCGAGGGTGCGCAGGTCGGTGGCGAGGCGCACGGCCGTCGCCCGGGTCGTCTCCACGGGAGCGCGGCCCACCCGCAACTGGTCCACGAGCGCCTCGGCCGTGCGGTGCAGCCGTTCCATCGAGGCGCCCCGCGAGCGCAGCGGCGCGAACCGGGCGTGCGCCTCGCCGATGGCGTCCAGCAGCTCGTCGACGTCCGCGGTGGCCCCACGCGCGGCGGGTGCGGCCGGCTCGGCGGGAGCCGGCTTGGGCTCCTGCGCCTTCTCCGGGGCGGGTTCCGGCGGCGGGGGCGGCGCGGGCTGCTCGGCGCGGGGCTCGAGCGCGGCCACGTACGACTCGATCTCGTCGTTGAGCCGCAGCAGCTCGCGCAGCTCGTCGGCGGCCAGCGGCGCGTCCTCGTTGCGATGCGGGACCAGGACCTCCTCGAAGGCGTGCGCCCGGTCGGCGATCTCCTGCTGGCGGACCACGCGCGCCGCGCCCTTGAGGGTGTGGGCGAAGCGCAGCAGCCGGGCCACCGGCTCGGTGCCGCTCTGCTGGTCGAGGTCGAGGACGCCCGCGCTGATCTGGTCGACCAGCTCGCGCGCCTCGACGCGGAAGTACCGCAGCGGGTCCTGGCTCATGACCGGCCGGTGCCCACCAGCTCGAGCAGGTCGCCGGAGAGGCTGGACAGGTGCGCCGCGGTCTGCCGGGTCTGCACCGCGCTCGCCTCGGTCTCCCGGGTGACCCGCGCGGTGTCGGAGGCGGCGACGTTGACCTGCTCGACCGCCGTGGTCTGCTGCTTGGTGGACAGCTCGATCTCGCGGGTGGCGTCGTTCGTGGTCGCTACCAGCTGCGCGATGCGCCGGAACGAGTTGGTGGCGTCGTCGAACTGCCGGGCGCCCGCGTCCACGCTCTTGGCCCCGATCTCCGTGGCCATGACCGTCGTGTTGACGGCTCCCCGCACGTCCTCGATGAGCGCGCGGATCTCCTTGGCGGACCCGGCCGTACGGTCGGCGAGCTTGCGGATCTCCTCGGCGACCACCGCGAAGCGCCGCCCCCATTCCCCGGCGCCGCTGGCCTCGATGGTCGCGTTGATGGCCAGGATGTTGGTCTGCTCGGCCAGCTCGGAGACCAGGTCCACCACGCTGCCGATCTGCTGCGACTTCTCGCCGAGCGCCAGCATGTGCTGCACGATCTGGTCGACCTGGGTCCGGATGGCGGCGATCGACGCCCGGGTCTGGTCGATGGTGGCGTCGCCGGTGCGGGCCGCCTCCGAGGTCTCCTCGGCGATCTGCGACACCCGCTGGGCGCTGTCGGCGATCTGGCGGGAGGTGATGAGCAGCTCGCTGATTGTCGTGGTGATCTCGTTCATGGCGCTGGCCTGGTCGCGGCCCCCGCCGGCCTGCTGCGACGCGGCGGCCTCGAGCTGCGCCGACGAGCTCTGGATGTGCCCGACGGCCGCGCCGACCTCCCGGCGCAGGTCCCGGCTGAGCCGCCACGCGACCACGGCGGAGAAGCCGATCGACAGCAGCCCGACGACGACGATGATGACGATCGCCTGGGTGGCCCGGGTGGAGGACTGGTCGCGGGCGGCCTCGACGTCCGCGCGGACCCGGCCGATGAGCGCCGCGATCGCGCTGCGCAGCTCGTCGCGCAGCGGCCCGACCGCGGTGGCGTTGAGCTGACCGACGTCCGTGAAGGTCTTGAGCTTCGCCCGCGTCTCCGCGACGGTCTGCAGCGCCGCGGCGTGCTTCTCCTCGGCCGCCGCGACCGTGGAGAGCAGCGACAGCGCGGTCGGGTCGGTGAGCGTGGACCGCAGCTTGGCGAGCATGTCGAGGAAGTCCTGCCGGTCGGCGGTCGCCTGGTCCAGGTTCTCCTGCGAGCCGGTCAGCAGGTAGAGCCGCCAGTCGCCGATCCGGGTCTCCGCCTTGGTGGTCAGGTGCTCGGCGTCGACCAGCGTGCCGGAGGCCAGGGTGATGGCGTCGTCCTTGGCGTTCACCACCAGGGTGAGCGCGCCCACGGACGCGACGCCCATGACCAGGGTCAGCGCCACGGTGATGCCGAAGGTCAGCGCGAGCTTGTTGCCGAAGGTGCGCCGTGCCATCAATGCTCCTCGCGTACGTCGGTGTGGCCGGTCAGACGGTGCACGACGGCCCGCGCCGCCGGCAGGTCGATGAGCGGGCGGGTGCCGCCGGGCAGCGGGACCATGCCGCTGACCAGCTCGCGCCCGGCCCCGCCGGTCGCGCCCACGATCTCGGTCGTCGTGATGCGGTAGTGCCCGTCGAGCTCGTGGAAGGCCAGCGCGAGCGGCGGCGACCCGGCGGCCGAGACGAGCCAGCGGGGCCGCTCCGGCTGGGCGTGCCCGAGCAGGGCGGCCAGGTCGTAGACGGGCACGGTGGCGCCGCCGAAGCCGGCCAGCCCGAGCAGCGCGGACTGGGGACCCGGCAGGGGCGTCACCGGCTTGTCGGAGTAGAGCCCCGACGCCTGGGAGAGCAGCAACGCGTACGGCCGCCCGCCCGCGCGCACCGCCAGCAGCTCGGCGAACTGCTCCTCGTGGCGCCGGGCCGGCTCGGCGAACGACCGGTCGAAGTCCGTGCGCAGCGTGTCGAGGCGCCGCCGGACCTCGGGGCTCATCGGCGCACCCCGCACGCGTCCAGCTCGGTGCGGCACAGGGTGGCCAGCGCGACCCGCCCGAAGCCGCCGCCGAACAGCACGATCCGGTCCTCGCGCTCCTGGCGCAGCAGCACCAGGGCCTGCTCCAGCTCGCCGGCGGCCGCGCGGTTGTCGCCCCGGCGCCGGGCCAGCAGGCCCAGCCGCAGCCGCGGCATGGCGAAACCCGCGTCCAGGTACGCCGCCAGCCGGTACTGCTCCGCCGCCGTCACCGCGTCCGCCCCGCGCCCCTCCGCGCAGACGCCCAGCAGCTGGTGCGCGTCCGGATCCAGCCCGTCGGAGGCGACCAGCCGCCGCGCGCACGTCTCCGCCTCGTCGAGCCGCCCCGCCTGCACCAGCAGCACCCCGCGCAGCAGATGGTCGCGCCGGTCCCGGGGCTCCAGCACGTCCAGCGCCTCGGTGAAGCGCTCGTCGCGCAGCAGCGTCCAGGCCCGGTCGTACGTCCGCGAGTCCGCCTCCCGCTCCGGCGGCGCCTCGACGACCGGGGTGTGCACCACGACCGGCTCGCGCCTCGGCGCCGGTGCCGACCCGGATCCCCGCCGGTAGTAGAACGTCCCGTGGGTGTGCTGCGGCTCCAGCCCCTCGGGGCGGCTGCCCAGCGTGTCCGTGTGGCCCAGGAAGAGGAAGCCGCCCGGGGCCAGCGAGTTCGTCATCCGCCGGATCAGCCCGGCCTGCACCTCGGGCGTCAGGTACATCAGCAGGTTGCGGCAGAACACGACGTCGTACTGGCCGGGGCGCCACACCGTGTCGTCCGGCTCGGCCACGTTGGCGAGCTTGAAGCGCACCGCCTTGCGGATCCGCTCGTCGAGCTCGTACCGGCCGTTGTCGGGGTGGAACCAGCGCTGGCGTACGCCGTCGGGGGTCTCGCGCAGCGACCACGCCGAGTAGCGGGCCGCCGCGGCCCGCTCGAGCACCGCCGGGCTGGCGTCGAGGCCGAGCACGGAGACGATCCACGCCGGGTCGCGCTGGACGGTCCGCCCGACGATCGCCAGCGTGTACGCCTCCTCGCCCGACGAGCACCCGACGGACAGCATCCGCAGCACCCGCTGGGCCGCGCGGTCGCGGATCCGCTCGGGCAGCGCGACCTCGGCCAGGGCCCGGAACTGCTCGCCGTGCCGGAAGAAGTAGGTCTCGTTGATGGTCAGCAGCTCGGCGAGGACCGTCGTCTCGGCTGCCCAGTCGCCGGCCTCGAGCCGGCCCAGGTAGGCGTCCGGGGCGAACCCGGTGGCCGCGGTGCGCCGCCCGAGCACCTGCTGCAGGTGCCCGGCGTCGTTGTCGTCGAAGCTCCAGCCCAGCCGCGCCGCGAGGACCCGCCGGAAGCGGCTCACGCCCGCCGGCCCGCTCATGACGACCCCGCCACGGCCGCGGCGGCCCACACCTCGTCGGGGACGAGCCGCATGCTCTGCAGCAGCAGCACCGGCTCGGCGTCGATCGTGCCGACCGCCGCGACCAGCCGCGCGGGCGCGTCCCCGAGCAGCGCCTCGTGCCGGGCCTCCGGATCGGCCGCCACGGCCCGTACGCCGGAGATCTCGCCCGTCGCGAAGGCCACCGGCCCCCGCTCGGACCGCACCGCCACGAACCGCGTCACGTCGGCCGTCCCGCCGCCGAGCAGCCGCGCGACGTCGACGACGAGCGTGGGCAGGCCGCGCATGATGCAGATGCCGCTCACGTACGGGGGAGTGCCGGCGAGGGGATGCGTGGCCAGCGGCCGCATCGTCTCGATGACCTCGTCGAGGCGCAGCGCGCACAGCAGCGTCCCGGCCCGGAAGACCAGGGCCGAAGCCCCGCCCGGCTCACCGGTCGCGGCGGTCGCCGTTTGTCCGGGCTGCACCATTCGCTCAGGCTAGCGGGCAAATAGCACGTTTATGGCGAGATTGTTTCACTCCGCTATCGTCGTTCCCCGTGGCTGATCTGGACCTGCGCCGCCTGCGGTACTTCGTCGCGCTGGCCGGCACGCTCAACTACGGCCGGGCCGCCGAGGCGCTGCACCTCGCCCAGCCGGCCCTCAGCCGCGCGATCACGGCCCTGGAGCGCGAGCTGGGCGTCCAGCTCTTCGACCGCTCCCGCTCCGGCACGCGCCTGACCGCCGCGGGCGAGCTGCTCCTGCAGGAGGCCCCCGGGCTGCTGCGCGCCGCCGAGACCGTGCGGCGACGGGTACGCGAGGAGCACACCCTGACGATCGGCTTCCTGCCCGGGTCGATCCTCACCCCGGTGGTGCGCCACCTGGAGGAGCGCTTCCCGGGCCTGCGGGTCGACGTGCTGCGCACCTCGTGGACCGACCAGCTCACCGGCCTGCGGGACGGCCGCTTCGACGCCTGCCTGGCGCAGCGGCCGTTCGACGACGAGGGCCTGACGGTCGTGGACCTCTACGCCGAGCCGCGCGCCGTGGCACTGCCGATCGGCCATCCCTGCGCCGGGAAGAGCGAGGTCTCGCTGGCCGATCTGGCGGGCGACGTGCTGGCCCAGCCGCCGGACGCGGTGCCCGGCTGGACCGGCCCGGTCGCCCTGCCCGTGCCGGACGCCGTCGTCCCCACGGTGGAGGAGAAGTTCGAGCACGTCGCCGCCGGGCGCGGCATCGTCGTGCTCGCCGAGTCGGCCACCCGCTACTACCGGCGGCCCGACGTGGCCTTCGCCCGGGTGACCGACGTGCCCGAGGCGCGGGTGTGCCTGGTGACCGGGACGCGGCGGCGGTCGCCGGTGCTGCGCGAGTTGCTGGCCGCCGGGCCGGCCCTGCTGCGGGCGGCTCATGCCGATGCGGCATCGACTGACGCCTGATCGGTCTTGGACGCGCCCGGGCCGAGACCACGAGGCTGGCACGCATGTCACTCACTGCTGCATCCCACGTCATCGTCCTCGGCGGCTCCAGCGGCATCGGCCTCGCCGTGGCCCGGGCCGCGGCGGCCACCGGCGCCCGGGTCACCGTGGGCTCCCGCTCGTCCGGCGAGCATCCGGTCGACGTCACCTCGCCGGAGTCGCTGGCGGCCTTCTTCGCCGCGGCCGGCGCCTTCGACCACCTCGTCTACACCGCCGGGGACGAGCTGGTCAGCGGGCCGATCACGGAGTACGACCCGGTGCGGGCGCGGGACTTCTTCGACGTACGGCTGTTCCGGGCGCTGGATGCCGTACGGCTGGCGTTGCCGACCCTCAGCGGAAGCGGCTCGGTGACCTTGACCGCCGGGGCCGCCGCCTTCCACGGTGGCCCGGGCCGGCTGCTCGGGTCCGCCATCGGGGGCGCCGTGATCACGGCCGCCCGGTCGCTCGCCATCGAACTCGCCCCGATCCGGGTCAACGTCGTCGCGCCCGGGATCGTCCGGACGCCGCTGTGGGCGGAGGCGCCCGCCGGGCTGCTCGACCGGCTCGGCGCCGCCACGCTGCTGGGGCGGGTCGCCGAGCCGGAGGACGCCGCGAAGGCCTATGTCGCCCTCCTCGACCAGGATTACGTGACCGGGACCGTGGCGGTCGTCGACGGCGGCAGCATCCTCACGTAGGTCACCGTCTGTCCCTGTCCCCGAACCAGGAGACGACGGGCTCCTCGCCGTACAGTTCGCGTGGTTCGTCCCTGCCGGGCGGCGGGCCGGGGTGCAGGTTGACGGTGGTGCGCTCCGCGAGCGGGAGGCCGGCCGTGGGATCCGGTGCCGCCGGTGCGGGATGCTGGGCTGCGGCGGCCGGATCCGGCGTGGGGGCGACGGGCTCGCGGGGCGGGCGGGGGCCCGCGACGGCCGGCCACAGGCGCGGGCGGCGCTTCGCGGCCAGGTCCTCCGCCCAGCCGAAGAGCAGCACCGCGAGCGCGGTCAGCGCCAGCGTCGTGGCCAGCGAGACCGGGCCCTCCATGCCGCCGCCGAGGTCGTCCAGGGCGAGCAGCGTCAGCACCGGCCAGATCGCGGCGATGGCGATGTTGTGCCACAGGTAGACGGTCACGGCCCGGTTGTTGAGCAGGCTCACCGTCCGGTCGACCGGGCGCAGGTAGGACAGCCAGGTCATGTCCGGCTGCCAGCGCAGCACCACCAGCACGAAGGCGAGGGACCACAGCGCCTGCGACTCCGGCACGTCGTTGAGGTCCCAGCCGCCCTCGCCCGGATGCCCGTGCAGCCAGTAGAGCGCCAGTCCACCCAGGACGATCGCCACGGGATAGACGACACCACCGCGCAGGCGGTGCAGGCGGCCGTCGTGGTGGGCGAAACCGGCGATCCAGCAGGCCCCGTACGTGACGAAGTCCCACATCGCCGCGTCGGCCCGCCCGAACGGCAGCTCGAAGCCGGTCTTGTCGAGCACGGCCAGCAGCGCGATCGGGGCGGCGACCAGCGCCCACGACGCCTTCTTCCACGCCGCGTAGAGCAGCGGGGTCAGCAGCACGAACCACAGGTACGCCCGGATGTACCAGAGCGGTTCCCACACGTCGATGGCCTCGGTGCTGCCCGGCGGGTCGCCCACCGGCAGCAGCCACAGCGCCAGCTTCCAGCTGTACGGGTGGTCGCCGCCCTCCTGGCCGGCCCAGCCCGCGTACAGCATCGCCGGCACCGCGATCGCGCCGAGCAGCCACAACGGCGGCAGCAGGCGGCGGAGCCGGGACGTGACGACAGCGCGGGCGGACCGCTTGTCGAGCGAGGCGGCGGTCAGCGACCCGGCCAGCGCGAACATGATGCCCATGGCGGGCAGCAGGATCGACAGCCACGGCCAGCCGAACAGGTGGTAGACCACGACCCGCGCGATGGCGGCGGCCCTCAGCAGGTCCAGGTAGCGGTTGCGCACCGTGGAACGGTAGCCACGCCCGTGGGGTCACGGGACCGTTCGGACGGTCGGCAAGAAGGCCCGGCCGGGTTA
>NZ_JAUQWH010000111.1 GCF_030757795.1 Actinoplanes oryzae
AGGCGGCTCGATAATTTGTGGCGTTGATGGCCCGGAAATAGGCGTCGACCGTCGACCGGGCGAGCAGTTCGGACTGCTTGGCAGCTCTCTTGTCGGCTGCCGCTTTGTCGGCCGCCGCCCTCTTGTCCGCTGCGGCCTTGTCCGCCGCCTTCTTGTCAGCGACAACCTTCTCCGCCGCGGCCTGCTCTGCTGCCGCTTTGTCGGCTGCCGCCTTGTCCGCTGCCGCTTTGTCGGCTGCAGCCTTGTCCGCTGCCGCTTTGTCGGCCGCAGCCGTCGCTTGGATGTCGGCGACCTGCCGGGCCGCCCGCGCTGCGGCCTCCGAGCTCTGGTGCGTCTGCACGCCCATGACGATCAGCAGGCCGGCGACCAGCGTGCCGGCCGCACCACCCGCCGCAGCCCATCCTGTTCGGCTCACCCCCGCACCATCGGCTGCGCGGCGCCCGGCATGAGCAGCCGATCGCCCGAATCGGTGACTGATCCGCTTTCCGCGTCCGGCGCCCGCCTCCCGTCCTAGGTTGTGTCCCATCGGAAACGGGAGGTCTCAGGTGCCACGACCGCAATTGCTGCTGCTGAGCAGACAGGGCCACGCGAGCCTTCGTCCGGCGCACTGGGAGCGGCTGAGCGAGCTGGCCGACGTGCGCGCGGTCGCCATGAACGGTGCTCCCGGGCCGGCGGAAGCCGCCGCCATGCTCGCGTCCATGGATCTGTTGGGCGCCACCAACGTGTGCCTCCCGCGGCTCGACGACGAACTCCTGGACCGGGCGCCGCGGCTGCGCGGGGTCGTGCTCTACGCCACCGGACACGACCACATCGACACCGATCTGCTCGCCCGGCGCGGGGTGGGGCTCTCCGTGCTGCCGGACTACGCGACCATCAGCGTGGCGGAGCAGACGATCGCTCTGATCCTGTCCCTCGCGACTCGGCTGCATCTGGCGAACGACCGGGCGCGGGGGCGGGTCGAGCCCGGAGTCTCGCTGCGGGGCGTGGAGCTGGCCGGCCGTACTCTGGGGGTGGTCGGGCTGGGCAGGATCGGGCGCGCCGTCGCCGACCGCGGCCGGATGCTCGGCATGCGGGTCGTGGGCACCGATCTCGACCCGGCCGCCGCCGCACGGGCGGGGATCAGCGTCCTTGACCTGCGCGAGCTGCTGCGGACGGCGGACGTGGTGGCCCTTTGTGCAAGTCACCGGTACGGCAGTGGGCCCGTCATCGGAGCCGCGGAACTCGCGGTCATGCAGCCCGGGTCGTACTTGGTCAATGCCGCCCGGGCGGCGCTGGTCGACACCGGCGCAGCCGTGGCAGCGCTGCGCACCGGACGTCTGCGTGGCTACGGCGTCGACGACGACCTGAACGATCCGGCGTACGACGATGTGGCGCGTGAGGGCCGTCTGCTGCAGACCGGACACAGCGCATGGTGGCGGGACGAGACGATGCGCAAGGGCGCGGAGGCGTGGGGGCGCCACCTCATTGCCGCTGTCCAAGGCGCCCCGATCGACGTGGTGACCTGGCCCGAGCCCGCGGTCAGCGGGGCCGGGTGACCTCCGTCGAGGCGGCTGCGGCGACCGGCGTCTCCGCTCGCCGGTCGCTCGTCTGCGGGGCGGCCGGTCTCGCGGTGACCGCGCCACTGGCGCTGGGGGCGGCTCGCTGGCCGCGCTGGTGGCTCGAGATCGCACCTGAGCAGACGGCGATGACCTGGCTGCAGAGCGTGGTACTTGTCCTCGTGGCTGCCGGGTGCGCGCTGGCGGCCGCCGCCCGTACCGGTGACGGCCGGGCGTGGCTGCTGCTGGCGGCCGGATTCGGCGGCCTGTCGCTAGACGAGCGGTTCGCCGTGCACGAACGACTTCGCGACCAGGTCCTGGCACCGGCGGACGTCAGCATTCCGTTCCTGCCGTGGGTGGCCCCGGGTGACTTCCTCATGCTCGGGTACGCGATTGTCGGCCTCCTCATGCTGCCTCGCGTCGCGCGCTGCTTCCGAGGTGACCGAGGCGCCCGCATCGCCCTGCTCGCCGGCGTTGCCTGTGCTGTCGTCGCCGTCGGTGCCGACTCGATCGATCCGGCGATGTGGACACTGGCTCAGGAACGGGTGCAGCAGTCCCTGGAGGAGTGCTTCGAGCTCGCAGCGGACCTCGGCTTCGGGGTTGCGGTCGGCTTCCGGCTGCTGTCGCTCATGTCTCGATTGCCATCGAGCGCTTGAGGGCGGGCACCGTCGGAGGCATGGCGAAATGGGGAGGGGTGGCGGTCCGGGACGCCGGCTTGGTCGTGGCGAGGTGGGCGCCGCGGTCCAGGGGCTTGATTTGGTGCCGCGTGCCTCGACGGGGGCGTGCCGGGGAGGTGAGGGTCACGGCGGCCGGGCGTAGGGGGGTGATTTGTGGCACGCCGGGATCGGGCCGGGCGCACTACACTGCCAGGCACTTGACCAGGAGATCCCCCGAAGGCGGCACGGCATGGCTTCATCCGAGACGTTCGTCATCGCGGGGGCGGGGCTGGCCGGGGCCAAGGCCGCCGAGACGCTGCGCGCGGAGGGGTTCGGCGGGCGGGTCGTGCTGGCCGGGGCCGAGCAGCGACGTCCGTACGAGCGGCCGCCGCTGTCCAAGGGGCTGCTGCTGGGCACGGCCGGGGCCGAGAGCCCGTGGGTGCACGACGCCGGGTGGTACGCGGCCCACGACGTCGAGTTGCGGACCGGCGTGACCGTGACGGCGATCGACCGCGGGGGGCGCGCCGTCGTGGCCGGGCCGGAGCGGATCGCGTACGACAAATTGCTCCTCGCCACGGGATCGAGCCCGCGCCGGTGGCCGGGCCCCGGGGGCGACCTGGCCGGCGTGCGCTACCTGCGCACGTGGGAGGAGTCGCTCGCGCTGGCCGGGGAGCTGGCCGCGGGCCGGCGGGTGACCGTGCTCGGCTCCGGCTGGATCGGGCTCGAGGTGGCGGCCGCCGCCCGCGAGCGCGGCGCCGAGGTGACCGTTGTCACGCCGGCGCCGGCGCCGCTGCACCGGATCCTGGGGGAGCGGATCGGCGGCATGATCGCCGGGCTGCACCGTGAGCACGGGGTCACCTTCCGCTTCGGCACCCGGGTGCGCGAGCTGCTCGGCGACGATCACGTGCGGCGGGTGCTCCTCGACGACTGGACGGCCGTGGAGACCGACCTGGTCGTGGTCGGCATCGGCGCCGTCCCGAACGTGGGCCTCGCCACGCGGGCCGGGCTGGCGGTGGACGGTGGGGTGCTCGTCGACGCCCGCCACCGCACCAGCGACCCCGCGATCTTCGCGGCGGGCGACATCGCGGCGGTCCAGCATCCGCTCTACGGCCGGCGCGTCCGCGTCGACCACTGGGCCGACGCGCTGCACTCCGGCCCGGCCGCCGCCCGGTCCATGCTGGACATCGGCACGCCGTGGGCGCGCGTGCCGTACTTCTTCACCGACCAGTACGACCTCGGGCTGGAGTATGCGGGCCTGCTCGACCCGGCCGTGACCTACGACGTCGTGGTCCGCGGCGACCTCGACAAGCGGGAGTGCCTCGTCTTCTGGACCCACGAGGGCCGGATCGCCGCCGGCATGAACGTCAACGTGTGGGACGTCACCGACCGCATCCAGGACCTGATCGCCGCGGGCACCCGGATCGACCCGGCGCGCCTGGCCGACCCGTCCGTGCCCCTCGAGGAGCTGGCCCTCGGCGAGCCGACCGGCGAAGGCCCCACGAGGAGCTGACGGAAGAAGGCCCCACGAGGAGCTGGCGAAAGAGGAGCTGGCGAAAGAGGAGCTGAGGGAAGAAGGCCTCACGAGGAGCTGGCGAAAGAGGAGCTGACCGAGGCCGAGCGGGGAGACGGTCAGTTGGTGACGGCGACCTCCGCGTCGGTGAAGCGGGCGTAGGCGGGGTTGACGTCCGTCTCGCCGGCGCGGCCGTCGCAGCCCCGGCTCGGGTCGAACAGCAGGTAGGTGCCCGAGCCGCAGGCCGCGCCGGGCTCCGCGTCGCCGCCGACGACGACCGAGCCGGAGAGGGTGACGCCGCCCTGGACCAGGGCGTTGTCCTTGACGACCGCGTTGCCGGTGACCGTGGCGCCGGAGTTGATCCAGGCGAGCCCCTCGACGCGGGCGTTGCCCGTGACGGTGCTGCTGCCGTAGACCGCGGCGCGCGGGCCGACGTACGCCGTCGCGGCCACGGTGGCCCGGTTGTCCACCCAGCCGCCGCCGTTGCTGTGCCAGTGGCCACCGCCGGTCGCCGCCGGCTTGGTGTAGCCGGGCTCGTACCCGGACGGGACGGCGCCCGTGATGCCGAACTCGTACGGGTAGCGGTAGTTCTTCGGGTAGCCGTCGAGGAAACCGTAGTGGTGCACGGTCGTGGGCGCCCCGAGCACGACGAGGTAGACGTCCTTCTCGCCCGGCTGCAGCTGGAACGAGATCTGCCCGTCCGCGGCGGTGGCCACGGCGCCGTACCGGGGAACGGTGTTTGTGACCGCCACGAAGCCGTAGCTCCAGCCGGATCCGGCGGCGGCGTTGACGTGCCCCTTGAAGTGCAGCTTGATCAGGGCGCCGTCGCTCGACGGGACGAGTTTGATCTTGTTGTAGCCGTAGTCGGAGGGGGCGAGCGCGTCCGGGATCGCGTAGTGCTGCCCGGCCGCGTCGACGGGCACGCCGTTGTACGCGTTGATGAAGCCGGCGCCGTACACGCCGGTGATGAACGGCTGGAAATGGCTCTTGGTGCTGTAGTCGTAGGTGACCTGGTGCTGGGCGTATCCGGCAAGCTCGGCGTTCAGTTGCGCCTGGGTCAGACCCGCGATGCGCCGGTACGTCTCCAAGGGGTGCTCGGTGCTGCGCGCCTCGTTCCACAGGCGGTTGAAAATGCCGATCCCGCCGTTCCTGTCGACGAGATACTGGATGAGCATCCAGGCGCCGTAGTGGTGCCGGCTCGACGAGTACGCCAGATTCTCCGTGCGCAGGAATCGGGTCAGATCCCCGGCGCCGCCGTCGGGATAGACCTGCATCGCCATGTATTCGGCGCTCGCCTCCCAGAAGGTGCCCGCCGACGGGTCGGTGAAGCCGGATCCGGCCCTGCCGAGGAAGGTCACGTTCTGCAGGACGTGCCCGAGCTCGTGCGCCAGCCCCCACGACCCGGGCAGCGCCGCCGCCGGGGCGATGTTGATGACGCCGACCCGGCCGTCCGCGCTGCCGCCGGTCGCCCAGGCGTTCAGCTCGGTGCGGTTCCAGGTCTGCGTGACGATGACATCGATCTTGTACTGCGGCTCGGCGGTGAACTGCATGGTGTTCACGTAGAAGGAGTAGAGCGATTCCAGCTGGGCCAGAATGCTGTCGGGGTCGAAGGCGTACGGTGCCGGTGCGCTCGCCGGATCCGTGCCCGACTTCTCGCCCCACAGCAGCACGAAATCGGCGGAGTCCCTTCTCCGGTCGGCGCTCCACGGCACCTCACCCGTGCTCTGCCACGAGGCGGGAAGGTAGACGGCCTTCTCCGCGCCGGCGGCCGAGGGCCCGGCCGTAGCGGACCGCGCCGTAGCGGACCGCGCCGTAGCGGACCCGGCAGCCGCGGGCCCGGCAGCCGCGGGCCCGGCGCCGGTCAGCAGGGTCAGCGTGATCGTCGTCAGGGCCGCGCCCAGGCGGCGGCGCTTGCGCATGGGGACCTCCTCGGGCTGGGAGCGCTTCCACAGCCGGCGACCGCCCATGCTCGTCCACGCCGCCCGGCCCGTCAAGTGACGATTGTCGATGTGCCGTCCGCGACGGGCTGCCGACAGAACGCTCCCGCCCCGCGGCCCCGGTGCGCAGACTGGCCGTCATCCGGCCACCGGCCGGGGAAGGAGGGGCGCCATGGAACGGCTGCCCATCATCTACATCCGCGGATTCGCCGGCGCCACCGCGGGCATCGACGAGCAGGTCGACGATCCCTTCTACGGATTCAACGCCGGGTCGACGCACATCCGGATCAACGGCGACGGCGAGCCCGACTTCTACCAGTTCGAGGGGCCGATGCTGCGGCTGCTGGCGGACGAGGACTACCACCTGCTCGTCCGGGGCGACCAGCGCGCGTACCTGGCGGACGCCGGGCCCGGCGAGGTGGAGTCCGCGTCGATCTGGGTCTACCGCTTCTACGACCAGGCGGCGACCACCTTCGCGCGGCCGCCGCACGAGGGCCTTCCGGAGCGGCTGTTCGGCTGGCTGCGCAAGCGGGTCACGGCCGAGGGCTTCGACATCGAGACCGCGGCCGCCGGCCTGTACGACCTCGTCACCCTGGTGCGCGAGAAGACCGGCGCGCCGAAGGTCCACCTCGTGGCCCACTCCATGGGCGGTCTCGTCGCCCGGTGCATGCTGCAGAAGCTGTGCGGCCGTGACGGGCGGGCGCCCGCCCCCGCCGTCGTGTCCAAGCTGTTCACCTACGGCACGCCGCACGGCGGCATCGACTTCGACGTGGGCGCCCTCGACTGGGTCCAGAAGAACTTCGGTCCGGCCGGCTCCGACATCTTCGCCCCCGAGAAGATGTACGGCTACCTCACGCCGGGCAGGCGCTTCGGCGACGAGCCGCGCCGCGGTGCCGACTGGGATCCCCGGAGCATGCAGGGCGCCCTTCCGCCGGAGGACGTCTTCTGCCTGGTGGGGACCAACCCCGACGACTACGGGATCGCCCGCGCCGCCGTGGGCCCCAAGAGCGACGGCCTCGTCCGGATCGAGAACGCCTACGTGCCGGGCGCCCACCGGGCCTACGTCCACCGGTCCCACTCCGGCCGCTACGGCGAGGTGAACTCCGAGGAGGGCTACCAGAACCTGCGCCGCTTCCTCTTCGGGCGCTGGGCGGTCGCCGCGATCCTGGACGGGCTGCCGCGCTATCCCCGGGACATGGACCGGCTGCCGGCCGGCGAGCGATGGCCGGTCTGGCAGGCCGACATGCGCCTGGCCGTCCGCGGCGTGCCCGTGATCATGAGCGAGCAGCTCGCCGCCCACTGGTGCCCGATCCAGATCAACGAGGAGCTGCGGCGGCACATCGACGGGCCGGACACCCCCGTCCCGCTGGTCCGCACGTTCCTGCTCGACCGGGTCCGGATGCGCTACACGCTGACCCTGCGAGTGTTCAAGCTGACGCAGGCCCGGGGCTCGATCCGCTACTCCGGCCACCTCGAGCAGGTGCCGGACTGGGCCGACTCCCTCATCGTCGACGTCGAGCCGCACGACGGCGGAGACGGCGGGCTTCGCGCCTGGGCCGCCTGGAACAGCGAGGTCGCCGGGGAGATCGACAAGTTCGACCCCATCACCGAGGGCGTCGTCGCCACGGCGCCGGCCGAGCGGCGCGAGCCCTTGGCGCTGCGGGAGAAGGGTCAGGCCCGCTACTGCGAGGTGTCCCTGCCCGACGTGGCGAAGGCGTTGCCCATCCTGGGCCCCGATGCCGTGTTGCGGCTGGAGATCGCCGAGCGTTGAGGACCCGTACGCCGGGACTGTCACATCCGGTGCCGCCCGCTCGTCCTCTCCGCAGAACCCACAGGAGGCAACAACGATGAAGATCGCAGTGGCGGGTGGCACCGGACTCACCGGACGGCACGTCGTGGCGGCGCTGCGGGAGCGCGGCCACGACCCGGTCGCGCTGTCCCGGGCGACGGGCGCCGATCTCGTACGCGGAACCGGTCTGGACGTGGCCCTCGCGGGCGCCGAGGCGGTCATCGACGTCAGCAACGTGACGACGATGAGCCGCAAGGTGTCGACCGGCTTCTTCGGCGCGGCCGCTCGCAACCTTGGCACCGCCGCCGAGCGGGCCGGCGTCAAGCACCTGCTGACGCTGTCGATCGTCGGCGTGGACCGGGTGCGGAACCCGTACTACGCGGGCAAGGTGCTGCAGGAAGAGATCGTCCGCAGCGGGGCGGTGCCGTGGACGATCCTGCGGGCGACCCAGTTCCACGAGTTCGCGGGGCAGATCCTGGGCAGTCTGCCCGGTCCCGTCGCGGTCGTGCCCGCGATGCGTGTGCAACCCGTCGCCGTACGCGAGGTCGCCGCGCACCTCGCCGGCCTGGTGACCGAGCCGCCGCGGGGCATGGCCCCCGAGCTGGCCGGCCCGCGGGAGGAGTCCCTCGCCGGCATGTGCCGCCGGCTGATCGCGGCCGGCCGGGCCCGCCGCCGTCCCGTCCTGCCGGTGCCCTTCCCCGGCGCGGGCCTGCTCCCGACCGGCCCGGGCCCGCGCGGGGTCCAGACCTTCGAGGAGTGGCTGCGGTAGCTCCCGGCCGGTGGCCGCGACGGCACGAACCCGGGAGGGGTTAGCCGGCCGGGTTCCAGCCGTCGGCGCCGGCCAGGTACTTCTGCGGGGTGTAGTTGGCCGCCTGGGCGTCGGTCAGCTGCGGTCGGTTGCCGTTCACGGTCGCGCCGGCGCCCGTGTTCTTGTACTCGGAGAAGCGGGCGCCCTGCCACGGATTGCCGGACATGTCCGTCCAGGGCTGGGCGACCCTGATCGTGCTGCTCAGGGCCGACTCGCGGACGGTGACCTGCCCGGCGGCGCCCCACGGGCGGCCCAGGTAGGTGAGGTTGTCCGGCACCCCGGTGATCGTCGACTTGTAGATCAGGAAGCCGTACGGGGAGGCGGCATCGGTGTTGGCCGCGGTCAGGTAGCCGCCGGTGCTGCGCTTCTCGTGGATCTGACAGGCGTAGAAGACCGCGCTGCCGTTGCCGTAGATGAAGTCGACCGTGCCCTCGATGTAGGAGCTCCAGACGTACGCCCGGGCCTTGTTGTAGATCAGCAGGGTGTCCTGGTCGCCGAGCAGCCGGACGTTGCCCAGCCGGGCCCGGTCGCCGTAGAGCGCCAGGGCGAGGGCCTGGGAGGAGCCGTTGGCCGCCTCGTCGTAGTCGTTGCTGACCGTCAGGTTCTTGCCGTAGAACTCCCTGGCCTGGACGTAGACCGTGGCCGAGCCGGTCGTGCCGGCGGTCGAGGCGGGCTTGTTGTTGACGATGACCGTGGCGGCGGCGCTCGCGCCGAGGCCCTCCAGCGTGATGAAGGGCTTGTCCGAGGGGATGACCACGCTCTCGCGGTAGGTGCCCGCCTTGATCGTGATGGTGACCCGGCTCGCGTTGCCGGCCGGGACCGCGTTCACCGCGGCCTGCACGGTCCGATAGCCGGCCGATCCGTCGGACGCGACGGTCAGGGTGGTGGCGGCCGCCGAGGGCGCGCTGCCGGCGCCGACCACGACGGCCGGCACCACGACCAGGGCGGCCGACCCGAGGGCAATGCTTCGTAAGGGACGCATGCCCGGCACACTAATCGACAGTCATCAATATGTGCCGCCACTTTCACATCGTGGCAAGTTCGTCCCGCCCGGGATGGTGCTCCGGCCTCTCGGCGGGGCCGGAGCACCAGCGCTCAGCGGCGGGTCTTGGGGAGGTCGAACTGGTCGGCGGCGCGGCAGTCCTTCTGGGTGCCGATCGCCCCGGGGCCCAGCTTCTCGAGGGCGTCGCGGGCGCGCTGCCGGCCGAGGTTCCAGGCGTACCAGGGGTCGGGCTCCTTCAGGTCCTCGGCGATCCACATGAGGGTGCAGCGGCGTACGGGATCGGGCAGTTCGGTCAGCGCCGGGGTCGCGTCGGCGGAGAGGGCCCGCAGGTACCAGGCGTCGATCTTGCCGGAGCCCTGGTACCGGGCGGCGTTGCGGCTGGCCACGTAGCCCTCGGGGTCGAGGGCGGCGAGGCCGAGCAGCATCAGCACGGCGAGGCCGACGGTGGCCGAGGGGATCCAGCGGCCCTGCCACCTGATGCCGGCGGCCGCGATCATCACGAAGATGACGCCGAGCAGCATCTCGGCGGCCATGACGAAGATCCGCTCGCCGGTGAAGCTGTAGACCCGCTGGTACTCCCACATGCGCGACAGGGCGGACGCCACGATGACGACGCTCAGGGCGCAGAGCAGGCCCAGCAGGATGCGCAGCAGCAGCCGTTCCGCCGGCTGGTCCCGCTTCGCCCAGCGGGCCAGGGCCGCGATCAGGGCCAGCGACAGCAGCGTGACCGCGACCAGCTGCCAGAAGCCGCTCCGGGCGTACTGGGAGTAGCTGAGCCCGGCCGTCTTCAGCACGTGCCGGCTGCCGCCGAACAGCACGGTGAACTGCACCGCCACGAAGCCCGCGAAGAGCAGCACCAGGGCGGCTCCGGCCGGCGCCCACTCGATCAGGCCGTAGCGTCCCTTGCCCGGCCGGTCCAGGCCGGCCGTCGCCGGGGGAGCGCTCAGGGTGTAGATGCCGGAGACGGCGAGCAGGGCACCGGTGACGGCCAGGAAGATCCACTGGAAGACCGTGCCGGCGCCGAGATCGGGGACGGCGTCGTCGAGCAGCCGGGAGAACGCGACGTCGGCGGACGACAGCAGCGCGCCGAAGACGAGCAGCACCACGACGGTGAGCGCCACCGAGAAGACGATCCGGCGGGCGATGCCCGGGTCGCGGGTGCCCTTCAGGTGCCGGCGCACCCACGGGATGCCGGCGACCGCCGCGTACGGGGCGGCCCACAGGCTGAACAGGATCGACCGGACCTGCCGGCCGCCGACGATGGCCAGCGCGGTGCAGCCGATCGCGCCCAGCACGCTGAACGTCACCAGCCACCACGCGTTGCGGAACGCCGGGACGAGCATCAGGGCGAGCGCCGCCGCAGCCCAGCCCGCCCGGATCAGCCGCTCGCGGCGGGGCAGCTCCGCCGAGCGCCGGACCGCGAAGCCGACGCCCAGCGCCAGCGCCAGCCAGCCGAGGAACCAGCCGATGCCGACCCGGGTCAGCGGCAGGAAGACCAGGAAGCCCAGGGCGCCGGCGAGCACGCCGGCCGGGACGGCCCAGCCCTTGGCCTGCTTCGGTCCGGGCCAGTGCTTCTCGCGGAAGAGCTGCCAGGAGGTGGGTTTCGGCTCGTACGGGCCGAAGGGGTGCGGGGACATCTGCGGGGGCCGGCGCTGCGGGGGCGCCGGCTGCTGCGCCTGCGGACCGACCGGCGGGACGACCTTGGCCGGTGGCGCCGGGGCGTCCCCGGCCGGCTTGGCCGTGGGCGGCGTGGGCGCGGCCGGCGTGGGCGCGGGCTTCTCCGGCGAGGCCGCCGGTGGGGTCGCCGCAGCCGGGGCCTTCGCGGGCTGTGGCGCCGGCGCGGTGACAGCCGGGGTCGCAGCGGGCGCCGTGACCGGCGTGGGCGCTGCGGGCGCCGTGACCGGTTTGGGCGCCGTGACCGGTTTGGGCGCGGCGGGCGCGGCGCCGGCCACGGTCGCCGTCTCGACGGCGACCATGGGCAGGAACACCGCGTATCCCCGCGTCCCGGCCGGGATCCGAACCGGGATCGCCCATGCCGTCTCCCCGTCGGCCCCCGGCCAGACCATCGACGGGATCGCCTCGGCCGGCGGCATGACCAGCAGCTGCGGCGCGGGGGCCGCGGCGACGGGAACATCGTGGGCCGGCTCCGGGGGAACGGCCTGCGCCGCCGCCTCCGGACCGGTCTGCTTCGGTGGCAGCTCCGCCATTGTGCCTCCTGGGTTGGTCAGGTCGGCACACTGTAAGCGGTCCGCGCCACGCCGGGACGATCCGGTACCGCCCCGACGCCCGGGACGGCGGCGGCGGGCGCGATCGCCCCCCGCGGGACGGCGGCGGCGGGCGCGATCGCCCCCGCGGGACGGCGGCGGGCGGCGGGCGGGTTCTTCTGCGAGGCTGCGGAGGAGATCCGCGAGCCGAGGGAGTGGCGTTGTGCCGAGAGTGATCGTGACGGGCGGGGCCGGCAAGCTGGGCCGGGCGGTGGTGACGGACCTGCTGGCCCACGGCTGGCAGGTCGTCGTCTTCGACAGGGTGCGCCCGCCGCATCCGGAGGCGGTCCACGTGCCGGTGGACCTGACCGATTACGGGCAGGTGCTCGACGCGATGCACGGCGTCGAGGAGCGCTACGACGCGGTGGACGCCCTGGTGCACCTGGCGGCGATCCCCGCCCCGGGCATCGTGCCCGACCAGGCCACCTTCGCCAACAACATGAACAGTACGTTCCACGTCGTGACGGCCGCCCGGCGGACGGGGGTGCGCAACATCGTCTGGGCGTCGAGCGAGACCGTGCTCGGGCTCCCCTTCGACACCCCGCCGCCCTACATCCCGGTCGACGAGGGGTGTCCGCCGCGCCCCGAGTCCACGTACTCGCTGGTGAAGACCCTCGAGGAGCGCATGGCCGCCGAGCTGTGCCGGTGGGACCCGCGGCTGAAGATGATCGGGCTGCGCTTCTCGAACGTCATGGAGCCGGAGGACTACGCGGCCTTCCCGTCGTTCGACGCCGACGCGCGGCTGCGCAAGTGGAACCTGTGGGGCTACATCGACGCCCGGGACGGCGCGCAGGCGGTGCGGCTGGCGCTGGAGAGCACCGCGACCGGCATGGAGGTCTACATCATCGCCAACGCGGACACGGTCATGTCGCGGCCGAACGCGGAGCTGGTCGCCGAGGTCTTCCCGGGCGTCGAGATCCGCGGCGACCTCGGGGTCAACGACACGCTGCTGTCGATCGCCAAGGCCCGCGCACAGCTCGGCTACGAGCCCCGCCACGGCTGGCGTGATCAGATCCCGGGGTGACCGGTTAAGCTCATCCCATCGATCAAGGTCCATGGGGGAGGCGTCATGCGGGGGATCCGGGAGCGGCAAGGCACGCTGGCTGTCGAGGGCGGGACTCCGGTCCGGTCCGGACGGCCCTGGCCCGGGTGGCCACAGGTCGCGCCCGGCGCCGGCGACGAGCTGCTCGGTGTGCTGCACAGTGGACGGTGGGCGCTCAGCAGCCCGCGCCGGGAGGGGCTGGCCGAGCAGCGGTTCGCCCGGCGCTTCGCCGGCTACGTGGGGACGCGCCACTGCGTGCCCACGGACCACGGCTCCAGCGCGGTGCTGATCGCGCTGGAGTCGCTCGGGCTGCCGTACGGGAGCACCGTCCTGGTCCCCGCGCTGACCTGGACCGCGTCGGCGACCGCGGTCCTGCGGGCGGGCCTGGTCCCGGTCCTGACCGACGCGGACCCGCGCACCGGTGTCATGACCCCGGCGACGCTGGACTTCTCGTCCCGCCCGGCGGCCGTGGTCGTGGTGCACTGGGCGTGCCGGATGGCGGACGTCCCGGCGATCGCCCGGGCCGCGGCGGCCCACGGCGCCGAGGTGATCGAGGACGCGGCCCAGGCGCACGGCGCGCGCTGGCAGGGCCGTGGCGCCGGCTCGCTGGCCCGGCTCGGCTGCTTCAGCATGCAGCACTCCAAGGTGCTCACCTGCGGCGAGGGCGGCGCGGTCGTCACCGACGACGACGACCTGGCGCCGCGCCTGGAGGAGCTGCGCGCCGACTCACGCCGCTACCGCACCGGCGCCCGGCCCGGCGAACTCGACCTGGCCGAGACCGCGTCGGTGCTCGGCGCCAACCACTGCCTCGACGAGTTCGGCGCGGCCCTGCTGTGCGCGCAGCTCGACCTGCTGGAGGGGCAGCACGAGGTGCGCAACCGCAACTACCGGCTGCTGGGGGAGCTGCTGGCCGGGGTGCCCGGCGTGCGGCTGCTCGACCCGGCGCCGGAGCAGGACAAGCTGTCGCTCTACGAGGTGCCGCTGGTCTTCGACGAGCTGCCCGAGGGCGTCGGCAACGCCTGGGTCGCCGAGGCGCTGACCGCCGAGCTGGGCGTGCGCGCCTACACCCCGCGCACCCCGCTGCACCGCAGCGCCCTGCTGCGGCCGTGGACGAAGCCGGCCCTGGCCCCGCTCAGCGAGCGGTTCGCCGAGCTGCACCGCGACCGGACGTTCCCCGGCGCCGAGCATCTCGCGGCGCACGCGGTGCTCTTCCACCACAGCGCCTTCCTCGGCCCCGGGGACGACATGGCGGACCTGGCCGCGGCGGCCGCCAAGGTGACGGCCGCCCTCAGCGCGCGAGACTGACGCCCCGGCGCAGCTCGTCGAGGCGGTCGAGCCCGGCCAGCGCGGCGTCGATCGGCACGCCGAAGTCGATGAGGCACGCGATCTCGTCGACGCCGGCGTCCGCCGCCCGCCGCACCACCCCGAGCGCGTCGCCGACCGTCCCGAAGAGCCCGTCGCGCTCCAGGTACCGGTCGGCGGCGCGGGCGACGACGGCCGGCACCTCCGCGCCGGGGGGCGGTCCGGCACCCACGGGCAGCCCGGCGGCGCGCAGGTTCAGGTCCAGCGAGGTCATCAGGTAGCGGTGCAGCGGCGGGCGCGCCACGGCCAGCGCCGCCTCCCTGTCGTCGCCGAGGCAGGCGTGCAGCATGAGGGCGACGTGTCCCCGGCCGGGGTGCCCGGCTGCCGCGTACGCCTGCCGGTAGGCCCGCACCCGCGCGGGCAGGGCGTCCAGCTCGTAGGTCAGCAGGTTGGTCAGGACGCCCACGCCGAGGCGGCCGGCCGCCTCGAAGGTGGGCAGGCTGCCGCCGCTGGTCAGCCAGATCGGCGGGTCCGCCTGGACCGGGCGCGGGTAGATGCCGCCCGGCGGGCCCTCCGGGCAGGGTTCGCCGCGCCACAGCTTGCGCAGCGTGCCGATCGCCTCGACGGTCAGCTCGCGGCGCCGCTCGTAGCTGTCCGGGGCGAGGAGGAAGTCCTGCGGGTTCCAGCCGGAGGCCAGCGAGATGCCGGCCCGGCCGTGGGACAGGTTGTCCACCATGGCCCAGTCCTCGGCGATGCGGACCGGGTGGTGCAGCGGCGCGACGACGCTGCCGGCCCGCACGCCCACCCGGGTGGTCACGGCGGCGACCGCCGCGGCGGCCACCGCCGGGTTGGGGAAGAGCCCGCCGAAGCGGTGGAAGTGCCGCTCCGGGGTCCAGACCGCGGCGAAGCCGTGGGTGTCGGCGAAGCGCGCGCCCTCCAGCAGCAGCCGGTAGCGGTCGCCCGAGTCGGCGTCGTCGGCGAAGTAGAACAGGCTGAAGTCCATGGTCAGCGCCCCACCGCCTGCGGCACCGGCCGCCGGGACCAGGACCGGTCGAGGACCGTGAGGGCCAGGGCGGCGACGACGAGCAGGCCGCCGATCAGCGCGGTGGCCCGCAGCCCGCTGAGGCTGAGCACCAGGCCACCGAGCGCGGCGCCGCCGGCGATGCCGAGGTTGAAGGCCGCGGACGTGCCCGCCGACGCCAGGTCGGAGTTGCCCGGCGCCACCTCCAGCACCCGGGCCGTCAGCGCCGGGCTCATCGCCCCGAGCGCGAAGCCGGAGAGCGCCAGCAGGGCGGCCGTGGCGACCTGCGACGGCCCCAGCGCCCAGAGCCCGAGCAGCGACAGCAGCGTGAGCACGACGGACCCGATCAGGACCAGGTGCGGCCGGCGGTCGACGAGCATCCCGCCCAGGATCACGCCGCCGAGGTCCACCACGCCGCGCAGCAGCAGCACGGCGCTCACGGCGGACTCCGGGAACTTCGCGACGTCGGTGAGGAACGGCGTCGTGTAGGTGAAGGCGGCGTAGGTGCCGCTGACGATCAGGATCGTGAGCGCCACCAGCAGCACGTACCGGCGCATGCTCGGGGCGGTGCCGGTGGCCGCGTGTCCCTCGCCCACCGGCCGGGTCGGCATCAGCACGACCACGAGCACGAAGGCGAGCAGGCCCAGCCCGGCCAGCGCGAAGAACGCGGCCCGCCAGCCGGCCTGCTGCCCGAGCCACGTGCCGGCCGGCACGCCGAGCATGGGGGCCAGCGCGGACCCGCTGAAGACGGTCGCCGCGGCCCGGCCCCGGACCTCGACGGAGAGCAGGCTCGCCGCGGCGGGGCCGACGACCGCCCAGAACACGGACTGGCTGAGCGCCACCGCGACCCGGGCGGCCAGCAGGAACTCGAAGCTCGCCGCCTGCGCGGAGGCCAGGGTGGCGACGACGAAGACGGCGAGCAGCACCGCCATCAGCAGCCGGCGCGGCACCTTGCGGGTGAGGTGGGCAAGCGGCACGGACATGATGGCGACCGTGAGGCCGTACCCGGTGACCAGCAGCCCGGCGTCCGGCAGCGAGATGCCGAAGTCGCCGGCGATCAGCGGGAGCAGCCCCACGGGCAGCGTCTCCATGGCGACGAAGCAGAACGCGCCGACCGCCATCGCGATCAGCGCCCCGACCGCCCGGCTCACGCGGCGGCCGCCGTGAGAACGTCGTGGACGGGCCGGTGCGGGTCCTCGATCAGCGCCGCGAGCACGGCCGCGTAGTCGCTGATCCACGCGTCGACCTGCGGCCGGTCGTAGAAGGCCGGGCCGTAGTGCACGGTGATGCCGGTCCCGGCGGCGTCGGCGAGCACCCACGGGGTCACCCGCTTACGGGTCTCGGCGAGCCAGCGCGCGTCGCCGGGGCGCACGGGCACCGGCACGGCCTCGGGCGACGGGCCCGCGTCCGGCGGTCCCGGCGGCGCCGGCCGCACCTCGAGCCCGGCGAAGTCCGGCAGCAGCGGCGGCAGGTCGGACTGGAACCACACGTCGTAGAGGTGCATCTGCGGCCACGGCCGCTGCCGGGCGAAGTCGTCGTTGGCCGCCGCGGCGATCAGCCGGTACGGCGCCGCGTGCCGGAGGGCCAGCACGGTCTCCGCGCGCACGAGCTCCAGCACCTCGGCGAGCGTGGCGCCGTCCGGGACGGTGGTGGCCACGTACGTGTTGGTGGTGAACTGCCCGACCACCTCGCGGGACCGGGGGCCGCGGCCCAGCGTCGTGGTGCCGATGACGACGCGCGGGCGGCCGGTGCGGGCGGCGAGCAGCGCCCTGTACGCCCCCAGCAGCACCAGAAACGGCGTGCTCCGGTGCCGCGTGGCAGCCTGCCGCACCCCGGCGGCGAGCCGCTCGCCGAAGTCGAAGCGCACCGGCAGCTCGATGCCCGTGTCCACGCTCGCCGACCGGTCGGTCCACGGGAACACCTCGGCGTCGGCCGGCGGGCGCAGCCTGTCCCGCCAGTACGCCGTGGCCCGCGCGGCGTCGGCCCCGGGCGAGTCCAGCACCTCCGAGTAGCCGGGCACCGGGGGCAGCGGCTCCCCGCCGTACGCCCGCCCGAGGTCCCGCAGCACGATCTGCGCCGACCGGCCGTCCGCGATCAGGTGGCACAGCGACACGGCGAGCACGTGCTCGGCCGCGCCCAGCCGGATCAGCCGCACCTCCCACAGCGGCGCCCGCAGCACGTCGAACGGCCGGTCCTCCGCCCCGCGCACCAGGTCGCCGAGGCGGGCGGCGCGCTCGCGCGGCGGCAGCCCCGACAGGTCCACCGCGGTCAGCGGGACCGCGACGTCGTCCAGGTAGCGCGCGGACGGGTCGTCGCTCGTGTCGGTGTAGACCAGCCGCAGCGCGTCGTGGCGGGCGCCGATCGCGGCGATCGCGGCCCGCAGCCGGGGCACGTCGAGCGGCCCGAGCAGGGTGACCGCCTCGGCGGCGTTGACGCCCAGCGCCCCGGGGCTCTCCGGGAACAGCGAGCGGGCGAACTCCCAGAGCATCTCCTGGGCAGGTGGGATCACGTGACTTACCCCCGCGGTGCACAAGCCATTGACTATGATCGAAGTCCACAGTAGCAGCGACGGGGGCCGCGGTGACCGATGTGCTGAAGGAGATCGCCGGTGCGGTAAGCCATGCGCCGGACCGGGTCGCGCTGACCGGGGCGGGAGGCTCGTGGACGTACGCGGACCTGGATCGCGCGGCCCGGGAGGTCGCCACCCGGCTGCGCGCCGCGGGCCTGCGTCCCGGGGACGGCGTGGTGGTCCGCGCCCGGTTGTCGGCGTGGGCCGTGGTGGCGATGCTGGGCACCCTGCACGCGGGCGGGCGCCACGTCGCCGTGGACACCGCGTTCCCGGTCGCGCGGCAGGAGCTGATGACCGAGCTGTCCGGGGCGCGCCTGATGCTGCGCGAGCCCGACGACGAGCCGGTCGCCCTGGCGGGAGTCGTCCCGGACGGCGTGCCCGGGACGGCGTACACGTGCTTCACCAGCGGGTCGACCGGGCGGCCGAAGCGCGTCGACGTGCCGCACGCCTGCCTGGGCTTCTCCACGGCGGCCCGGCTGCGGCACTACGCGGGGCCGGTGCGGGGCTTCCTGCTCTGCTCGTCCATCTCCTTCGACAGCGCGATGGCCGGCATCTACTGGACCCTGGCCGCCGGCGGCACGCTGATCGTGCCCAGCGACCGGCCCGCCGACCTGGTCGCCGTCGCGCGCGCGGCGCAGCGGCACGAGGCGACCCACCTGCTGATGATCCCGTCGCTCTACCGGCTGCTGGTCTCCGGCGGCCTGTCCGGCATGCTGGGCAGCCTGCGCACGGTGGTCGTCGCGGGGGAGTCGTGCCCGCCGGGGCTGGTCGCCGCGCACTACGCCGCGCTGCCGGAGACCGCGCTGCACAACGAGTACGGCCCGACCGAGTGCACCGTGTGGAGCACGGTGCACGACTGCGTCCCCGCCGACGCGGAGGCCTCGCCGGTGCCCATCGGGCGGCCGCTGCCGGGCACGTCGGCGCGGGTGTGCGACGACGAGGGCCGGGAGGTGCCGCCCGGGACGCCCGGCGAGCTGTGGATCGAGGGCCCGCACGTGGCCGCGCCCAACGCCGGGCGGGCGTACCGCACCGGGGACCTGGCCCGGGTCCGCCCGGACGGCGCCCTGGAGTTCCGGGGCCGGGCCGACGACCAGGTCAAGCTCGGCGGCATGCGGGTCGAGCTCGGCGAGATCGAGCACGTGCTGCTGCGGCACGGGTCGGTCGCGGCCGTGGCGGTCGGGGTGGCCGGGCGGCACGAGCCCCGCCCCCGGCTGGTCGCCTGGGTGGTCGCCGCCGCGGGCGCGGTCCCGGCCCCGGCCGTGCTGCGCGAGCACGCCCGCCGGCACCTGCCGGCGGCCGCCGTCCCGGCCCGCGTGGTGGTCGTCGATCAGCTGCCGGTGCAGCCCAACGGGAAGGTGGACCGGCGCCGGCTGGCCGAGCTCACCGCGGCGTTGCCCGTACGGGAACCCGCTTGAACCCCGCCAGCCAGGTCGACCGCACGTGCGTCACCGGGCCCGCCGGCCGGATGTCGGCGAAGCGCGCGAACAGCTCCTCGAACACCACGCGCAGCGCCAGCCGGGCGATGTTGTTGCCGAAGCAGTAGTGCCGGCCGGCGCCGAACGCGAGGTGCCGGTTGGGCGTGCGCCACGGGTCGAAGTCGTCGGGGGCGGGAAACGCGCGGGGATCCCGGTTCGCCGAGCCGAGCCACACGACGACCGCCTGTCCCGGCTCGACCGTGACCGGGCCGATCCGCGCCGGGCGCGTGGCCACCCGCATGAAGTGCTGCGCCGGGGTCGACCAGCGCAGCGCCTCCTCGACGAGCGTGTCGAGCGCGCCGGGATCGGCGGCCACCCGCGCGTACGCCCCGGTGCGGTGCAGCTCGAGCACGGCGGCCGCGGGCACGTGCGGGATGGCCGCCGCGGCGCCGAGCACGATGCTGTACGCGTTGGCGACGACCGCCCCGGCCCGCAGCGGCCGCCCGTCCACCTCCAGCCCGGCCAGCAGGTCGACGAGATCGTCGCGGGGCTGCCGCCGATGGCTCAGCACCAGGTCGATGAGGTAGCCGAACAGCTCCCGGTGCGCCCGTTCCAGCGTCGCCCGGGGCCCGTCGGCGAGCTCGTACTCCGGGTCCTCCTCGGCGACCGACATCATGGCCAGGCGGAACAGCCGGGGCCAGTCGCCGGCCGGGATGCCGAGCAGCGGCCCGAGCGCCACCATCGGCAGCGGGGTGAGCGCGCCGACCAGGTCGAAGGGCTCGCCCCGCGGCACCGCGTCCAGCATGGCCCGCACGTCGTCCCGGATGCTCTCCAGGTGGCGGGTCACGCCGGCGGCGCTGACCCGGTGCTGCAGCGGCGAGCGCAGCCGGGTGTGCCGCGGCGGGTCGGAGGAGGCGAACTGCTCGTCGCGCGCCGGCTCGTCGCGGCCGAGCAGATTGAGGAAGACGCCGGCGGTGGAGCTGAAGGTGGTGTGGTCGAGCATCACCCGCTGCGCGTCGGCGTAGCGGGTGACCGCCCAGAATCCGCCCCGCCCGCTCACCGGCTGCCAGCGGACCGGGTCGTGCTCGCGCAGCTCCCGCCACACCGCGTGCGGGTCGCCGTCGGAGTAGAGCCGGGGATCGGCGAGGTCGGCGGCGGCCGGGCCGGGTGCCGCCGCTCGCGCCAGGAGACGCACGGCCCTACTCCGGCTGGGGTACGAGGTCCGGCTGCAGGATGGCATCGGCCAGCTCGGCCACCGTGGGGCGCAGGAACAGCACCCACGCGTCCACTTCGGCGTGCAGCTGGACGTAGACGTCCATGAGCAGGTCCGCGGCCGTCAGCGAGTCGCCGCCGAGCTCGAAGAAGTTGTCGTCCCGGCCGACCGGGACCCCGCCGAGCTTGGCGCTCCACAGCTCGATCAGCCGGGCCTCGAGTTCCTCACGGCTGGTGCCGGGCGGCAGTGGCATGGCGGGTCCTCTCGTGGGTGACGGTGGCGACGCCGGCGGCGAAGGCCTCGGCGAGCCGGACGATCCAGGCCCGGTCGAGCAGCCCGGGGCGGTAGCGGACGGTGGCGGCGTAGCCGGGCCCGTCGGCCTCGAGCCAGCACAGCAGGGCGCTGGGCGGCAGCACGGTGGCGCCGTGCCGCGGGCCGATCGGGAGCCGGTCGAGGCCCAGCGGGCCCGGGTGCGGGGCGGACGGCGGGAACTGCACCAGCTCCAGCCCGGCCGCCGGGACGCCGCCGGCGTGGAAGAGCCGGCCGATCTCCGGCACCTCGGGCAGCAGCAGGGCCAGCGGCTGCTCGTGCGCGAGGGCGGTCACCAGCTCGCGGTGCACCTGGGCCAGCAGCTCGGCCGCGTCGGGGACCGGCCGCACCCGGACGGCGGCCACGTTCATGAACGGGCCCACCGTCGCCCAGTCCGGCCGCTCGCGTCCGCTGGTGAACAACGGCACCACGACCTCGCCGGCGCCGGCGGTGCGGGACAGGGCCAGCGCGTACGCCGCGAGTAGGCACGCGAACGGCGTCGTGCGGGCGGCCCGGGCGGCACCAGACAACGCCTCCCGGCCGACCGGCAGCACGAAGCGCTCCTCGGCGGTGAGCTCTCCCGGATCGGCGACCGGCGGCACGAGCGGCGGAAGGTCGTGCAGCAGCCGCCGCCAGCGGGCCACGGCGGCCCCGAGGCGCCGGGGGTCGGTCCGCTCGGCGTTGGTGCGGGCGGCGTACGCGGCGAAGGCCCGCACGTCCAGGACCGGCTCCCGCCCGTGCAGCAGCGCGTCGTAGCAGGTCACGAGGTCGCGGGCGAGCACCTCCATGGACCAGTGGTCGGCGCGCGTGTGGCTCGCGGCCAGCACCAGCGTCGCGTCCCGCGGCCCGTGCCGCCCCAGCACCGCGCACGGCCCGTCCGACGGCACCGCGGCGGCGACCTCGGGACCGAGCTCGCGGCCCGGCGGGGCCGGGGCGTCCAGCACCGTCAGCGGCATCCCGGCGCCCGGACCGGGCAGGTGGCGGAAGCCGCCGGGGCCCGGGACCAGCGCGGTGCGCAGGATCTCGTGCCGCCGGACGAGCTCGGCCAGGGCCCGGCGCAGGACGGACACGTCCAGCGGACCGGTGACCCGCCACGCGCCCAGCCCGCGGAAGCCGGCGCCGGTGACATGTCCCGGCGCGGCCGCCTCGATCCAGGCGAGCACGTCGGCGGGCATGGAGGGGTAAGCCCCTTGGGGCGACTGGTGCACAGGTGCTCCCCGCAGCAGACTGCATCGACCGACGGCAATGCTGCCCGCGCGCCCGGCCCCGCGTCAACCCGCCCGCCCTTGACGCCCCGGCAGCGATGGCTTTCGATGTTGATCGGGTCCGGCCGCGAGGCCGGTGGCGACAGCACGGGGGGACGCGTTGACGGCCGGTCGGGGAATTTCCGTGGTCACACCTGTCCGGGGACGGGTGCCGGAGCTGCGGGCGATGCTGGAGAGCGTGCGCGCGGCCGCCGATCGGTGCCCGGTGCCGGTGGAGATCCTCGTCGTCGACGACTCGCCGCCCGGACAGGCCGCCCAGCACCGCGAGTCCTGCCGCCGGCACGGCGCCCGCTACCTGCGCGGGCCGCGCAACGTGGGGGCCAAGCGCAACCTGGGCGTGCGGCACAGCGCGTACGACGTGCTGCTCTTCGTCGACTCCGACTGCCGGGTGCCGCCCGGGCTGCTCGGCCGGTACGCCGCGGCGCTGCTCGACGCGCCCGCCGAGGTCGCCGCGATCGCCGGCCCGACCTTCCCGGAGCCCGTGCCCGGCCCGGTCTTCCGGCTCATGAGCGGCTCGGCGCTGCTCAACGACGACCTCGAGCGCCCGGTCCGGCTGCGCCGGGTCGAGTGGGCCACCACCTGCAACCTCGCGGTGCGCGCGAGCGCCTTCGCCGCGGCCGGCGGCTTCCGCACCGATACGATCGACCCGGTCGGCGGCGAGGACGTGGACCTGGGCCTGCGGCTCACCGCGCGCGGCCAGGTCATCGCCTGCGACCCGGGCGCCGTGGTCACCCACGCCGGCGCCGGCACGGGGTCGCTGCCCGCGGTGCTGCGCCGCTTCTGGCTGTACGGCCGGTCCGAGCAGTGGCTGATCACCCGCTATCCGGAGCGCCGGCGCACCCGGCTCAACCCGGTGACGGTCACCGCGGCGGCCACCGTGCTCGCCCTGCTCGGCGCGCGCCGGTCCCGCCGGTCGCTGTGGCTGGCGCCGGCCGTCGCGGGGGCGCTGCTCGTGCGGGACGCCGCCCGGCGCGGGGGAGTGCGCGCCCCGGTCCTGGCCCGCACGCTCGTCGAGTGGACGTTCGACGCGGGCGCGGTGTCCGCCGCCGTGCGGTTGCGCCGCCCGGACCTGCTGCTGGCCGGATTCGGGCCCGCCACGGCGCCGGAGCGGGCCGATGGTCGCTGAGACGACGCCGGTCGGCCTGGACACCAGGACCGTCCACTTCGGCGACACACGGGTCCCGTACCGCTTCGGGACCGACTGCCCGGACGCCGTGGCCGCGGCCGTGCTCGACGCCTGCCCCGACGCGAGCTCGGCGGTCCTGGTCGTCGACCGGCGCGCCCTGCCCCACGCGGCGGCGGTCCGGGAGCGGCTGTCCGCCCACCTTCGCGTCGACCAGTACGTGCTCGACCCCGCCGAGCGGCGCAAGACGCTGCCGGAGGTGCAGGCAGTGCTGGACTTCTCGGTCTCGTGCGGGGCGGACCGGCGTACGGTGGTGCTCGCCATGGGTGGTGGCCTGGCCGGCAACGTCGCGGGGCTGGCCGCGGCCCTGCTGTTCCGGGGCACCCGGCTCGTGCACCTGCCGACGACCCCGGTGGCCGCCTTCGACTCGGTGCTCTCCCTCAAGCAGGCCGTCAACCTCGACGGCGGCAAGAACATGTGCGGCGCCTACCATCCGCCCGCCCTGATCGTCGCCGATCTCGCCTGGCTGCGCACGATCCCGCACCGGGAGCTGGTCACCGGGCTCGCGGAGATGGCCAAGAACGTGCTGGCGGTGCTGCCCGCGGCCGAGGGGCTCTTCCTGCGGGCGCTGGACTCGCTCGCCGACCGGTCGCCGGCGGCCTACGCGGACCTGTGCGCGATCGGCCTGGACGCCAAGGTGCCCTATCTGGCCGGTGACCCGCGGGAGCGGGGCGCGGCGCTGGTCTTCGAGTACGGGCACACCGCCGGCCACGCCCTGGAGTTCCTCTCCGGCGGCGCGCTGAGCCACGGCGCGGCGGTCGCGTGGGGCATGCTCGTGGCCGCCCGGATCAGCCGCGCCCGCGGGTACGGCGACGATCTCGCGCGGCACCGGCGCCTGCTCGGCCCGTTGCTGATTCCCGCAGAGCGCGTACGCCGGGCGGTGCCGGCCGGCGACGCCGTGCTCGCCCGGACCCTGCTGCGCGACAACAAGCGGGGCTACCTGTCCTGCGCGCCGGACGAGCTGCCGATGGTGCTGCTCCGGGCCGGTGGCGGGGCGGTGCCGGGCCCCGGCGGCCTGCCGCTCGTGCCGGTCCCGGTGGACGAGGTGGTGGCGGCGATCCGGGCCGTGCTCGCTGGATAATTCGATGACGATCGATTGTTGTCAGGGCCCGCGAGGTTGGCTACCCTCTGCAAGTCTGTCGATACAGAGCGAGGCGGGCCCGCGGCAGTGCGGCCGGCGGCAACGCTCCTCGCGAGAGCGCCGACCGGCGTCTCCGGCCACCGATCGCCACGCGCGGCCACCGCCACCGGACGCTCCTGTCGTGGTACGGGGGAACGGACCATGAGATTCCAGATGCTCGGCTCACTGCAGATCTCCCGGGGGGACGGCTGGGAGCCGCCGGGGCCGCGCAAGCAGAGTGTGACCCTGGCAATGCTGTTGTGCCACCGCAACGAGGCCGTCTCCGCCGATCAGCTCGTCGACGCCGTGTGGGAGGACCACCCGCCGCGGACCGCGCGGGAGAACCTGCAGGTGCACATCTATCACCTGCGCCGGGCGCTGGGCGACCGCGACCGGATCCTGCGCCGCGACGACGGCTACCTGCTGCGGGTGGCCGCCGGTGAGGCCGACGAGGACGAGTTCGACCGGCTCTGCGCCGCCGCCCGGCGCAGCGCCGCGGCCGGTGACACGGCGGCCGCGGCGGCCGGCTACCACGAGGCGCTGGCGCTGTGGCGCGGTCCCGCGCTCGGCGACCTCGCGGACGTGCCGGCGCTGCGCGTCGAGGCCGCCCGGCTGGAGGAGCGCCGGCTCACCGCCTGGGAGGAGAGCGCCGAGCTCGACCTCGCGCTCGGCCGGCACGCGGACCTGGTGGCCGGGCAGGCCCGGCTGGTGGCCGAGCATCCGCTGCGCGAGCGGCTCCGGGCCCAGCTCATGACGGCGCTGTACCGCAGCGGGCGCCAGGCCGAGGCGCTCAGCGCCTATCACGACGGGCGCCGCATCCTCGCCGACGAGCTCGGGCTCGACCCGGGGCCCGGGCTGCGGGCGCTGCACCAGGCCATCCTCGACGGCAGCCTGGGTGGCGGGGACCGGCCGGCGGCCGCGCCCGCATCCGCACCCGCCCGGGCCGAGCCGGTGCCGGTCGCCGAGGTGACGACCCCGGCTCCGGCCCAGCTGCCCGCCGACATCGCCGACTTCGCCGGCCGCGACGACCTCCTGGCGCGGATCCGGGCATGGCTGCGGCCCGGGGCCGGCCCCTCGGCGGCGATCCCGGTCGTGTCGGTCTCCGGCATGGCCGGCGCCGGCAAGACGGCCCTCGCCGTGCACGCCGCCCACCTGGTCCGCGACGCCTTCCCGGACGGCCAGCTCTACGTCGGCCTGCGCACCCCCGACGGCGGCGAGGTGAGCCCCGCCGCGGCGCTCGGGCGGTTCCTGCGCGCGCTCGGCGTGCCCGCCGGCCGGATCCCCGACTCGGCGCACGAGCGCACCGAGCTCTACCGCAGCCGCTTGGCCGGCTCGCGGGTGCTGGTGGTGCTCGACGACGCGGCCGGCGAGGCCCAGGTGCGCCCGCTGCTGCCCGGCTCGGCCAGCTGCGCGGTGCTCGTCACCAGCCGGGCCCGGCTGGTCGGGCTCGAGGGCGTGCTGGGTCTGCACCTCGACGCGCTGCCCACCGAGGACGGCCTCGCCGTGCTGCGCCGCGTCCTCGGCGTGGAGCGGGTGCACGCCGAGCCGGAGGCGGCCGAGGACATCGTGCGGCTCTGTGCCGGGCTCCCGCTCGCGCTGCGGATGGCCGTCGCCCGGCTCGCCGCGCGCCCGCAGTGGACGCTGGGGCGCTTCCGCGACCAGCTCGCCGACGACACCCGGCGCCTGGACCTGCTCGCCGCCGGCGACCTCGCGGTCCGGACCGGCCTGGCCCGCAGCTACCACGACCTGCCCGTCCCGGACCGGCGGGTGCTGCGCCTGCTCGCCCTGCTGCCCGCCGGCGAGTTCCGGGCCGAGCTGGCCGCGGCGACCGTCGGGCTGCCGGCCGGGGAGGCGCAGCTGCGGCTGGAGGCGCTGGTGGACGCGCAGCTGCTGACGGCCCTGGTCGTGGACGACACCGGGGTGCTGCGCTACCGCCTGCACGATTTCGTCCGGCTCTTCGCGCGCGAGCGCTGCCGGGCCGAGGACAGTGCCGCCGATCGCTACCGGGCGGTCGCGCGGGCCGCCGCGGCGACGCTGACCCGCTCGTACGGGCCCGCCGCGGGCGACCCGCGCCGGGCCGCCGCCCGCCGCTGGCTGCACCGCGTGGCCGAGCGGGCCGACGGCGTGACCGGCGCCGGGGACTCCTGGCACGACGCCGCCGACCTGCTGGACCTCGCGATCCGGCTCGCGGCCGCGGACACCGGCACGGGCGGGTGGCGCTGGTCGCCGCCCGACCCGGCCGCCGCCCTGCCCGCCGGCTATCTCGAGGACCTGCGCGTCGTGCACCGCCGGGCCCTGGCCGCGGCGGAGACGGCCGGCGACGGCAGCGGCGAGGCGGCCGTCCTCTACGCCCTGGCCGCCCTGGAGATCGCCGGGGGCCGGCCCGGTGCGGCCGGACCCCCGATCGCCCGGGCCGTCCGCACGTTCGAGGCGCTCGGCGCCGACCGCGCGGCCACCGCCGGACGGTACGCCCTGGCCTTCCTGGACGAGGCCGCCGGGCGCCCGGAGCGGGCCCGCGAGCGCTACGTGCTCGCCTCCGCGCTGTCCCGGCGCTCGGGCGACACCCGGGCCGAGGCGACAGCGCTCGCCGGCCTCGCGCGGGCGGCGGCGCGGCTACGGGACCACGCGGCGGCCCGGCTGTCGCTGGAGCGGTCGGCGGCCCTGTGGGCGGAGCTCGGCGAGCCGGGGGAGCTGGCCCGGGTCCGGCTGGCGCTGGGCGGCCTGCACCTCGACGCGCGCCGCACGGCCGAGGCGGAGGCGGCCTTCGGGCAGGCGCTCGAGCTGCCGGCGCCGGGGGAGGCCGTCGAGGCGTACGCCCGCTACGGCCTCGGGGAGGCCCAGGCGCGCCAGGGCCGTCCCGGGCCGGCCGTCGCGGCCTGGCACGAGGCGCTGCGGCTGGCCCGCCGGCTCGGGCACCTTCCGCTGCAGGCCCGCACCCTGCTCGCCCTCGCCCGGCTCTACCTGGACAGCGGCCTGGGCAGCCGGGCGATCGGGCCCGCGGGCCAGGCGCTGACCGCCTACGAGGAGCTCGACGACGAGACCGGCCGGCAGCAGGCGCTCACCGCCCTGGCGGACGCGCACACCGCCGGGCAGCCGGTCGCCCCCGTCCCGCCGGCCTTCCTGACCGGCGGGACGGACGTCAGCCCAGGGAGACCCACGTCTGCTGGGCGTGGTGGTCGGACAGGCCCTCGGAGCCGGTGATGGTGTAGCTGTGCACCCGGACGCCGCCGCCGGTGAACAACCAGTCCAGCCGCCACAGCGGCAGCCCGTGCAGGTTCCAGCTGACCGGGTACGGGCTCCGCAGCTGCGGTGTCGCGTCGGTCAGCAACCGCCGCACGGCCCGGATGTCGCCCATCGCCGGACTGGTGTTGAAGTCGCCCGCGACCAGCACCGGCCCGGGGTTGGCCGCGACGTCGCCGGTGAGCCCCGCGAACTGCTCGGCCCGCGCCGTGGTGCGCTTGCGCGTGTCGGCGAGCAGCTCCGGCCGCAGCTCCACGGAGAACTGCACCGGGATGTGCACGTTGTAGGTGCTGAGCACCGCGCCGCCGATGCGCAGGTCGGTGCGCAGCACCTTGGCGGCGGCGTACTCGGCGGCGAAGCTCGCGTCCGCGCCCGGCAGCCGGTCCGGGCCGACCCGGGGCGCGGCCGCGATCGGGAAGCGGGACAGCGTGATCAGCTCTCCGCGCGCGACGATGTGCCAGCCCGGGAACTCGCGGCGCAGCCGGGCCAGGTCGTCGACCCGGCGGGCCTCGTCGCCCGGGTCGGCGGGGTCCCAGTTGAGGTACTCCTGCAGCAGGTACACGTCGGCGTGCAGCCCGAGCAGGTAGCGGTAGAACCGATCGGGGTCGTCGTCCTGGTCCCAGTACTGGGTGTTCCACGAGACGACCTTGATCGCGCCGGCCGGCACGGGCTCCCGCCCGGTCAGCGCGCCGGGGTTGAGCCCGCTCTCCGGCACCCCGGCCACCAGGGCCAGCAGCGCGCCGCCCAGCACCAGCCGGCGCGGGATCCGGGGCAGCGGCCGCGACACCAGGCGCAGCCCCCCGGCGGCGGCCGCGAGCAGCAGCGGCGCCACGGTGAAGACCAGCGGCGGCACCGCGTCGGGCAGCACCCACAGCCAGTACCGGCCGCTGAGGGCGAGATGCGCCGCCAGGTACAGCCACCACACCAGCGTGGCGGCGAGCAGGATCCGGGTGGCCAGGCACCAGCGCGGGCGGCCGGGCCCGGCCGGGGCCGGCGTACCGGCTCCCGGCTCGAGCACGTCCGTGGTGGCCGGGCCGGTCACGCCGGCTCCCCGGCCGGGCGGGGCAGGTAGGCCAGTTGCTCGTCGTAGAGCGCCCGGAAGCCCGGCGACACCAGCGCCTGCAGCACGCCCGTCGCCGCGCCCGCCGCGATCGCCACGTTGACCAGCAGCGAGACGCCGGCGAAGGGGACGAGGAAGGCGGTGCCGCGATACCGGCGGACGAAGGCGTACGTGTCCCTGTCCCCGTAGACCGACAGCGCCCACAGCGCCAACGGCACCGCCAGCCCGGCGGGCCCGGTGAGGGCCACGATCGGCAGCGTCGCCACCGCCCCGAGCGCCGCGACGCTCCCGCCGGCCCGCGACGCCGTCTCGAAGCCCCGCGCGAACTTGCGCATCTGCGTGTAGAGCGGGATGCGCAGCCGCCCGCGGTGGAACAGCTTGCGCAGCAGCGGCCAGATCCGGTCGTCGTCGTCGTGCCGGCCCCGGATCTCCGAGGTCAGCAAGACCTTGTAGCGCTGGGACAGCCGGAAGCCGTAGTCCACCTCCTCGGTCTGGCGCAGCCGGGGGTTGAACGGGCCGACGTCGTGGAACACCTCGGCCCGCATGGCGCAGATGGCGCTGAAGAGGAAGCTGACCACGCCCTCCGCGCTGCGCCGCCACTGGTACGCCTGCAGGGCCCGGCACTCCTCGACGATGCTGTCGCGGATGAGGGGATCCGGCTCGTACATGCCGCAGACCGCCCCGAGCGTCGCGTCGGCGGCCAGCAGCTGCACCGAGCGCCGGACCGTGTGCGGCGGGATGGCGACGTCGGAGTCCACGAACAGCAGCACCTCTCCGGAGGACGCCTCGACCCCGGTGTTGCGGGCCACGGCGACGCCGCTGTTCACCCCGGTCGAGACGACCCGGGCACCGAGCTCGCGGGCCAGCTCCGCGGAGCCGTCGGTGCTGCAGTCGTCGACGACGATCAGCTCGACGCGGTCGTAGTCCTGCGCCTGGATCGCCCGGATGCAGGCGCCGAGCGAGCGCGAGTAGTTGTAGTTCGGCACGATCACCGAGACGAGCGGGCGCTCCGGCAGCATCAGGCACCCGCCCGCTGGAAGAACTTGTCCCGCACGAACCGGGTGAGCAGCTGGGGCAGGCCCTTGGCCAGGGTCTGGTCGAGCGCGTCGAGGAAGAGCTCCACCTCGTGCGGCTCGGTGACCAGCATGGGCGCGACCACGAGCGGGTTCTCGACGTTGGGGCTGTAATAGGTGAGGATGTTGTGCTCCCGGTACAGCTCGGCGATCACCGACAGGGTGATGAGCTTGGTGCGGAACTGCGGGTCGTTGTGGAAGCCCGCCGGCGCCAGCTTGGCCGCCAGGTCGAGGATGCGCGGGCCGCCGCCGATGAAGACGCCCCAGATCGCGCCGGTGCCCTGCACGTCGGTGACCAGCCCGGCGTACTTCTGCCTGATCTTCTCCAGGCCCGGGCCGAGCAGGTCGCCGATCATGCGCGCGCGGCCCGGGAAGTCGTCCTCCACGACCACGTTGACGGCCTCGATCGCGGTGGCGGTCTCCTCGCCGAAGCCGTAGTAGGTGGTGCTGTGCAGGATCACGTCGGACAGCCGGTCGTACGCCTTCCGGAAGATCGGCTCCCGGGCGGTGAACCCGGAGATCGACGCCTTGCCGCCGCCGAACGACTTGGAGTAGACCAGGATGTCCGGCACGAGGCCCTGGTGGCGCATGAAGTAGAAGAGGCTGCCGGTCTTGCCCCAGCCGGTGTAGACCTCGTCGAAGATCAGCACGATGTCCTCGGCGCGGCACAGCTCCTGCAGCTCGTAGAGCGCCTCCGCGGACCAGCTGCGCATGCTCGACGCGCTGAACGGCTCGACCATGATCGCGTAGACGTCGCACTTGCCGCGCTCGGTGCGGGCCGCCGCCACCGCCCGCCGCACGGCCGCCATGTCGCCGTACGGGTAGGTCACGATGTTGGGCAGCCCCGGGAAGCGGAAGGCGTTCTCGGTGGAGCCGGTCAGGCTGCCCGCGCCGAGGGTCTTGCCGTGGAAGCTGATGTCGGCACGCAGGATCGTGTTGCGCCGGCCCTCGTGATACTTGAAGGCCATCTTGATCGCGCCCTCGTTCGCCTCGGCGCCCGAGTTGGGGAAGTAGGAGATGCTCAGGTCGCCGGGCAGTAGCTCGCCGACGTTGTGGCTGAGCGCCGCCACGTAGGGCGAGAAGAAGGCCTTGTGGACCTCCATCCGGTGCTTCTCGGCGAAGCGGCGCCGCGCCTCGAGGATGCGCGGGTGGTTGTGCCCGTGGTTGAGCACCCCGACCGCGCCGGTGAAGTCCAGGATGCGCCGACCGTCGCGGGTGGTGATCCAGACGCCCTCGGCGTGGTCGGCGAGCACCCGGCCGAAGCCGAAGGACGTGTTCAGCGAGACCACGCTGCGGCTGACGTACCTCTTGTAGAGGTCCTGGACCTCGCGCATCGGCATGGTGTCGCAGTCGTCGACCTTGATCAGATCAGCCATGGTGAGCTGTCCCTTCGCGAGAGTTGGAGAAGCAGCAGCGGGGTGAGCAGCAGATAGAGGTTGCCGAGCAGGAGGACGGGCCACGAGGTGAAGTCGAGGCCGGGCAGGCCGCCCGCGAGTTCCACGACGACCCAGGCGCCCGAGCCGG
>NZ_JAUQWH010000112.1 GCF_030757795.1 Actinoplanes oryzae
TCCCCCGTCCCGCCGAGCCGGCTTCAGAGGATCCAGGAGTCACCGGCGGATGAGCACCGCCATGCGGAGGAGACCCGGCGGTGGCCCGGCGGGGCCACGGCGCGAGGCCCTCACCTGTGCGTTTGCTGGATGTTGTCGTGGCCCACGAGGTTAGAAGCGGGGACATGGCGGGCATCACCCTGGTCAGACATGGTGCGCGGCGGCCGGGCAGGCCGGCGGATCTGATGCGAGTGGTGCACAGCGCCCGGAGGGAATCCCGTTATGAAACTGCTAGGCAAGTCGGATCACGAGTCCGGCCATGACGAGAACGCCGACGCGGCCCGAGGCGCCCGGGCAGCGGGCCAACGGGATGCCGGCAAGCACGGTTACGACCTCGACGCGGCTGCCACCAGCCGGACGGGGGAGAGCAGCGACCGCGACCTGAGCGCGCCGTCGCCGGACGCCGGGCCGGACAACCCCGCGCAGCTCAAGGGCAAGGGCATCCTCGGGGCGCTCAAGCGTACTTTCAAGCAGTTCTCCGAGGACAACATCACCGACTGGGCGGCCGCGCTCACGTACTACGGGGTGCTGTCGATCTTCCCCGGCGCGCTGGTGCTCGTGTCCGTGCTGGGCCTGCTGAGCAGCGACGGCAAGCAGACCGTCACGGAGACGATCAACGACATCGCGCCGAGCCAGATCAAGGACCTGGTCAACCAGGTGCTCAGCCAGGTCAGCGACACCGGCACGGCGAGCTTCGCGGCGATCATCGGTCTGCTGGCGGCGTTCTGGTCGGCGTCGGGCTACATCGGGGCGTTCATGCGGGCCTCGAACGCGATCTACGACGTGCCGGAGGGCCGGCCGATCTGGAAGACGCTGCCCATCCGGGTGGGCGTCACCGCGGTCATCGGCCTCATGCTGATCGTCTCGGCCATGATCGTGGTCTTCACCGGTGACCTGGCGCAGGCGGTCGGCGACCAGATCGGCCTCGGCTCCGCGGCCGTGACGACCTGGAACATCGCCAAGTGGCCGGTGCTCGTCATCCTGGTCAGCCTGATGTTCGCGATCCTCTACTGGGCGTCGCCGAACGCGAAGACCGGCGGCTTCCGCTGGGTCAGCCCGGGCGGCATCTTCGCCGTGATCCTGTGGGTGGTCGCCTCCGGAGCGTTCGCGCTCTACCTGGCGAACTTCGCCAACTACAACAAGACGTACGGCACGCTGGGTGGTGTCATCGCCTTCCTGGTGTGGCTGTGGATCTCCAACATCGCGATCATGATCGGCGCGGAGCTGGACGCCGAGCTGGAGCGCGGCCGGGCGATCGCGGCCGGGCACGACCCCGAGGACGAGCCGTTCCTCGAGCTGCGGGACGACCGCAAGCTCAAGAAGGGCAGCGAGAAGGGCCTCAGTACGAACTGATCCCGAGCACGTGACGGCGGCCCACCGACGTGGGCCGCCGTTTTTCATGCCGCAAGAACGGACGAAACGCCGCACTGTCGCCTGCCCGACACTTGCCGAAGACGGTGACACTCCGTGGTGATCGATCGTCGCCGATGGTGGCGAAGGCTGCCCGTTTTGTCACGCCTGCACCGACCGCCTGGCGATCTCGCGCGCTAGCCCCTGAACACCGGCCGGACAAGCCCGCACGTACGGACCAATCCCCGCCGCGCCGGGCGGAGTAGATGTCTCGCGTGACTTCTCGACAAGACGCGACGGCGGACAAGCTCGCGGCCACGCTGCTGCCCGTGCTGCGGGCCGAGGCCGCCCACCACGGCCTGTACGGGCCCGTGCTCGCGGTGCGCTGGCGCAAGCTGGAGTGCCCCGGCCCGCCCGCCCGCCCGGCCCACGACGGCGAGGTCCGTGACCTGCCGCGCCTGCTTGACGACCTGCCCCGGCGCCGCCTGGTCGTGCTCGGGGAGTCCGGGGCGGGCAAGACCTCCGCGGGCCTGCTGACGGCACTGACCCTGCTGGGCCGGCACCTGCCCGCGGAGAAGATCCCGGTCCCCGTCGGCCTGCGTGACTGGGAACCGGCCCGGGAGACGCTCAGTGAGCACCTGGTCCGGCAGCTGGCGCCGCATGTGGGCCGTCCCGCCGCGATCGAGCTGGTGGGCGGCGGTCACATCCTTCCTGTCTTCGACGACATCTTCGAGCCGGCCCCGGACGCGGGGGCCTGTCCGATCACGGCTGCGCACGCCGCCCGCGTACGCGTGGAAGCGCTGATCGCCGCCCTCAACCGCGGCACCGACGGGTTCGTCGTGCTCGCGGACACCGTGCGCTATCGCGAAGCGACCCGGCTCGGGCCCGAGCTCGACGCCTGTCATGTCGTGCTGGAGCCGGTGGCCGCCGAGGAGGCCCGGTCGTGGCTGCGGCGGACCGTGGCGGGCGTGGCCCAGCTCGCCGAGGACAAGGCGGACTCGAAGGTCGCCCGCTGCGCCGACCTCATCGGCCGGCTGGACCGTGCACCCGGCGGCAGCGTCGTCCTGGGGTCGCCCCGGCTGCTCGGGCTGCTGGAGGGCTTGATCTACGGGGAGCCCGGCGCCGTCCGGGACCTGCCCAGCGGCGACGCCGGGGAGATCACGAGCTACCTCTACCAGGTCGCGGTCGCCGGCCTGGCGGACGTGTTGCGCACCGCCGGGGAGAAGCGCCGGTTCTTCCGCCGCCGGCGCAACGCCCTGCTGGCGGAGGCGGTCGAGCGCCGGCTGCTGCGCCGGACGCCCGCCGGTTACGAGATCCCGGACGCGGGCCTGCGGGAGTGGCTGAGCCGGGAGACGCCCGGCAGGCCGCCCGCCGTACGCCTGTCCTATGTCGAGCGCGACGTCAACTCCGCCGTCCCCGAGGTGCTCGCCGGGGCCACGTCGCATGCGCCGGTTACTTTTGACTCAGAAGACAAAAGTTCCGGTTGATCAATGCAAAGCTATGGACCAGCGGGGTGGAAGGGCCCTAGTGTGACGGGCGTGACACCGTCCCGTTGCGACGGTGTGAACGGCCGGAGGTGCCCGTGCATGTCGTCGACGCCCCCCATCTACGCCTGTTGCGCCTGCTGCGCGACGAGGGCCCGATATCCCGCGCCGAGCTGGGCGACCGCCTCGACCTGACCAGGCCGCGGCTGCTGGCCGAGGTCGAGCGGCTGGTCGCCGCCGGGTTCATCGCCGAGGCGGGCATGGCCGCGTCGCGGGGCGGGCGCCGGTCCACCCTGGTCGAGCTGCACCCCCGGCTCCGGTTCGCCGCCGTCGACCTGGGGGCCAGCTCGATCGACATCGAGGTGACCAACGGACGGCTCGAGCCCGTCGCCGCCTACCGGGAGAGCACCGACATCCGGGGCGGCCCGCGGGCGATCCTGCACCGGATCCAGGAGCTGCTGGAGAAGGCGCGGACCGACGGGGCGTACGAGCGGCTCGACGCCGTCGGGATCGGCGTGCCGGGCCCGGTCAGCTTCCGCGACGGGGTGCCGGTGTCGCCGCCGATCATGCCCGGCTGGGACCGCTATCCGGTGCGCGAGCTGCTGACCCGCGAGCTGGGCTGCCCGGCGGTGGTGGACAACGACGTCAACATCATGGCCATCGGCGAGCGGCACGGCGGGGTCGCCCACTCGGTCGACGACTTCCTGTTCGTCAAGATCGGTACGGGCATCGGCTGCGGCATCCACCTGGCCGGCGAGGTCTACCGGGGCGTGGACGGCTGCGCGGGCGACATCGGCCACATCCAGGTGGACTCGCATGGCCCGGTCTGCTCCTGCGGGAACGCCGGCTGTCTCGAGGCACTCTTCAGCGGCGCGGCGCTGGCCCGGGACGCGCTGGCCGCCGCGCGCAACGGCGACTCCCCGGCGCTCGCCGAGCGGCTCGCCGCCCACGGCACGCTCGTGGCCCGCGACGTGGCGGACGGCGCCGCCGAGGGCGACGTCACCTGCATCCGGCTCATCCGCGACGGCGGGCGGCGGGTCGGGGCGGTGCTCGCCACGCTGGTCAGCTTCTCGAACCCGTCGATGATCGTCATCGGGGGCGGGCTCGCGCAGCTGGGCCACATCCTGCTGGCCGAGATCCGCAGCGTCGTCTACCGCCGCTCGCTGCCGCTGGCCACCGGCAACCTCCCGGTCGTCCTCAGCGAACTCGGGGCCCGCGCCGGCGTCACGGGCGCCGCGGTCCTCGCCAGCGACACGGCCTTCGAGCAGGCGTCATGAGCGACCCCTCGGCGAGCGACGTCGTGCTCAAGCTGGCGGGCGTCGTCAAGACCTTCCCCGGCGTACGGGCCCTGGACGGCGTGGAACTGGAGGTGCGCAGGGGCGAGGTCCACTGTCTCCTCGGCCAGAACGGCGCCGGCAAGTCCACGCTGATCAAGATCCTCGCGGGCGTGCACCACGCCGACGAGGGCAGCATCACGTGGCTCGGTGAGCCGTTCGCCCCGGGCAACCCGCAGGCCGCGATGCGGGCCGGGATCGCCACGATCTATCAGGAACTCGATCTCGTCGAGGACCTGTCGGTCGCGGAGAACGCGTTTCTCGGCCACGAGGAGAGTCGTGGCGGTTTCCTCAAGCGGCGCAGCACCGCCGCGCGTACCCGGGAGATCCTGACCAGGCTCGGGCACGCGGAGATCCCGGCCCGGCGGATGGTCCGCTCGCTGCCCGCCGCGGGCAAGCAGATCGTGAGCATGGCCCGCGCTCTCTCGCACGACGCCAAGTTGATCGTGATGGACGAGCCGAGCGCGGTCCTGGCGCACGACGAGGTCGAGAACCTGTTCCGGATCATCCGCGAGCTGACCGCGCAGGGCATAGCGGTGATCTACATCTCCCACCGGATGGAGGAGATCCGCGACATCGGCGACCGGGTCACCGTGCTCAAGGACGGGCGCACCACCGCGGCGAACCTCCCCGCCCGCGGGACCCCGACCCGCGAGCTGGTCAGCCGCATGACCGGGCGCACCATCGAGTACGTCTTCCCGCCCCGCGTCGGCCGCTCCGAGGGCGAGCCGCTGCTGCGGGTCGAGGGGCTGACCCGGGCGGGCGAGTTCACGGACGCCTCGCTGACCGTGCGCGCCGGGGAGATCGTGGGCATCGCGGGACTGGTCGGGTCGGGCCGCTCGGAGCTGCTGGAGACGATCTTCGGCGCCCGCCCGGCCGACTCCGGGACCGTCACGGTCGACGGCAAGCCGATCCGCAGCATCGGCGGCGCGGTGCGCGCGGGCATGGGCATGGCGCCCGAGGAGCGCAAGAGCCAGGCGCTGCTGCTGGACGAGCCGATCTACCGCAACATGACGCTGTCCTCCTTCCCCGGGTACGCCCGCGGCGGCTTCACCGACGCCGGCAAGGAGAAGGCGGCGGCGGAGCGCACGGCCGACCGGCTCGAGCTGCGTCCCCGCGACGTGAACCGGCCGGTGCGCACGCTCTCCGGCGGCAACCAGCAGAAGGTGGTCGTCGGCCGGTGGCTGCTCGACCGCACCCGGCTGCTGCTGCTCGACGAGCCGACCCGGGGCGTGGACGTGGGCGCGCGGGCCGAGCTCTACCAGGTGATCCACGATCTCGCGGCCGGCGGGGTCGGCGTGCTGCTGGTCTCCAGCGAGGTGCCGGAGGTCCTCGGCCTCGCCGACCGGGTGCTGGTCATGCGCGAGGGACACCTGATCCACGAAGCCCCTGCCGACGAGATCGACGAGGCGCGGGTGCTCGACCTTGTCATGGCCGGCTCGCTGCTGGAGGGAGAACCAGCATGACCGATACGAAAGTCCCCGCGACCCACGTGACCACTCCGCCGAAGCGCGCCTTCTGGTCCGGCGACGCGGCCGAACCGTTCCGCCGCAACCTGGGCCTGGTCGGCGTCCTCATCGTCCTGGTGATCATCGGGATCATCACCCGCCCGGAGCTCTACGGCGACGCGAGCTGGGTGAGCGGCAACATCTGGACCATCCTCAAGCAGGCCTCCGCGATCGGCGTGGTGACGGTCGGCATGACCTTCGTCATCATCGGCGGCGGCATCGACCTGTCTGTCGGCGCGATCGTCGCGGTCGCCGGCGTGTGGTCGACCACGCTCGCCACGCAGAGCTACGGCACCCTGGGCATGATCTTCACCGCGGTGCTGGTGGGTGTCGTGGTCGGACTGATCAACGGCATCCTCATCTCGTACGGCCGCCTGGTCCCCTTCATCGCCACGCTCGCCATGATGGTCGCCGCCCGGGGTCTCGCCGCGCAGATCTCCGGCAAGCAGACGCAGGTCTCGTCGAACACCACGATCAACAACATCGCCAGCAACGAGATCCTCGGCATCCCGGTGCTCGTGATCATCCTGGCCCTGGTCGTGGCGGCCGGGTGGGTCCTGCTCAACCGGACGACCTTCGGCCGGCGCACGGTGGCGATCGGCGGCAACGTCGAGGCGGCCCGGCTGGCCGGCATCAACGTGCGGCTGCACACCGTGCTGCTCTACGCGCTCTCGGGGCTGTGCTGCGGCATCGCCGCGATCATGCTCACCTCCCAGGCGACCAGCGCCCAGGCGGCGATGGCGAACCTCTACGAGCTCGACGCGATCGCCGCGGCGATCATCGGCGGCACGCTGCTCAGCGGCGGCCGCGGCACCATCGTCGGCGCCCTCTTCGGGGTGCTGGTGTTCTCCACGATCACCAACCTGTTCGCGATCAACAACCTCTCCACCGAGGTCCAGAACATGGTCAAGGGCGGCATCATCGTCGCCGCCGTGCTCGTCCAGCAGTTCCGCTACCAGTCGCTCACGAACCTGCTCAAACGTTAGAGGCCACCCCATGCACCAACCAGGCGACCGGCGACGGCCGCCTGATGAAACCTGGGAGAAAACGATGAACGCTCTGTCCCGTCGTCGCATCCTCTTCGGCAGCGCCGCCGTCGGCGCCGGTGCCGTGCTCACCGCTTGCACGAGCAACACCCCGACCGAGAACACCCAGATCAACACCAACCAGAGCGCCGGCAACGAGAACGCCGCCCCGGGCGACAAGGTGATCATCGGCTTCTCCGCGCCGGCGGCCGACCACGGCTGGCTGGCGGCCATCACCAACAACGCCAAGGCGCAGGCCCAGGCGTACCAGGACGTGGAATTCCGCAGCGTCGAAGCCGGCGCCGATGCGGCCGCCCAGCGCGCCGCGATCTCGACCCTGATCGGCCAGAAGCCCAATGTGATCGTGATGCTGCCGCACGACGGCAAGGAACTGAACGCCGCCGGGCTCGAGGCGATGCGGGCGGGCATCCCGGTGATCAACCTGGACCGTGCCTTCCCGGACCGCGGGGCGTACCGGCTGCAGATCAAGGGTGACAACTTCGGCATGGGGCTGGCCGCCGGGGCGTACATCGGGGCGCAGTTGCAGGCCAAGGGGGTGAGCAACCCGATCATCGGGGAGATCCCCGGCATCGACTCGCTCGAGCTCACCCAGGACCGCTCGGCCGGCTTCCGGGAGGCCCTCGCCGTGTACGGCTTCAAGGTCGCCAACCGGCGCCCGGCCGAGTTCACGGCGGACACGGGTCAGCGCGCGGCCACCGAGCTGTTCCAGGCGCTGCCCAAGATCGACGCCCTGTGGAACCACGACGACGACCAGGGCATCGGCGTGCTCGCCGCGGTCAACCAGGCGAACCGCAAGGAGTTCCTGATGGTCGGCGGCGCGGGCTCCAAGGCCGCCATCGACGCGATCAAGGCCGACAACAGCGTGCTCAAGGCGACCGTCACCTACAGCCCGTCGATGGCGTCCTCCGCCATCTCGCTGGCCCGCCTGATCGGCCAGGGCAAGGGCATGTCCGACCTGGTCGAGCTGCAGGTGCCCAAGGAGATCACGCTCGCCTCCGAGACGATCACCAAGGAGAACGCCGACCAGTACGCCAAGCTCGGTTTCTGACGTCTCTTTTCGAACGGGAGTTCACGATGGGGCAGCTGCGGGTCGGCATGGTCGGTCACGCGTTCATGGGCGCCGCGCACTCACAGGCCTGGCGCACCGTCAACCACGCGTTCGATCTGCCGCTGTCGGCGCGGATGTCGGTGGTCTGCGGCCGCGACGAGGCACGGGTCGCGGCCGCGGCCGCCAAGCTCGGCTGGGAGTCGCACGCCACCGACTGGCGCGACGTCGTCACGCGCGACGACATCGACCTGATCGACGTGTGCACCCCCGGCGACACCCACGCGGAGATAGCCTGCGCCGCATTGGCCGCCGGCAAGCACGTGCTGTGCGAGAAGCCGCTCGCCAACTCGGTCGCCGAGGCCCGCGAGATGGCGTCGGCCGCGGCGACGGCGCAGGCCCAGGGGATCCGCACCATGTGCGGCTTCAACTACCGCAGGGTCCCGGCCGTCGCCCTCATGCGCAAGCTGGTCGCCGACGGCCGGATCGGCACGGTACGCCACGTCCGCGCGGTCTACCTGCAGGACTGGATCGTGGACCCGGAGTTCCCGCTGGTCTGGCGGCTCCGTAAGGACGTCGCGGGCTCGGGGGCGCTCGGGGACATCGGGGCGCACATCGTCGACCTCACGCAGTTCGTGACCGGGCAGCTCATCACCGGCGTCAGTGCGCTGACCGAGACCTTCGTCCGGGAGCGGCCGCTGCCGTCCTCGTCCGCCGGGCTGGCCGCGGCCGGCAACGGCGCCGGCTCGCCGCTCGGGGAGGTCACCGTGGACGACGCGGCGCTGTTCCTGGCCCGGCTCGACGGGGGAGCGGTCGCCACGTACGAGGCCACGCGCTTCGCCACGGGCCGCAAGAACGGGCTGCGCGTGGAGCTGAACGGGTCGCTCGGCTCGGTGGCGTTCGACTTCGAGCGCATGAACGAGCTGGAGTTCTACGACGCCACGCTGCCCTCGGACGAGCAGGGCTTCACGCGGATCCTGGTCACCGAGCCGGACCATCCGTACATGTCGGCGTGGTGGCCCGCGGGTCACCTGATCGGGTACGAGCACAGCTTCACCCACGAGGTCCGGGATCTCCTGGAGGCGGTCGCCACGGGTACGGACCCGGCACCGTCCTTCGCGGACGCCTTGCAGGTGCAGCTGGTGCTCGACGCGGTCGAGCGGTCGGCGGCGACGTCGGCGTGGGTGCCGGTGGAGGTGTCGCTGGCCGGCGTCTGATCGTGGGTTCCGCCGCAGGCGCGGGGTGGTCCGGTTGCGCTCCGGGGCACGGGCCCGCGGCGGGACGGCCGTTCCGGCAACTGCTCCCGGGTTCCGGCGGGTGCCGGGGCGGCCTTTTGCCTCCCGCGAGGCATGTGCGGTGTGCAGATGCACCCCGCGGTCTGCACGTGTGACTGTCCGGTGCGTGTCCCATTGTGCAATTGGCGCACAGAGAACGCTCTCCGGTATCTCCCTCGTCCGGGTGCTCCGGTCCACTTCGGCCCTGCTCACGACGCGTCCGAGCATCGTCTTACATGAATGTCATTCGCACCCGTAGATCATCCCCGTGCAGGTCAGGACGTCGCACGGCCAGTACGCCCGCTGATCCGGCGGACGGTTGAGGCTCGTACCCGAGGGCAGCCAACCCACGGATGGAGGCGTCATGGCATTCCGTCGGCCCGCCACGACGGCAGCGGTGACCCGCGGCCAAATGGTCCATACTGGACGCAGCACGAACCGATGCACGTGCATATGCCTCGGTGACGCCCCGCTCCAGGAGGGATTCTGATGCGTCTGCGCCACCAGTCGGACCGGGTCGTCCATCTGAGTCACGGCACCGACCTGCGGCCCGCCCGGGACCTCCCGGCCGTCGTCGAGCAGCTCGACGCCTATGCCGCCGCCGTCCGGTCCCGCCTCGACGTGGGCACCCTCGGGGTGAGCCTCTGGCTGCCACCCACCCTCGCCGCCGCCCTCGCGATCGATGCGCGCTCCCGCACCCGGCTGCGTGCCGAGCTCGACGCCCGCGGGCTCGAGGTCTTCACGCTGAGCGGAGTGCCGTACTCCGAGGGCGGCGACGAGGGATCCTCCCTGGCCGACTGGAGCAGCCCGGCCCGCCTGGAGTACACCCTCGACCTGGCGCGCATCCTCGTCGACCTGCTGCCCGCCGAGGCCGAGCGCGGCGCCGTCATCACCAACGGCATCGGCCGGCGCGACGGCTGGGACGAGGCCAAGGAGAAGGCCTGCTCCCGCATCCTCGGCCGGCTCTCCGGCGGGCTCGCCGAGGTCGCCTGGCAGACCGGCCGCGCGGTCCGGGTCGGCTTCCAGCCCGCCCCCGGCCACGTGCTCGACGGCTCCGCCTCGGTGGCGGCCGCCTTCTCCCGGCTCGACAAGGACCGCCTCGGGGTCAGCCTCGACCTCGCGAGCCTGGCGTGCACCTGGGAGGACCCGGTCGCCTACCTCGACCGCCTCGCCGGCGCCGGCGTCTCCGTCATCCACGTGCAGGTGGCCACCGCCCTGCAGGCCACGAACCCGGCCGCCGCGGCGGAGGCCCTGCGGTCCTACACCGGCTTCCCGCACCCCGTGACCACGCCGGACGACGGCTATGTGGAGGACCTGGCGCAGGCGCTCACCGACGTGCCGCCGGGGCCGTGGCGGGTGCTCCACCGCGTACCGTGGGGGTCGTCGCTGCCCCCGGAGCTGACCGCGACCACCGAGATCTGCCGCTCGGCGCTGCGCCGGCTCATGAACGGCAGGCCGGTCACCGAATATCTCGACATCGCGCCCGAGGGTCTGGGCGAGCTCGGCGATCTGGGCCTGTCGCCGCCCCTTGTTGACGCTGCCGCGCGGTCCTAGAGTTTTGGATGAGCCCGGCCGGGGGCGCAAACCCGGCTCGGTTCGCTCGTCCGCTCTGCCCGCCGGTCCTCCCCGCGCCGGCCTCGGAACCCTTGTCGTGCATTCGATCAAGGGAGATGACATGGCTCGACCCATCACGCTCTTCACCGGCCAGTGGGCCGACCTGCCGTTCGAGGAGGTCTGCCGGCTCGCGTCCGAGTGGGGCTACGACGGCCTGGAGATCGCCTGCTGGGGCGACCACTTCGAGGTCGACCGCGCGCTCGCCGAGGACGACTACGTCGACCGCAAGCGCGCGACCCTGGCAAAGTACAACCTGCGCGTGTTCGCGATCTCCAACCACCTCGTCGGCCAGGCCGTCTGCGACCACCCCATCGACGAGCGGCACCAGGACATCCTGCCCGCCGCGATCTGGGGAGACGGCGAGCCTGCGGGCGTCCGGGAGCGTGCGGCCGCACGCATGAAGGACACGGCACGGGCAGCGGCGCGTCTCGGGGTCAAGACGGTCGTCGGCTTCACCGGGTCGTCGATCTGGCACACGGTCGCCATGTTCCCGCCGGTGCCGCCCGCGATGATCGAGCGCGGCTACCAGGACTTCGCCGACCGCTGGAACCCGATCCTCGACGTCTTCGACGAGGTCGGCGTCCGCTTCGCCCACGAGGTGCACCCCAGCGAGATCGCGTACGACTACTGGACCACCCGCCGCACCCTCGACGCCATCGGCCACCGGCCCGCCTTCGGCCTCAACTGGGACCCGTCCCACTTCGTCTGGCAGGACCTCGACCCGGTCAACTTCATCCTCGAGTTCCAGGACCGCATCTACCACGTCGACTGCAAGGACGCGAAGGTCCGCACGGGCGACGGCCGCCGCGGCAGAATGGCCTCCCACCTGCCCTGGGCCGACCTCCGCCGAGGCTGGGACTTCGTCTCCACCGGCCACGGCGACGTTCCGTGGGAGGACTGCTTCCGAGCCCTCAACGCCATCGGCTACGACGGCCCGCTGTCGATCGAGTGGGAGGACGCGGGGATGGACCGGCTGGTCGGCGCCCCCGCCGCGCTGCAGTTCGTTCGCGACCTGGCCTTCGACGCCCCGACGGCAGCCTTCGACGCCGCCTTCTCGTCCTCGTCCTAAAGCTCCCATCCGCGGGTCGTCCCTTATTCACCTGGGCGGCCCGGGGAGTGTCGCGCGGCCCCTCTCCTCGAGCTGGCCGCGACCGGCGCTGTCCGCTTCCCTGCGGCGGCATTGCGCCGAGGCCGGTCGCCGGCGCGCCCCATGCCTCCGATGGCGGTCGCTGCGCCGATCCCGGCTCTTGCCGACGGCGCTTGCTGTCGGCGCTTGCCGTCGGCGCTTGCCGTCCGCCAGGGGGCGAACAGCCGCGTGGCCCGGTCCCTCAGCGGGGGCCGGGCCACGAACGGCTGGCGTGCGTCAGTACGTGCTGCCGGTGCTGGTCGAGCTCGTCGCCGGCAGGTCCGTGGTGCTGGTCGTGCTGGTGCCGGTCGAGGAGGACGAGCTGCTGGCCGACTGCAGCTTCTCACCGATCTTGGACTGGTTGAGCTTGTCCTTGCCCTCGGTGTAGAGCTTGTTGGCCTGCGCCTGGGCAACGCCGGCGGCCTCCTGGACCGTCGGGTGCTCCCACACCTTCTTGGCGTTGGCCGCGATCTCCTCGTACTTCTCCCGGCCGGCACGGCTGCCCAGGACGAAGCCCGCCGCGAGACCCGTGATGAACATGAGCTTTCCGCGCATGGCGGCTCCTTCCGTTCGTCGACGCACGTGCGTCTTCGTCTTCGGTGAGGGTGCATACCCATCCTGCCGCCAGCTCATTCCCGCCGCCCGCTTTTCGTCCGACTCACGACTCGCCCGGGTGTGTCGCCCCACCCCTGACCAGGCAATCCACCGCCCCGCCCGCCCTGTGACGCCGATCGCCGGGCGTGGCGTTATGTCGCCGTGTGAGCGAGATGTCCGCCTCCCCGCCGCGCCGGGGCACCTCGCGGAGGGGTACCCCCGAGCGAAACCGCCCGCCGGTCATGTATCGTTTCTCCCGTCGCCACGACGACCTGCGAGAGCGGGAAGCCGGGGCGACGGGTTTGATCCCCTGTAGCTCAATTGGCAGAGCAGCCGGCTGTTAACCGGCAGGTTATTGGTTCGAGTCCAATCGGGGGAGCGTTTACTCAGGTGAGGGGCCGCTTCGGTGGCCCCTTTCGCGTACCGCCACGTTTTTCGGTTATTGGTCCTCCGACTAGAGCAGGCCAGACCGCCCAGGTGCGACGGGCATGCCGGAGGTGGTTCGCGTGAAGGTCGACCACGCCAGCATGTCTTTGAGGTGAAGTGCTTCTCGGCCTCGTCGATCGCTGCGAGCTACGCGACGATCTGCCGTGGGAGGAGTCGCCGGCCACCTTCTGCATGACGGGGTGGCCGAGGGCCGTGTCGCGGATCGGTCGGCACGGGCCTGTCGCACCCGCCGCGCGGTGTCTGGTTTGCGCTGCCCGGCGATGGTGACCCGGGCGGCCGAGCAGGCGTTCGGCCGCCTTCACATGCCGATGTCAAGCCCGGCGTAATTCTCGGCCAGGCCGGTCAGTACCTGCTGAGCGTCGAGAGTTGCCTGTAGCGATGGGCATCGCCGGCGGCTACGCGGGCGTCGGCACTTCTCGTAGACATCGCGATCGGCGGTGTGCCGGCTGGTCGCGTCAGGTGGGCCAGCCTGATCGGCTCCCTGGCCCGAGAAGATCGGCTACGTCACCGGCGCTTCAACCGCCGTCGAAGGGGGCGTTGCCCGGACATTCAGCTGGTGGGCATGTCCACAGTGAGGCCAGCTGCTGCTGCCGCCTCGGCGAGCCGCTTGTCGTAGGTGGTCGACATGGTCGCCTCGTTCGGCGCCGAGGTCCACTGATGTGAGCGCGCCTGGCTCTCACACCCCGGGATCGGCGCCACCGCCGCGGTCAACAGCCTCGTCGATCTGCTGCTCGTGCAGTCCGCCACGATCTCGATCCGGCCGGCCTCGATGCCGTCGAGCGCGGAGCCGGCGATGTCGTCCGGGCCCTTCATCACGGCAGCCGGGTTGAACGCCTGCCCGCATTGTTGATCAGCAGGGTCACGTCGCCGGCGGCCGCTGCCACCGGCGCCGGGTCGGTGATGTCCGGGCGCAGCGGCACGACGCCGGGCAGATCGACATCCGGCCGGGACGTCCGGGTGGTCGAACGCCTCACGACCGTGACCGTCTGCCTCTGTTCCCCCCGCCCGGCCCGCGGTGCGCCGCCCGAACGGGCCTTGTTCCGAGCTGTCGCCGGCGGACGGAAACGGGGCAGCGCGAGATCGTTTCGCGTCGTATGCTGCCGTCGCGGCAGTGAGATCAATCGATCTGTGCGGGCTTCGCTGCGATGATGCTGCCGCGCCCCCCTCACAGAAGGACGTAGATGGCAGACGTTGACGAGATGGTCCTTCGGGCCCAGCGCTTCATCAACAGCACCTACAGCAACGGCGCGAAGCTCGGCATCGCGAAGCTCGAGGAGAACGGCCGCACCGGGTGGCCCACGATGTACGCCCTGACCCGGGCGCTGCAATACGAGATGGGCATCACCTCGTTGTCGGACACCTTCGGTCCCACGACGCTGGCGACGCTGCAGAGCAAGTTTCCGAGTCTGAACGCCTCGACCGTGCCGTCGTGGATCTTCGGCTGCATCCTCCAGTCGGCGTTGTACTGCAAGGGCTATGACGGCGGCGGCATCGACGGCATCTACAGCGCCCGGGTCGAGGCTTCGGTCACTCAGCTGAAGCAGGACATGGGGCTCGCCTACGCCTACCCGGGTGGTTCGCTGGAGCCCAAGGTCGTCAAGGCGCTGCTCAACATGGACGCGTACGTCACCGTCAACAACGGGTCGAGCCAGATCCGCTCTGTCCAGCAGTGGTTGAACGGCCGGTACGTCAACCGCCGCGACTACTTCGTCATCCCGTGCGACGGTCACCACTCCCGGGACGTCGCGAAGTCGATGTTGCTGGCCATCCAGTACGAGTTGGGCATGGCCGACGGCACGGCGAACGGGGTGTTCGGCCCCGGCACGCAGGCCGGGCTGAAGTCCCATCCGGTGTCGGTCGGCACGGCCGGCACCTGGGCGGAGATGTTCACCGCGGCGATGCTGCTCAACAAGCGGCCCGTCTCGTTCGGCGCCTTCACCGCCGAGGTGCAGGCCGCGGTGCGCGAGTTCCAGTCGTTCGCGAAGCTGTCCGTGACCGGGACCGGGGACTTCCCGACGTGGGCGTCGCTGCTGGTCTCGTACGGCGACCAGACGCGCAGCGGCGAGGCGTGCGACGGCGTCACGAAGATCACGCCGGATCGCGCGGTGGCTTTGAAGGCGGCCGGATACAAGTACATCGGGCGATACCTCTACAACCCGTCCTCGACGAGCCTGCCGGAGAAGGCGATCCAGCCCGGCGAGCTCGCCACGATCAAGCAGTACGGGCTGCGCTGTTTCCCGATCTATCAGACGTGGGCCCGGGACGCGACCAACTTCAGTTACGCCAGCGGCTGCGTCGACGCGACGAACGCCATCGAGTGGGCCCGGATCCACGGCTTCAAGCCGGGATCGACCATCTACTTCGCGGTCGACTACGACGCGATGGACGCCGAGGTCACCAGCTACATCCTGCCGTACTTCCGGGGCGTGCACGGCACGGTCAGCGAGCTCTCCGGCTACCGGGTGGGCATCTACGGTCCCCGCAACGTCTGCCAGCGGGTCTCCGACGAGGGGTACGCGCTCACCTCGTTCGTGTCCGACATGTCGTCCGGGTTCTCGGGCAACCTGGGCTATCCGCTGCCGACCAACTGGGCGTACGACCAGATCGTCACCAAGACGATCGGCTCGGGCAGCGGCAGCATCGAGATCGACAACAACATCGCCTCGGGCCGCGACACCGGTCAGGGCGACTTCGACCCGCCGCGGCCCAACACCGACGATCTCGACGTGGACCTCGACAAGAGTCGCTACCAGGCGGCGCTGCTCCGGGACGTCCAGACCTACCTGACGTCGGTCGGCGTCCCGGAGACCGGCGGCGAGGGCTGGACGCTCGACGGGGACTGGGTCACCTGGAACGTGATCTCCACGACCAACGCGTTCGAGCGGGTCATGGAAGCCGACTGGCTGTTCACGAACCTGGCCCGGACCCTGAAGCTGCGCAAGGCCCTCGTCCAGGCGCCGATCCTGTGGGAGCTGCGCAAGCTGAATCCGACCGATCCGATGTTCGACGACCTGTTCCGGAACGGGCTGCGGCCGGATTCCAGCACCGGCTACGGACAGATCTTCGCCTGGGTGGCGATCGAGGCCCGTAACTACTGCATCCAGCAGGGCATCATCAACGGCACTCCGTTGACGCTGGAGACCGACCGGCGTGCGGTGTGGGATCGCCTCCAGGACCCCCACTACAACATCGCGACGGCCGCCTACCTGACGATCTACAACGCGTACCAGGTCGGGGTGGCCCGTCCCTCGCTCACCACGAGCATGGCCGACGTCCAGCTCATCCTGGAGCGCTACAACGGGGACAAGTACGAGAGCAACAGAGAGAAGATCGAGCAGTACGGACGTGAGCTGACCGGCCTGTACAACGTCCTCGAGAACTACAACAAGCTCTCCCGTGAGGCGTAGCGGCGGACCGATGACAAAGAATTGGACACATGCTGAGACTCGTTGCAGCGGTCTTCGTGAACCTGCTCCTGGGGGTCGTGGCCGTCGTGCCGTTGTTCCTCATCTGGTACGCGCTGTCCAACGGGCCACTGGCCGACCTGGGCTGGACGCGCGGGGAACCGACCGAGAACGACGGAATGCTGATCTGGTGGCTCCTGGCCGCTGTGTCGTCCGGCGGGTTCCTCTCGGTCTGGGGCCTGATCAACGTGTGGGCCCGCCGCCGGGTGGCTGTTCCGGGGTCCCGCTACTGGCCCGCCTGCGTGGCCGCGTCCCTGGTGCCGTTCGGCCTCATTCTGCTTCGATGACCCGGAAGGCGACACGATGACTCATCGGCTGACTCGGCGCACCGTTCTCCGCACCGCCGCTGTGACAGGCGCGGTCGCGGCCGCCGGTTCCGTCCTGCCCGCCACGCCCGCGTCGGCCCGGGAGATCCGGCGGCCGAAGCGCCCGGCGACCTCGCGGAACGGATGGACCATCCAGAGCAACGCGGATCGCGATTCGCAGGTGTGGACCCGGACCGTGGCCGGCACGGGACTGAGTGTCCCGGTGTGGATCGGGGACGTCGAGGCGATCCTGCTGCACACGATTCGCCGCTTTCACTACGAGATCGAGGAGATCCGGCCGGGCGACCTGGTCGGCTGGACCCCGGTCAACAAGGTGCGCCGGCGCAGCGCCGAGTCCAACCTGGCCTCCGGCACCGCGGTACGGATCCGGCCCGGCGCTCGCGCCAAGGGCGGCTTCTATCCCTTGCAGGAGCAGGTGCTGCGGGACGTCCTCGCCGACGGGGAGGGTCTCGTGCGCTGGGGCGGCGACGACCGTGAGGTGGACGAGTCACTGTTCTACCTCGTGGCCGGCCCCCGGGACGAGCGGGTGCGGGCCATCGGCGACAAGCTCCGCGGCTGGGAGGCGTCGCCCGGTGAGGGCGCGGGGACCGAGGTGGACGTGCTGTCCCGCTCCCGGCGTGCTCGCGCGGACGACCTGGCTCGCCGGCAACGCCGCTAGGCACCCGGTTTCTCGAACGACACCGCACCGGCGACACCGGCGCGGCGATGACCCCTGCCCGCACAACACCTCTTACAGAACAGGAACCACCTTGCGACACCAAGCTCGTGCTCTCGTCCTCACCGCGATCAGCGTCCTGGCGCTCGGCGTCGGCGGACCGGCTCACGCGGAGCCGACCCCGCCTCCGGCCGACTCCCTCCCGGCCGGGTTCCCCGCCGAGGTGCCGCCGGCCGCGGCCGCTGCGCGGGCCGCCGAGGTCAGCCCGACCGGGCCCGCTCCCGTCACCCTTCCCCACCGGGTCGTCCGCAACAGCGACGGCAGTGTCGACGTCATCGCCGACAAGGCGGCCGTCGATGCTCTCGTCTCGGTGGCCGCGGCCTCCGACGCGTGCGGCAACTCCTGCGACGGTGAAGACCCGGCGAGCTACCTCGTGAAGCCCCCGGGCGGCCAGGCCAACTGGTACTACTGCTCCACGGACGCCAAGACGATCTACACCAAGACCGTCGACAACAGCACGTACGCCGAGCTGCGGTACAGCCCCCGCTGCCGGACGGCGTGGACCCGGGGCGGCTACTACTCGCTGCTGGGCGGCTTCAGCTACAACTCGAGCGGGAGCGAGCGCGAGCGGGTGACCGGTCCGAGCGCCCACCAGCAGGGCGTCTCCCGGTACACAGCGATGCTGAACGACGCCGGCTACACGTACAAGGCGTGTGTCGACGGCCAGACCGGCGGGTCCCCGCTCTGGCGCTGCACCGCCAAGTACTGATGTGAACCTGGCCGCCCGCGCCCTCCGGTCCGGGCGGCCAGTCCTCACGGACGCGCGGGCCGCCGGGGTCTGATCAGCGTGCGGCGGCCGCCAGTTCGGGCTCGGCCGCCGTGGCCCGTCGAGTGACCGCCGCCCGCCGGGGGATGAACAGGGCGATCACGAGCGAGGCGGCGGCGGCGAGCCCGGCGGCGGCGAAGATGACCTGGTAAGCCCGCAAAAGCGAACCACGCTGGTGGGGCGGGTAGGCGTCCCCGGTCTGCTCGACGGTCATGACGGCCGGTGGCCCGCCGCCGAGCCTCTCGGCGACGGTGGCGGGGTCCCGGTCCCGGACGAACGTGCGGCAGAAGCCGGGGTACCGGCCCTCGGTCACCCAGGCCCAGGCGGTGTCCATGCGGGCAGGATGGCGAGCCGGTGTCGCCGGGCCACGATGGTGACGGTGTACTTGTCGAGATCGAGCGGCCGTGCGCGGGTCAGTGGTCGGCGCGGCCCTGGGCCAAGCCGCTCGACCAGCGCTGCTCGATGCGGCCGAAGCGCCACACCGCCAGGGCGATCAGCCAGGACACGACGAAGAGGGCGACGATGCCGTACCCGGCGTAGTCGAGGGGGATCGAGCCGATCGCGGCGAGCGGGCCGGTGGTGATGTGGGCCTGGTCGTCGAGGACGCCGATGAGTTCGATGGTTCCTATGATCAGGGCCACGGCGACGGAGATCGACGTGATGGTGATGTTGTAGAAGACCTTGCGGACCGGCTTGGCGAAGGCCCATCCGTACGCCGCGTTCATGAACACCCCGTCGACGGTGTCGAGCAGGCACATGCCGGTGGCGAAGAGGATCGGCAGCACGAGGATCGAGTAGAACGGCAGGTTGAAGGCCGCCGCCCCGCCGGCCAGGACGAGCAGGCCGACCTCGGTGGCGGTGTCGAAGCCCAGCCCGAAGAGGACGCCGACCGGATAGATGTGCCAGGGCTTGCGGACGGACCGGGTGAGGCCGCCGATGATGCGGTTCATGAAGCCGCGCTTGTTGAGCTGTTCCTCCAGTTGCTGCTCGTCGAAGTGGCCGTGGCGCATGGCGCGGAAGACCCGGATGATGCCCAGCAGCACGACGAGGTTGAGGATGCCCAGGATCCACAGGAAGGCGCCGGAGACCGAGGCGCCGATCACGCCGGTGATCGAGTGGAGCTCGGAGCCGTCCTCGGCGACCTGACCGGCCAGGGCCTTGACGCCGGCCGAGAGCAGGAACGCCAGCGCGAAGACGATGGTCGAGTGGCCGAGGGAGAACCAGAAGCCGACCGACAGCGGCTTGCGCTCGTTCTCCTGCATCAGCTTGCGGGTGGTGTTGTCGACCGCGGCGATGTGGTCGGCGTCGAAGGCGTGCCGCATGCCGAACGTGTACGCCAGCACGCCCACGCCGACGGTGAACACCGGATGGTCGCCGCCGAGGTGGAAGTGCTTCGGCGCGACCAGCCCGATGAGGACGGCGAAGCCGGCGACGTGCAGGAGCACGATGAAGCCGGCCATCCCGGCGAGCGACCGCCGGTCGTCGCGCGTCAGGGTGCGCCGGAAGCGGGACAAGCGGGTGTCGACCATGGCGGCCTTCCGGAGAACAGGCTGTATCAGCCAGGAAGCTACGACTGTTGCCAAGGGTTGGCAACTGCAAAGTGATCTTTGCCTCTCGACCGGTACGACCGCGGCTGTTAGCTTCTTGCCAACGAGTTGCAACAGCGGCGCGTAGGCAAGAGACCGGGGGGATTCGTGTGTCCGAGGCCGACATCCTCGGGGTGGCCGCCCGTCGCCGGCGGGCAACGCTCTGGCTCGCCGCGCTCGTCGCCGTGCTGCTCCTGACGATCGTCGTCGCGCTCGGCTCCGGAGCGGTGGGTATCGCGCCGGCGACCGTGGCGCGGGTCATCGCCCACCACGTCACCGGGTGGCCCGGCGAGCCGACGTGGGAGCCGCCGCAGGACGCGATCGTGTGGAAGGTGCGGCTGCCGCGGGTCCTGCTGGGCGTCCTCGTGGGCGCGGGGCTGGCGGTCTGCGGCGTCGCGTTGCAGGCGATGGTCCGCAACGTGCTCGCCGACCCGTACCTGCTGGGTATCAACTCGGGCGCCTCCAGCGGTGCCGCCGCGGCGATCCTGTTCGGCTTCGGCGCCGGTCTCGGGGAGCATGCCCTGCCGGTCAGCGCGTTCCTCGGGGCGCTGGCCGCGTCGCTGCTGGTGTTCCTGGTCGCGCGCAGCGGCGGGCGGGTGACGTCTGTCCGGATGCTGCTGGCCGGCGTGGCGGTCGGCTACGCGCTCTACGCGGCGACCAGCTTCCTCATCTTCGCCTCCGGCTCGGCCGAGGGTGCCCGGTCGGTCATGTTCTGGCTGCTCGGCTCGCTGGGACTGGCTCGCTGGGACGCGGCCCTGGCCGTGGTCGCGGTCGTGGTGGCCGTCACCGTCGCCGTGCTGACGCTCGGCGGGCGGCGGCTGGATGCGCTGGCGATCGGCGACGAGACCGCGCACACGCTGGGCGTCTCACCCGAGCGGTTGCGCATGCGGCTGCTCGTGCTCGTGTCGCTGTGCGTCGGCGTGCTGGTCTCCGCGGCCGGCAGCATCGGCTTCGCCGGGCTGGTCGTGCCGCACCTGGCCCGGCGCCTGGTCGGTTCCGCCCACGTCCGCGTGGTCCCGGTGGCCGCGCTGCTCGGCGCGATCCTGCTGGTCTGGGCCGACGTCGTCGCCCGGGTGCTGCTGGCGCCCCAGGAGATCCCGATCGGCATCGTCACGTCCCTGCTCGGGGCGCCCTTCCTGGTGATTTTGATCCGCCGCCTGCACGCAAGCCCCGGAGGACAGTGATGAAGAGGGCGTTTCTCGCCATGGTGCTGCTCGTCGCCGGATGTGGCGGAGGAGGCACAGCCGCCGCGCGGACCGAGGCGGTGACTGTGACCAATTGCGGCGCCGAGGTGACGTTCGAGCGGACGCCCGAGCGCGTCGTGCTGCTCAAGAGCGCCGCGGTGCCGTACCTGCACGATCTCGGGGTCCTGGACCGGGTGACCGCGCGTGCCGGGCAGTATCCCGAGGAGTACTACGACGCCGCGACGCTCGCCGAGCTGGACAGGATCCCGCTGCTCACCGACAGGACCGACACGAGCGGTCACCTGCAGATCTCCCAGGAGGCCGTGCTCGGGCAGCAGCCCGACCTGGTGCTCGGCGAGGTCGACAACCTCTCGCGCGACGCGCTGTCGGCGGTCGGCATCCCGCTGCTGGAGGAGCCGGCGCTGTGCGACACGACCGGCGCCCGGCCCGCCTTTGACGACATCTACGCCCAGCTGCGGATGTACGGCAAGGTCTTCGACCGCGGCGAGCAGGCCACGGCCGCGATCGACGCACTCGAGCAGCGCATGTCCGGCAGCACGGCGGCGATCGGCAAGACGGCGGCGGTGCTCTATCCGACCGTGGGTGGGGGCGTCACCTACGCGTACGGGAATCGGAGCATGGCCGACCCGCAGCTGAAGGCCGCCGGGCTGACCAACGTGTTCGGCGACACCGACGAGCGCGTCTTCGAGGTGACCACGGAGGAACTGCTCGGGCGCAATCCCGACATCCTCATCCTGCTGTACAGCGACGGCGACCCGAAGGCCGTGGCGCGGGCCGTCACCGGGCTGCCGGGCGCGAAGAACCTGACCGCGGTCAGGAACGGCGACGTGCTGCCGCAGCTGTTCAACTTCACCGAGCCGCCGAGCCCGCTGGCGGTCACCGGTCTCGAGCGCATCGTCCAGCGGTTCGGGAAATGATCGCCGCGCGGGACGTCTCGTGGAGGTACGGCGGCACCCCGGTCATCGCCGGCGTCGGCGTGCGGGCGCGGCCGGGCCGGGTGCTCGGGCTGATCGGCCCCAACGGCAGCGGCAAGACCACGCTGCTGCGCCTGCTCCACGGCGCCCTGCGCAGCGGCACCGGCGAGGTCACCGTCGACGGCGACGACCTCGGGTCCCTGCCGCCCCGCGAAGCCGCCCGCCGGATCGCTGTGGTCGTCCAGGAGGCGGGCGGCGAGACCGCTCTGACGGTCGCCGAGATGGTGCTGCTGGGCCGCACCCCGCACCTGTCGACCTTCCAGCGCGCCTCGGCCGGCGACCACGAGATCGCGGCGCGCTGTCTCGCCCGGGTCGGCGCGGCGCACCTGGGATCCCGGCCGTTCGCCGCCCTGTCCGGCGGGGAGCGCCAGCGTGTGCTCATCGCCCGTGCCCTGGCCCAGGAGGCGACCCACCTGCTGCTCGACGAGCCGACCAACCACCTCGACATCCGTTATCAGCACGAGGTGCTGCGGCTCGTGCGGAACCTGGGCACCTGCTCGATCGTGGTGCTGCACGACCTGAACCTCGCCGCCCGCTACTGCGACGACCTCGTGCTGCTCGGCGACGGCGGAGTCCTGGCGGCCGGCACCACCGCCGAGGTCCTCGACCCGGCGATCCTCGAGCCGGTCTACGGCATCGGCATCCGGCGCCTCGACATCGAGGGCGACATCCACCTGCTGTTCCACCCCCTCCCCGCGCCAAGAGAGCCGGCATGAGCGTCCAGGACCGCGCGCCGGCCTGCGACGACTGTCAGCGGCGGCCCGGGCGCCCCGGGGCCGGACCGGCAGGCCTGGTCGGCGCTGTGGGCGTGGGCCGCCGCCGAGCCCGGGCCGGTCAGCCGGTGCGCCCGACGCGGTTGGCTCGGGCCAGCAGCCAGACGAGCAGGGGGGCACCGAGCACGGTCGTCAGCACGCCGACCGGCAGCTCGATGGGGGCGAAGACCCGGCGGGCGGCGAGGTCGGCGACCGCGAGCAGCGCGCCGCCCACGGCTGCCGAGGGGAGCAGGGCAACGCCACGCTCGTGGACCAGGCGGCGGGCGATCTGCGGGGCGGCGAGGGCGACGAAGGCGATGGGTCCCGCCGCGGCGGTCGCCACGGCGGCGAGGGCGACGGCGGTCAGCAGCAGGCCGGCCCGGGCGCGTTCGGCGTGCACCCCCAGGCCGCGGGCGAGGTCGTCGCCGAGTTCCAGGGCGCGCAGCGGCGCGGCCAGCCGCAGCGCCACGGGCAGCAGCACGGCGAGCGCGACCAGGACCGGGACGATCTGCGCCCAGGTACGCCCGGCCAGGCTCCCCGTCAGCCAAATCGACGCCTGCTCGGCGGTGTAGATGTTCGCGGTGCTCAGCACGTACGAGACGACCGAGGTGAGCATCGCGGTGACGCCGATGCCGACCAGCACCAGCCGGTAGCCGCTCACGCCCCGCCGCCGCGACAGCACGTAGATCGCCGTGGCGGCGGCGAAGGCCCCGCCCAGCGCCCCGAACGCCACGGTCCGCGCGTCGGCGGCGAAGACCACGATGAGGAGTACGGCCGCCGTGGCCGCCCCCGCGTTGATGCCCACGATGTCCGGGCTCGCCAGCGGGTTGCGCACGACGCGCTGCACGATCGCCCCGGACAGCCCGAACGCCGCGCCGACCGCGATCGCGCCCAGCGCCCGGGGCAGCCGCAGCTCCAGGACGACGTACGCGCTGCGCCGGGTCGCCCCGGGGCCGCCGGTGAGCACGGTGAGCACATCGGACAGTGGCAGCGGATAGTCGCCCACGGTCACGGCGGCCACCAGGGTGACGAGCGCGACGAGCAGCGCGACGACGGTGACCGTGACCGCCCGGCCGGTCCTCACAGCGCGGCCGGCCCGCGGCGGCGTACGAGGGCTATGAAGAAGGGTGCCCCGGCGATCGCCGTCACGATGCCCGCCTGCAGTTCCTGGGGCCGCGCGACGACGCGGCCGAGGATGTCGGCCGCGAGCAGCACGGCCGGGGCCAGCACCGCCGAGTACGGCAGCACCCACCGGTACGACGGACCGGTCAGCGCGCGGGCCATGTGCGGCACGGTGAGCCCCACGAAGGCGATCGGGCCGGCGAGCGCCACCGCGGTCCCGGCGAGCACCACGACACCCAGCGCGGCGGTCGCCCGGCCCACCGTCAGGGACTGCCCCAGCGATCGGGCCAGGTCGTCGCCGAGGGCGAGTGCGTCGAGCGCCCGTACGGAAGCAACCGCCAGCACCGCACCCACCGCGAGAAACGGCACCGACGCCCGCAGCACCGTGGCGTCCGCGGAGGTCAGCGCGCCCACCGACCAGTAGCGGTAGGCCGTGAACGTGGTGATGTCCAGCAGCGTCACCGCAGTGGTCAACCCGCCCAGCAGCGCGGTCGCCGCGGCACCGGCCAGGGCCAGCTTTACCGGCGTCGCCCCGCCGCGGCCGAGCGAGCCGAGCGCGTACACCGCCGTGCCGGCCAGCGCGGCCCCGCCGAACGAGAACCACACCCAGCCGGCGAAGGTGTGCGCGCCCGCGACCGCGATTCCCAGGACGACGGCGAGGGCCGCGCCCGCGTTGACACCGAGGACCTCCGGGCCGGCGAGCGCGTTGCGGGTCAGCCCCTGCAGCAGCGCCCCGGCGACGCCGAGTGCGGCACCGCCGAGCAGCCCGACCAGGGTGCGCGGGACGCGGAGGTACTGCACGATGCGTTGCACGTCGGAGCCGTCGGGGTGCACGTACGCGTCCAGCGCCGCGCGCAGCCCGATGCCCTGGTTGCCGATCAGCACCGAGGCGAGCGCGACGGCCGTCAGCACCACGACGGCGGCGAGCAGGCCGAGGGCGCGGCGGCTCAGAACCGCTCCGGATGCAGCAGCTTCGCCAGGTTCGCGATCGCGTCGGCGTTGCGTACCCCGGGGGTGATCTCGGCGAAGGTGACCGCGTAGAGCCGGCCGTCGCGGACGGCGGGCAGGTTGGCGAGGGCGGGGTCGGCCTTCAGGCCGTCGATGACGCTCTGCGCGCCTTCGGGGCCCACGTCGGCGCCGCAGCAGGCGGGCACCACGATGACGTCGGGCTTGCGCTTGATGAGTTCCTCGGTGCCGATCCGGGTGAGCCGGCCCGCGACGTCGTCGAAGGCCTGGGTGCCGCCGGCCCGCTCGATGATCGTGGTGGCGACGTCGCCGGTGCCGAAGACGCGCAGCTCACCGTTGCCGGGCCGGTTCAGCATGGCGACCCGCGGCCGCTGCACCCCGGCAAGCTTGGCGTCGGTTTCCGCCACGGTCCGCCGCATCCGGGCGACGAGGGCGTCGGCCCGCGCGCCGGCGCCCAGCACCCGGCCGAGATCGGTCAGGTTCCGGTAGACGCCGTCGAGGGTGACGTCGTTGGTGGCCAGATCCTTCTGGTCCCTGCCGTCCGCGGTGGGACAGAACTGGGTGAACAGGTACGAGCCGATGCCGATCCGGTCGAGCTCGGCGCGGCTGCCCAGGCCCTCCGCGGTGAAGGCCCCGGTGAAGCCGGAGACCACGAAGTCGGGGTCGAGGCGCAGCACCTCCTCGCGGCTCGGGTACTCCTCCGGGTAGTAGGCGGGCCGCTCGTCGCCGGGGCGGAACTGGGCGGCGTACTCGGGGAGCAGCGGGTTGTCCAGGTAGGCGGCGCCGACCAGCTTGTCGCCGGCGCCGAGGGCGTACACGGCCTCGATGCCGTTGTGGAAGGCGGCGAAGACCCGCGCCGGCGGCCGGCCGGCCGGCACCGCGACGCCGCAGTTGCTGACGGTCACGGCGCCGCTCGCCGCGGGGGACGCGGGTTCGCCGGCCCCGGCGCAGCCGGACAGGATCATGAGCAGAATCAGTGGGGGCCACAGAGCGCGCACGCGCATGGGGACCGCCTTCCAGCACCTCGTGGACGGGTCGTTGCGTGCCGTGGCCGGTCTCCTGGCTGACGGGTGATGCCCCGGCGACCGGCCTTCCCAGGCGCGCAGGCGCCCAGTGACCTGACGAGTGGCCGTCGGTGTCCCGTTCACAGTGGCGAGGGCCGCGCCGGTTTCCCACCGGCTTCCCGAACACCACGGCGACGGCAGCTTAGCCGTCCGGCGGTGCCGCCCTCATCATGATCCACGACACGTGCGGCGGGCGCGGACGCCCGGCGGCGCCGCTTTGTCCGGCGATGTGACCACGGCGGCCCGGGCGGTCACTTATCGTGCAACGCATGGGACGGGCCGACAGGCGTTCGGCGCAGACGGTCGAGTGGCTGCGCGGCAACCCCTCGCTGGAGGAGCTGGCCGAGGCCTATCCCGACGTCTGGCTGCAGGCGCAGCAGGACGTCGCACAGGTGCTCGAACGGGACGACAAGGACGAGATCCGGGACTACATCTCGCGGGTGTCCCGGCCGCAGGCGCCGTCGCGGGGGCGGGCGTCGTCGCTGAGCGAGCGGCTGCACCGCGAGATCCGCCGCCAGATGACCATCCACCTGCTCAAGCAGGCGATTCTCAGCGCCTCCACCGGCGTGCGGGAGGGGCGGGTCCGATTCAACCTCGTCGCCGGCCTGGTGGCGCAGCGGCTGCTGTTCCGGCGCGGCCTGGAGCGCAAGCCCGTGCCGCTGGCCGCCTTCCGCGCGATCTGGCCGCTGCTGCGGGGTCAGCGGCGGCTGCTGATGCCGTTGGTGCAGCCGCGGGGCATCTGGTGCTTCTACTCGCGCCCGCTGATCGACCGGCTCGCCGCGCTCGTCGGGGACCGGTCGTGCCTGGAGATCGCCGCGGGGGACGGGACGTTGTCGCGTTTTCTCGCCGACGCGGGCGTCCGCATCACCGCCACCGACGACTACAGCTGGAACGACAGCATCACCTTTCCGGAGTCCGTGCTCCGCGAGGACGCGCGCACCGCGCTGCGCAAGCACCGGCCGCAGGTGGTCATCTGCTCATGGCCGCCCGCGGGCAATTCCTTCGAGCAGTACGTGTTCACCACGCCGACCGTCGAGCAGTACATCGTGATCGGCTCCCGGCACGAGGCCGCGACCGGGAACTGGGCGGCCTATCGCGAGCAGACGGACTTCGCTCTCGCCGAGGATCCCGCGCTCGGCCGGCTGGTGCTGCCGCCCGAGGTCGACCATGCGGTGCGCGTCTTCACCCGTACCCAAAGTTAATTGATGCATTTCAACTCTTGATCCGGCAACGATCTTGCCCGAAAATCTCTCGGGGAACATGGGTAGAGCCGTGGCGGCGGCTTGTGACCGGGGAGATCTGTAAAGTTTATGAACCGTCCGCCGTGGCCAGGCAGGATTACTTTCACCTACACCCGGATCATCGCCGGAGGCGCCGCCCTCACCGTTGCCGCAATGGCAATACTGATCGGCGCCTGGGGCCGGGAGTCGCCGCGAAGTGCGAGCCTGCCGTTCGTCGAGCCGACCGGATATCGCAGCACCGGGCCGGCCGTGCCGGTGCCCATTGTCACGACCACCGGGCCGGCCCCGATAGCCGTCCGGACCCGGTCGGGAAGCCGGCCGTTGCCGGTGGCGCGCGGGACGCAGCCGTCGGCCCGCCCGGCACCCTCGCCGGCGCCGACCACGGCTCCGCCGCCGCGGCTCGACACCAGGATCAGCCTGGCAGCAGTGCCCTCCGAGGGCGTACCGCTGCTGCTGCGGCACCGCGACTTCCGGCTCCGGCTCGATCCGGTGAGCGCCCGCAGCGACGCGCTCAGCCGGGCGGACGCGACCTTCGTGCTCCGGCGCGGGCTCGCCGACCCGGAATGCTTCTCTCTGGAATCGGTCAATTATCCGGGCCTCTTCGTGCGCCATCGGAATTTCCGCATCCTGCTGACCCGTCCCGACGGGGCGGCCGATGCGACTTTCTGCACGGAACAAGGCGGTAGCGCGGCGGCGGGCGGGCTGTTGCTGCGTTCGGTGAACTTTCCGGACCGGCGGATCGCGGCGCACGGCGACGAGCTGAGTCTGGCCGCCGTTCCGGCGAGCGGGGCGCAACTATTCCGGATGACGTCGCCCGCGGCGCCGTGACGGCCGGGTGAAGGGAGCGAGGGAAAGACGCATCCGGACGTGATGAACGCGCGAATCGACGTGCCAGGAAACGGCCGGGAAACCGTACTCCGATGGGTGCGGGTGGTGCATCTCGGCAACGGCAACGACGCGGTGTGGCGCACGCTGACCCACGATCTGCGGCTGACCGTCGCGCAGCACTATCTGATGGCGATCGGCCGGACCGGCGACGACGAGCGGGCCGCCCGGCTGGCCGCGGGCGATCCGGCGGACGAGGGGTTCCGCTACATGGTCGACCGGCAGTGCGCGGCGTGGCGCGCCGAGCTCGTCCCGCTGATCCACACGGCGGAGATCGTCGCGCACGGCCCGGTCGGCGCGGATCTGGAGTCGGTCGTCGTCGCCAGCGCCCGGCCGGCCCGGCACAGCGCGGCCGAGCAGGTCACCTTCACGTTCATGCTGCAGCACGGCCCGCAGGCGACGGCGGTGGCCGCCGTCGGCGCCTGGCTACCGCTGCCGGGCTGGCCGCCGGAGCGGTGGACACTCCCGCACACTTGAGCCATGACTGTGGTCGGAGTGGTGGGCCCGGGCTACATGGGCGCCGGGCTGGGCGGGGCGCTGCGGACCGGCGGCGCCCGGGTGGTGACGACGCTGGCCGGGCGGTCCGACCGGTCCCGCCGGCTGGCCGGGGCGGCGGGGCTGGAGGTGCTGCCCGCGCTGGAGGATGTGCTGGCCGCGGCGGACGTGGTGCTGTCCGTGGTGCCGCCGGGTCAGGCGGTGGCCACCGCGCGGGCCCTGGCAGCCGCGATGCCGGGGGGAGCGCGGCCCCTGGTCGCGGACCTCAACGCCGTGGCGCCGGGGACGATGCGGGAGATCGCGGGGATCCTCGGCGAGGTGGTCGACGGCTCGATCTCGGGACCGCCGCCGAGCGCGACGCCCGGCGCCCGGATCTATCTCTGCGGCGACCGGGCCGCGGAGATCGCCGGGCTGCCGTGGGACGGCCAGGTCGACCCGATCGTCGTGGCGGGCGAGGTGGGTACGGCCAGCGCCCTCAAGATGTGCACGGCGAGCGTCTACAAGGGCCTGACCGCCCTGGTCACGCAAGCTATGCGGGCGGCCGGGCACTACGGCGTGCTCGACGAGGTGCTGGCCGATCTGGCCAAGGCGGGCCTGGACAACTCCGCGAGCGTGCCGCGCGCCGCGACCAAGGCCCACCGGTTCGTCGACGAGATGCGCGAGATCGCGGCCGCCCAGGCGGGGGCGGGGCTCACTCCCGCCCTGTTCGAGGCGATGGCCGAGGTCTACGCGGACGTGGCGACGACCCGCCTCGCGCAGGGTGACCCCGAGACCACCGGCAGCCTGCCGCCCGCGGAGACAATCGCCCGGCTCTGACGGCTTCCTGTTTCAAATGCGCTGGTAGAGGTACAGAACAGGCATGTCGCTCGACCACAGCAAGGCGCCGTTCCTCGATGCTCTCGCGGACTACCACCGCAAGGACCGGTACGGGTTCACGCCGCCGGGACATCGGCAGGGGCGCGGGGCCGATCCGCGGGCCCGGGAGATCCTCGGCGCCGAGACCTACCGGGCGGATCTGCTGGCCGCGAGCGGGCTGGACGACCGCTCGTCCTCGCACGGCTATCTCAGCAAGGCCGAGGAGCTGATGGCCGACGCCGTCGGGTCCGCGCAGGCGTTCTTCTCGACCGCCGGCAGCTCGCTGTCGGTCAAGGCCGCCATGCTGGCCGTCGCCGGCGACCGCGGCGAGCTGCTGATCGGCCGGGACGCCCACAAGTCGGTGGTCGCCGGCCTGGTCTTCACCGGCGTCGAGCCGCGCTGGGTCGACGTGCGCTACGACGACAAGCTGCACCTGGCCCACCCGCCGTCGCCGGAGCAGCTCGAGGAGGCCTGGCAGCGGCACCCGGACGCGACGGGCGCGCTGATCGTCAGCCCGACGCCCTACGGCACCTGCGCCGACATCGAGGGCCTGGCCGAGGTGTGCCACCGCCGGGGCAAGCCGCTGATCGTGGACGAGGCCTGGGGCGCGCACCTGCCCTTCCACGAGGACCTGCCGACGTGGGCGATGAACGCCGGCGCCGACATCTGCGTGGTCAGCGTGCACAAGATGGGCACCGGCTTCGAGCAGGGTTCGGTGCTGCACTCGCAGGGCGACCTGGTCGACCCGGTCCACCTGGCGGCCTGCGCCGACCTGCTGATGACCACCAGCCCCAACACCATCGTGTACGCCGCCCTCGACGCGTGGCGCCGCCAGATGGTCGAGCACGGGCACGAGCTGCTCGCCGGCGGGCTGGCCGTGGCCCGCGACGTGCGCGCCCGGATCGGGGACATCGCCGGGCTGCACGTCCTGCGGGACGAGCTGGTCGCCGTCGAGGCCAGCCACGACCTCGACGAGCTGCAGGTGCTCATCGACGTGAGCGCCCTCGACCTCAACGGCTACCAGGCCGCCGACTGGCTGCGCGAGCACCGGCGCCTCGACGTGGGCCTCTCCGACCACCGCCGGATCCTGGCCACCATGTCGATGGCGGACGACGCCGGCACCGCGCAACGCCTGCTGGACGGGCTGCGGGCGCTGACCGAGGCGGCGCCGGGTCTGCCGCGTGCCAGGACCGTCGACCTGCCGCCGCCCGGCCAGTTCGACATCGAGCCGGTCATCTCTCCCCGCGAGGCCTTCTTCGGCGAGACCGAGAACGTCCCCGTCGACCGGGCCGCCGGACGCATCTGCGCCGAGCAGATCACGCCGTACCCGCCGGGCATCCCCGCCCTGATCCCGGGCGAGCGGATCAG
>NZ_JAUQWH010000113.1 GCF_030757795.1 Actinoplanes oryzae
CCCGCACGCGCCGAGAAGATCGCCCACCGCCCCGCCCCACCCATCCGCCGCCCCTGTGCGGTCGTTGGCCGCGTGCGCCGTCCTCGGCGCCCCTGTGCCGTCTTCGGCTGCCGTTCGTTGGCTTCGGCGGTTCTTTGGCCGCCGTTCGCTGGCTTCGGCGGTCGGATGCCGGTGTCAGCGGCTGCACACCCAGGCCGCCTGGCGTGGAGGCCATGGCCGGTCCACTGCAGAACGCACTAGTCTCGAAGACGTGCAGCCCACCGATCCCGGCGACCGGCCGCCCATCCCTCACCCCACCGCCTCCGGGGTGCCAACCCCCGAGACCGGTGGCTACGTGCCGATCCAACCCGGCGGACCGCTGCCTCCCCCCAGCCCGCAGCAGCCTCCCACCGTTGCGCCGCCCGCCGTGGCCGCTCCCCCGGCAAGCACGCCCAGCGAACCCAAAAAACGCCGAACCCGCCTGATCCTGGCAATGGTCGGCGGCATCCTGGCAATCCTCTGCCTAGGCGGCGTCGGCGTCTTCATCTCCTTCTACGACGAAGCAACAAAAATCGAGCGCACCAACCCCGACGCCGTCGTCGACAATTTCCTGCGCGCATATCTCGTGAACCGAGATGATAAAGAGGCGTCGCTCTACACCTGCGGATCCGGTTTGGATCTTTCCAAGATTGCCGCATTCCGCGATGACATCAGTGCGCGCGAAAGTCGTTTTTCTATCAGTATTCAGGTGGTCTGGGAAGGCCTGGTAGTAGCGACACAGGGTTCCACCGGAACAGTGGACGTAGATCTTACGCGCACACTTGCCGACGACAGCGAACAAGTCACGAGGCCATGGCGCTTCAATGTCGTCGACGAAAACGGATGGCGTGTCTGCGGCGGCGCCGAACAGCCCAAGTGATTTACTCCACCCACAATAAGTGGACTGGGACTTCCAGGGTTCTGGGGGGTTTGCCGCTCCAGGACCAGCGGTACCAGTCGAGTTCGGTGGTGACTCGGGCGCAGATGTCGCCGGTGTCGCTGGTGTGGAGTTCGGTGACGGCTCGGAGGTCTCGGCGTTCGCCGCCGTCTTCGAGGAGGTGGATGACCCGGCGGCCGGTGAGGCGGTCGGCGTCGAGGGCGGCCACCGGGTTGCGGCGGGGTGGTTCGTCGAGGGAGACCAGGCGGGACATGAGGTCGGCGGGCTTGTCCGGGGTCAGGCCCACCATGCCCAGTTCTTCGACCCAGACGCGTTCGACCGGGACCAGTGGGGCGAAGACCTCCGTCTGCTCCGCCTCGGCGCGGTACCACTCGGCTTCCGGGATCACCGGCACGTACGTCCGGCTGCCCTGCACCACCTTTTCGTCCGCGCGCAGGTCGGAGCGCCAGCCGTGGCCGGGCAGGCCGATGAGGACGCGGCGGCCGCGGAGCTGACCGCCCATGACCGCGGGGGTCGGGGCGATGGGGCGCGGGGGGTCGGGCGCCCAGTCGGAGTGGCCGGCGAACGGGTCGGGCAAGGCTCCGCCGGTCACTGGGAGCCACCCAGCGGCGATCCGCGCTGGGCCATGAACTGCACCGGGTCGACGGCGCTGGCGCTGGAGCGGTCGTTGTTCAGGTGGACCTCGAAGTGCAGGTGCGGACCGGAGGAGTTGCCGCTCGTGCCGCTCAGGCCGAGCGTCTCGCCGGCTGCCACCTTCTGGCCGGCCTTGACGGACGGGCGCTGCACCATGTGGCAGTAGCGGGTCATGATGTTGCCAGGGTGCTGCACCTCGACCATCCAGCCGCAGCCGCCCTTGCCCGGGTAGCCGTCGTGGTCACAGTCCTTGACGCCGGAGAAGGTCTCGTCACACTTGACCCGCGACACGATCCCGCTCGCCACCGAGCGGATGGGCGTGTTGCGGTCCACGATGAGGTCGACTCCCTGGTGGGTGGGACGGTCAGCGGTACGGAACCCCGAGCCTACCGTCCACTTGTGCACGTCGAGCCCCGCCACGGGCAGCGGATTCGTCCAGCCGGACGCCGCGATGTCGGCCGCCGAGGCGCACACCATCGACGTCGAGTCGCCTGCCGCGTTGGCCGCACCGTCGGCGAGGGCGTTGACGATCTGGGTCGCGGTCAGTTCGTCGTCGGCGTACGCGTCCGGATAGGCGCTGACCTGAACCTTCTGCGCCGCCCGGGTCAGCGGCAGCCGCTCCCAGCCCTTGACCGTCTTGAGCTTCTTGTAGAACTTGGTGGCCGCGTACTCGGGATCCATGAGCTGGTCCGGCTCGCCCCAGCCCTGGCTCTCCCGCTGCTGGAACAGTCCCAGCGAGTCGTGGTCGTTCGCCGCCCCGAGATCGCCCAGGTTCCGGAGTGTGGACTCCTGCATGGCGGTCGCCACCGCGATGGTCCACGCGCGCGGCGGCATCTTGAGCTCGGCGCCGACGTTGATGATGATCGCGGCGTTCTTGATCTGATCCGGGCCGTACGCCCGTACCTTGGGAAGTTTGCCGTTGGGGTCGATCGGCCCGCCGGCGCCGCACCCGCCGCTCAGCGTCGACACCTCGTCGTCGGCGTTGTCGAAGCCGCCCAGCAGCAGCGCGCTCACGCTGCCGCCGCAGCAGAGCAGGGCGAGCGTCGCCACCAGGGCGACCAGCAACGCGATCCGCCGGGGCCGCCAGCGCGTCATGAGCGTTTCCAGTCGATGCCGTCGACGAGCCAGCGCCCGTCGGGAGCCACCAGCCGCAGGGTCAGCGTGCCGGAATCGGTGGTCACCACCGCGTCGGTGATGCCATCCCCCACAGGTACGAGCTCAGGGCGCCCCACGATCCGATCGGCCGGAATGCCGTCGGGGTCGACGCCGTCGAGCTCGTCGGCCAGGTCCTCGGTCGCGTTCGGCACGATGCCGTCGTGCCACTTCTCGGCGGACACGTCGTTGTGGTCCACCCAGGCCGAAGCGAAGGCGTACGCGACCGCCTCGGGCGCCGCCGTCCCGGGACTGGTCTTCGCCGGCTTCGGGGGCTCGTCGTTCTGCACCACGCTGTCGTTGTCCTTGCTCGGATCGACACTGACCGTGGCGTCCGGAGTCACCGGGTCGAGCAGCTGCCCGCTGTCGTCACCGTCGGACAGCAGCCGGCCGATCCCGACCACCGCCAGCACCAGCAGCACAATCACGACCGCCACCCCCCACCGGGAGCGGAAGAGGCCGGTGAGGCCGCGTTCCAGGATCCGGGGTGCCACGGGTCACCGCGCCTCGGTACGGATCCGGGGCTGAGCCGGCTCCCGGGTGGTGCTGCCGGTCTCCGGCCGATAGATGGCGTACGACGCGGGCGCCTCGGCGACATCCGGCTCGGTCCAGCCCGCAGGCCGCCGCTGCCGGCTCGCCGCCTTCGCCGGAGCGGCCCGCGTGTCCCCGACAGGCGCCTCATCCCGCACCGACTCGGCTCCGTCCGGCCGCGTGGCCAGCACCGCACCGCGCCCCCCGGCCCCGGCGGTGACCTCGGTACGTGAACCCGCCGCATGCGCCGGATCCTCGAGCCGAGCCTCGGGGCGAAGGTTCGTCTGCTCGACGTACACGGTCCGGCCCTTGCCGATCCGCGGCTCATTCGTCCCGCCGCCCTCGGCCACCTCAAGCTTCGCCGCCTCCCGCATGTCCCGGAAGAACCGCCGATGCCAGGAACCCGCCGAAGTGATGGCGGCGGTGCTGTCCTTGCCGCCGAGCTGGGTGATCCGCCGGTAGGGCCGCAGCAGCAGCCAGCCGACCACGCCACAGAGCCAGACGAGCACGACCTGGAGCCAGCCGGGCAGGCTCGCGGTATTCATGATCAGGTCAACGGCGAAGAGATAGATCGCTGCCCCGGTCCCGAAGATCGCGATGTTGAAAATGGCCGCGACAACCGCGTTCCCGAGCCGCCGGATGCCCGAGCTCGCGGGACGCATCAAGCCGACGGTGCCCAGAATGGGTGCTGCGATGACCGCCCATCGGAACAGCAAGAACCCGAGAAGGACGAGCAGTGAGGCCGTCAGATCGAACATGGCAAACATTACCGCCGCAAGCATGGCGATGAGTCCCGAGCCGATGCTGTCCATCCCGTTGTCGCCCTTGAGATAGGCGTATGCCGCGGGGTCCTCGGTTTCCACCAGGCTCGCGACTCTCTTCCACTGAGTGGCCTTGGCGTTCAGTACCGCGTCGCGAGTTGCCGGGTTCTGCCGAATTCGCTCGGACTCGCTCCACGTCAATGATCGAGCGTCGTAGAGGGCTCTTCCGTACTTCTGTGCAGTAACGCTGTCGGCCGAACCGAGAAGCCCGCGAAGCCAGTTCCGGTACAACATCGTCTCGGTGACAGTGTCGCTTGCTCGCACAGCAGGAGGCCGGTTGTCCTTACACGCTTCCGGGTCTCCCAGCTTGCACTCTGTTGTTTCGCCGGTCGCGGGTCGTGGGCCGACTGCATCGTGCACAACACCGAGGGTGGTGACCAGGCTTTGGTCGGCGATATTGGCTGATTTGACGGGCCATGCCGCGATTGCGGTTACTGCAATCATGATCATGATCGCCCAGCCTGCAGTGGTGGTGGCTGCCCCCATGTCAGCCTGTTGCGACCGCCAAATGAGATACAAGCCCACAACGGCTAGTGTGATGACGCCGAAAACGCTGAAGACCTTTTCGTATACCGCTTTAGTCGCCTGCGATACCAGCGGATCGGCCCATCCCCACATCGATTGGGGATTCCATGCCCTTTCCCGCAGTGCGTTCGAAGCGCCGATGATGGCTGTGGCAATCATAAATTCGCCGTTGGCTACGGTTACTTCGAATTTGTTCTCGGGAGCGATGAATGTTGAGAAGCATCCGCCGTTCTGGTCATACGTTATGTAGTTATACCCGCCATACCCGTACTTGCTATATATGCCTTGTGGACCCTGTTGGGTGGCAGAGGCTGGGCGTTCGGCGAACCAACCCGCCACTCCAGAATCCGGCGCTGCTGCGGCCGGCGGGTCAAGACACTTTGCCGTGCCACCGATATCGCCGGTCAACCGTGACACGCAGGACTTGAAGTCCTGCTTCCATTCCTCCGTGCTGCATGCGCCGCCGGGGACCCGGGCGGGGGCGGCCGCTGCTGGGCTGGGGGCGGTCACCGCCCAGGCCAGGCTGGCCACCAGCGCGACCGCCATCGTGATGACCATTGCGCAAGCCCGGCGGAGCATTTCAGACCTCCAGGTCGGACAGGGTGGGTACGGCCGGCGGTGCGGTTCTGGCGCCCGGGGTGGTGTCGAGGTGCTCGAGGAGCCCGTCGACGTACGAGACGTCGACGCGGACCTTTTGCACCCGGCCGTCCACGTCGCGCATCACGAATTCGCGGAAGCCGAGGCGGGCCGAGGAGGAGGTGTCGGCCTGCGACAGCGATGCCAGGGTGGCCTCGTAGCCGTCGTGGACCGGCACTCGCAGCAGGCGAAGCGCTTCGGAGGCGATTTCCTGGTCCTCGGCGATGCGGCCGACGAAGACCGTGGAGACGAGGTTCTGGACGTCGAGGCCGAGGATGTCTCGCGGGTTCTGCGAGGCGACCAGGGCGGCGAGGTTCCATTTGCGGGAGTCTCGGGCGAGGCGGACCAGGAAGGAGCGGCCGGAGCGCCAGCCCTCCATGAAGTGAGCCTCGTCCAGGCCGACCATCTTGCGGGAGGACATCGAGCCGCCGTAGCAGCGGCGGACGGCGAGGCGGTGGGCCGTGTGGAGCATCGGGAGGGCCAGGGATTCCTCGGCCGACCAGTACTCTCGTTCGATTTTCAGGTCGGGGAGGCGCAGGCCGGCCATGGTGATGACCGTCAGGGCCGAGTCGGCGCCGAGGAGGTGCTCGGGCGGGCGGCCGAAGAAGAGCAGGGCCAGCGGCATCTCGGCGGTGTCGAGGAGGAGGTTGGCCAGCTCCTTGCCCTCGTCGTCGTCCAGGCCCTGGAGCGTGGCGACGACGTCGTCGAGGGTCGAGGTCTCCTCCGCCGGCACCTGGCGTACGGCGTGCCGCAGCAACGTGGCCGTCGACGCCTCCTTGGCGACCTGGGGCGGGACGAGCATCGAGCAGATGTCCTGGACGAGCATGCGGCGCTCGGCGCGGGCGTTGGAGACGGCGATCTCGTACTCCCGGTCGCCGGCCGGTCCGGTCGCGAACTCGGTGCGCACCGGGGTGGGGATCAGCGCGTACGGCGCCAGGGTGCCCTGCTCGGAGCCGGTCAGGTTGAGCACCCGGGAGTAGGGGCGCAGCTCCGGCATCGAGCAGAGCCGGGCGAGCGGCCCCGAGGGGTCGAGGAGCGTGACCTGGACGCCGCGGCGGGCGTTGAGGTAGCCGAGCGCGCCCATGAGGGTCGACTTGCCACCGCCGGGCTCGGCGACGAAGACGCCGAGGCCGGAGCGCTCGCGGACCTCCATGGGGAAGTGCAGGTCGAGGAAGACGGGCCGCCGGCAGGTGCCCGCCGTACGCCCGATCAGGTCGCCGCGCCGGTCGCCCACCGTGGACGCGGCCTGGGGGAGTGCCGCGGCGAGGAGCTTGACCGGCATGCGGCGTACGTAGCCGGTGTTGGCGATGGGCTCGCCCGGGATGAACTCGCGGGCCAGCTGGTCCTGGTTCTTCGGGTGCTGGAGGGAGATGCGCAGCTCGCGGGAGTAGAGCTGGATCAGCCGCCGGGCTCGTTCGAGGCATTCCTCCCGGGTACGCCCGCCGACCGCGATGCGGTGCCACCCGTGCGCACGGGCGGACTCGACCGGCAGTCCCGTGGTCATCTCGTCGCCGATGACCAGTGCTCGCTTGGCGAGGCGCTCGAGCTCCGGCGGGGCGTCGATGCCGTGCTCCGCGTAGTCGAGCTGCTGGGAGCGGATCATTCGCAGCCGGTGCTCGAGGTTCTTGAAGGAGCTCGTCGAGCCGAGGATGTCGATGCGGGAGGAGAGCTCCATCGGCCACGGCAGGCGCTCGTGGAAGTGCATCCACGGCTCGTGCTTCTCGGGGATCTCCAGCGGCTCCATGCGGCCGACGGAGAGGACGGCGACGTGCCTTTCCTCGCCGGTCATGCGGTTGACGAGCTTGACCGTCGACCCGTACGGCGTCCGGTAGCGCTCCACCTGCTCGGTCAGCGCCAGCAGGTCGCCGGCCTCCCAGTGGCCGTGCGAGACGGGCGACAGGGGTCCGGGCGGGGCCATGCACAGGGCGACCGAGCGGAACAGCAGCCACTCGAGCTCCTGGGGCGTGACCCGGCGGCCACGCATGCCGAATGCATTGAGGACTTCGTCGAACTGTTCGACCGTACGGCCGAGCTTGCGCCTCTCGCCGTCCGACGTGCCCTTGCCGAAGACCCTCAGGACCCGCTCGGCGAACGTGTCGCCCAGCGAGCGCCGGGCAAACGTCACCCCCAGGTACGTCTGGCCCTCCGCGTGGTTCACGGACAGCAGGTGGCGCTGGGCGGCGACGAGGTGGTCGCTCCACGAGGTGGCGCCGGCGACGTCGGGCAGCGGGCGGGCCGTGAACGAGTCGACCGTGCGGGCCCACTCGTCGGCGGGGAACGGCCGGTTGGTGCGGCGCAGGTGCAGCCGGAAGCCGGCCAGGCCCGCGTACTGCTCGGAGATGGCCGACAGCAGGGCCTCGCGCTCGGCGTCGGGGCGGAAGGCCCAGCGCACCTCGGGCAGCGAGTACCAGGCCGTGACCGTGCTCTGCGTGAAGGTCAGGTGCCCGGCGATCTCGCTGATGGCCAATTCGAGGGCCGGGTCGCGGTCGCTGAACTTGATCTTGTTGGGGCGCAGCGGCGCCGGCTTGACGTCCTTCGGCGCGCGCGTGGCGGGCACGTCGGCGCGGTCCTTCTTGCGCTTGGGAGCCTTCTCGCGGCGGCGGGCGGGCGCCTTCTCCGGGAGCGGTGCCAGCTCGGTGTGCGGCTCCGGCCGGGCGGCCGGTTCCCGCTCCACCGTGGGGTACGCCCCCGAGCCGTTGACCGCGTACACCCCGGGAGCCGTGACGGCGTCCGCCGCCGGGGCCGGGCGCGCCGGGATCGGCTCGGTGATCCGGGTGTCCGGAGCCGCCGGCCCGTCATAGAAGTCGGCCTCCGGCCCGATCGGCGCCCGCGTGTAGGGCGACACAGGCGCATCAGCCGGCACCCCGGATGTCGGAACCCTGGAAGCCGGGGCCGCGGAAACAGGTGCACCGGAAGCCGGAGTCGCAGAAACCGGCACCCCGGAAGCCGGGGCCGCGGAAACAGGCGCACCGGAAGCCGGGGCCGCGGAAACAGGCGCACCGGAAGCCGGAGCCGCAGACACAGGCGCACCGGATACAGACGCACCGGACACAGGCGCTGCCGAGACAGGCGCCGGAGAGGAGGGGGCTGCGGGCGAGACGGAACGCGGAGCCGGAGAGGAAGGAGCCGCCGACGGAGGGGCAGCCGGGGAGACCGACCGGCGCGCGTCCTCGCCCTCGAAGTCGAAACCGAAGTCGAAATCGGCGTCGGGGTCGTCGGGCGGCAGCGGCGTCTGCTCCTCGGCGGGCGGCGTGGCCTGCGGGGGCGGTCCGCCGAACAGGTCGAGGAACGGCGAGTCGATGTCCAGCGGGTCGACCGGCTGCGGGGTGCCGGCGACGCGTGGGCGGACCGGCTGCGGGCTCTGGAACACGGCGACGGCGCCGTGCTCGGGCCCGGCCACCTGCTCGGCGACATCCTCCGGAGAGTAGTCGTTCGAGCGCGGAGGGTTACCCTGCCTGCCCTGGCGAGACATGTCCGCGCGGGAGTGCCCGGGCGGTGGGGAAGCGGTCATGCGAGAACCCCGTTCGGGCGCGCGGCAGAAGATTGGCACGCTGCAAGAGAGGGGCGCACGGCCGGCTGGCGGCCTGCGGCAGGGGCGGGGTGCGCAGCCGGGACGTGGCCTGCGGCGGGGGTGAGGTGCGCAGCCGGGACGTGGCCTGCGGCGAGGGGGGACCGCGCGGCCGGGAAGCGGCGTGCGGCGAAGGAGGCGATGCTGGTCATACCAACTCCTCCCGGACCCGGATGCGTGTGGCGACGAGGCGAGGGTCCCGCTGCTCGACCGCGGGCTCCCGGGTGCGCCGCCAGTCGGTGAGGGCCGTGCGGATGACCATCCGGGCCGGTCGGTCGGGGTCCACGTGGCGGAAGACGTAGGACGTCGTCACCATGGCGAGCGCGATCTCCCAGGCGGGAAACGCGTCGAACTCCCACGTGAAGAGGTAGTGGATGAAGACGAACAGCGGGACCAGCACGACGAACATCCCGTACTGCGCGTACGGCAGGTGCATGGGCAGGGTGTATCCGGGCGGGCCCAGATAGACCAGGCGGGCCCGGTAGATGTCGTCGTCGGTGCGCAGGCGCATGGGACGTCGGACCTCAGTTGAACAGGACGTCGATGAGGAAGTCGCCGACGAAGAACAACGTCGCGGCGCCGGCGATGAAGGCCAGGCCCACGATGGCGATCGCGGAGCTGGTCAGCACCTTGGAGATCTCGCCCCGGCTGGCCCGGCCGATGAAGATGACGCCGAGCACGGCGAGCAGGATCGGGGCGATGTTGCTGGCGAAGAAGGTGACGACGCCCTCGGTGTTGATCCCCTTGGGCTGGTCGGGTGCCGCGAGGAGGGCGCCGTGCTGCACTGCCGCGGCGACCTGAGCGGCGATCTCGGTGGCGATCATCGGTAAACCTCCCGGGTGACCGGCGTGAGGGCGCCGGGCACGCTGCAGTAGTGAAGCCTGACGGCGACGCCCATATGGTGCTACTTCCCGCTCATCACGTCGAGTGAGACCGTAAGGGCACTGCTGTCCTCCACACGACCGCTCTGCTCTCTTCGGTTCAATAATGATGCCTAGCTCCGAAGAGTACGGCCCGTACTTCCTCCCTACAAGCTGCCTGATTCGTTACCCAAGGTACAGGCGTGATTGAATATGAGTCACCAGTCATCGTACTGATGTTCGAATCAGCGCCGCCCGGTAGCGTCGGTCCGGTGAGCGATCCGACCGCCGACATGGCGACTCCGCAGGTCAGCCCCGGCCTGCCCGGGCGCCGGGATCACCCGGTCGTGATGGGCATCCTCAACGTGACTCCGGATTCCTTCTCCGACGGCGGGCGCTACGCCGGGCTGGAGGCCGCCGTCGCGCACGGGGTGGCGCTGCGGGAGGCGGGCGCCGACGTCGTGGACATCGGCGGAGAATCCACCCGTCCGGGCGCCGACCGGGTGGACGCCGCCACCGAGGCCGCCCGCGTCCTGCCCGTGATCAAGGAGCTGACCTCGGCCGGAGTGCCGGTCAGCATCGACACCACCCGGGCCGCCGTGGCCGCCGCGGCCCTCGATGCCGGCGCTGCCGTGGTCAACGACGTGTCCGGCGGCCTCGCCGACCCGGGCATGGCGGCGGTGGTCGCGGAGGCCGGCTGCCCGTGGATTCTCATGCACTGGCGCGGGCACTCGCGGCGCATGACGGAGCTGGCCACTTACCGCGACGTCGTGTCCGAAGTGCGCACCGAACTTCTCGCCCGCGTCGACGAGGCGGTGGCGGCCGGCGTCGATCCGGGCCGGTTGGTCCTCGATCCCGGGCTCGGCTTCGCCAAGCGGGCCGAGCACAACTGGGCCCTGAGCGCCCACCTCGGCGAGTTGGTCACTCTCGGCTACCCCGTGCTGTTCGCCGCGTCGCGGAAGACGTACCTGGGCCGCCTGCTCGCGGGTCCGGACGGCGAGCCGCGCCCGGTGGAGGAGCGCGAGGCGGCCACGATCGCCACGTCAGTTCTCGCCGTGGCGGCCGGCGCGTGGGGCGTGCGTGTTCATGATGTGCGGGGAACCGTCGACGCCATCGCCGTGTGGCGGGCGACCGGGAGCCCGCGGCTGCAGGGGGGACACAGATGAGCGACCGGATCCAGCTGCGCGGTCTGCGCGTCCGCGGCCACCACGGCGTCTTCGACTTCGAGCGCCGCGACGGGCAGGAGTTCGTGGTCGACGTGGATCTCGAGCTCGACCTGGCCCGGGCCGCCGAGACCGACGACGTGACCGACACAGTTCATTACGGGGAACTGGCCGGGCGGCTCGCCGAGGTGGTGGCGGGCGAGCCGGTCAACCTGATCGAGACCCTCGCCGACCGGCTGGCCGCCGTCTGCCTGGCTGACGCCCGGGTGACCGCCGCGACGGTCACCGTGCACAAGCCGCAGGCCCCGATCCCCCACGAGTTCGCCGACGTGGCCGTCACCATCCGGAGATCCCGATGAGCCGGGCACTGCTCTCCCTGGGCAGCAATCTCGGGGACCGCATCGCCCACCTCCGGGCGGCGGTCGCGGGCCTCGGGCGGTGGACGGCATGGGTCTCCGGGGTCTACGAGACGCCGCCGTGGGGCGATGCGGACCAGCCGGCGTACCTGAACGCGGTCCTCCTCGCCCACGACCCGGCGGCGGCCGCACGGACCTGGCTCGACCGCGCGCGGGCGCTGGAGCAGGCGGCGGAGCGGGTGCGCGACCCGCAGCGGCGGTTCGGGCCGCGCACGCTGGACGTCGACGTGATCGCCGTCTGGGCGGACGACGGCGAGCCGGTGCTGAGCGACGACCCCGAGCTGACCCTGCCGCATCCGCGCGCGCACCTGCGGGCCTTCGTCCTGAGGCCCTGGGCCGATCGCGATCCCGGCGCCGTTCTGCCTGGTCACGGGCCCATCGCCACCCTCTTGGGCGCGCCCCTGAGCGCCGACGCGGCCGCGATGACCCCGCGCCCCGATCTGCCGCTAGAGTCACAAGGGTGAGCAACAACCCCGGTGGCGCCGCTCCCGACCCGTCGATGCGGCCGACCAGCCTCTCGGTGCTGGTCGTCGCCGGGCTCGCCGCCGCGGCGGTGGCGGTGCTCCTGCTCAGCCTCTTCTATTACGACACCAACGTCGAGGTGCCCTGGGCCCCGACCTTCGTGTTCGCGGCGCTGGCGGTGGCCGAGGCCCTGCTCGCCCAGAACACCAGCGCGCGCATCCAGCACAAGCCCGGCGCCGGACGGATCAACCCGCTCGCGGTCGCCCGCTACGTCGTGCTCGCCAAGGCCTCCTCGCTCGCCGGCGCGCTCTACGCCGGATATTCGATCGGCATGCTGGCCTACCTGCTCCTGCAGAAGACGGTGGCGGCCGACGCGGACCTGCCGGCCGCGATCGGCGGCGTGGTCTCGGCGCTCGCGCTGGTCGGCGCGGCGCTGTGGCTCGAGCGCGCCTGCCGCGTCCCCAAGCAGCCCGACCAACGCGACGACCCCGACCGCCGCGCCGGCCGCTCCTAGCGACGACCCCGACCGCCGGGCCGGCCGCTCGTAGCGATCCCGACTGCCGCGCCGGCCGCTCGTAGCGACCCCGATCGCCGGGCCGGCCGCTTGTAGCGACCATCCCCACCGCCGCGGCGGCAGGCCGTTCGGTCGGAGCGACGCCGCCGCGCCGGCCGGTCGTAATAACGCCGCCGGGCAGGCCGGTTGTGCAGAACATGGCCGGGCCGGCCGGTCGTGGAGCAACGCCGGCGGGAAGATCGCCGGGGCGGCGGGTCACAAGACTTGAACCGAGCTTCCCTCGCAACCGTATGCTGGGCCGCGGCGAGGAGGTGACGACATGGCCTACGACGAGACCGCATATCGTCGCAACACCGACGACGAGGTGCCCAGCGGTCCGGCTGCGTACCGGGCCGGCGTCGCCTCCACCGAGCATCGGCACCGGCGGGCGGACCTGACCGACACGGCCGGCACCCGGATCACTGAGCCGTTCGACACCGGCCGCCTGCCCGCCTGGGACGGCCGGGACCGGCTCGGGGTCCACATCGGCTGGGAGATCGTGCTGCTGCTGGCGGTCGCCGCGATCGCGTTCCTGCTCTACAACCAGGATGCCGCCGCCGTGCGCCGCCCGGCTCTCGACGGCCTGCTCATCACGGGCGCCGCCGTCGGGCTGCTCGCGCTGGGTGCCGGGCTCACCCTGCGCGCCGGGGTGCCCAACCTGGCGCTCGGCCCGATCGCCCTTGCGGCCTCGCTGCACTACGCGGACAACGGCGACCAGGGCCTGGCCGCCGCCGCGGTCCCGGCGCTGATCATCGCGGCAGCCGGCGGCCTGATCGTCGCGGTGTTCGTCCTGATGCTGCACATCCCGGGGTGGGCGGCCACGCTCGGTGCCGCCTGCGGCGTGATCGTCTACGACCAGCTGCGCACCGCCCCGGTCGCGGTTCAGGGCACCTACGATCCCTCGGCCCATGCCTTCTGGCTCTTCGGCGGCTTCGCGCTGCTGGCCGTGTTCGCCGGCGCGCTCGGCACGGTCGCCCCGATCCGGCGGCTGGTCGGCCGGATGCGCCCGGTCAGCGACCCGGCGGACCGGCGCGGCGGGCTGGCCGTGCTGCCGATCGCCGGCGCCCTGATCGTCTCGTCGGTCTTCGCGGTCGGCGCGGGCATCCTGTTGACGGCCCGCACCCCCGACGTGCCGGTCGTGCCCGGCACCGGCCTCGAGTGGACCGGGCTCGCGTTCGGCACCGCGCTGCTGGCGGGCACGAGCGCGTACGGGCGCCGCGGCGGCATCTTCGGCACCCTCCTCGCGGTCACCGGGGTGGTGCTGTTCCTCGACTACGCCGACCGGCGCAACTTCGACATCGCCCTGTTCGCCGTCGCGGGGGTCCTGATCGGCATCGGTCTCCTGGTCACCCGGCTCGTCGAGACGTACGGCCGGCCGCCGCAGCCCTCCGACCCCGACCAGGACTGGAACGCCGCCCCCACCTCCGGCGTGACGTGGTCCCCGGAGATGCCCGCCCCGGCGCCGCAGCAGGAGCGCTGGGATCTGGGCCCGTGGGGCAGCGGTCGCTAGGAAACATATGCTGGGCTCATGACCGACGCGACCTTCGCCGAGCTGGACGCCCTGCCCACCGAGGAGCTGCGCGAGCGCGCCTTCGCGAAGGCGCGGGAGAAGCGTGACCTGGCCTTCTTCTGGTCGGTGTTCAAGCACCTGCCCGACTCGGACGAGGCCGCCTCGCTCGACGGCGCCCCGAACTCGGTCGGCCCGACGGTCGACGAGGCCGTGGCGCTCTGGCGGGAGCTGACCGGGCACAGCTACGGCGAGCAGGAACCGCTCCTGCGGGCAGCTTTCATCGATTATCTGCAGAAGTAGGGCATATACGAACGTCGTTTGAAGCTGAGGGCTGCCTGGGAATCTAGCGGCCCATGGCTCTCACCAATCGTTACAAGTCCGCGGTCGGGGCGGGAACCCTGACCGCGCTGATACTGGTCCTGGTCTTCGGCAGCCCCTGGTACGCCGACTGGGCCGCGGACAACACCCGGTCGGACACGGCCCTGGGCTGGTGGCTGCAGCTGCTGTCCTGGCCGCGCTGGCGCTTCGACTCGGACGACTCGTTCCGGTCGATCCTGGTCGCCGATCTCAAGGCCATCCTCGTGGTGGTCCTGACGGCCCTCTTCCTCTACCTGCTGCCCGGCTCCCAGCTGGCCCGGGCCCGCGGCACGCTCAGCCAGTTCTTCGCCGGCTGGGGCTCGTACGTCTTCGCGGGCAGCCTCGCCGCGCTCCTGACCACGCTCTTCCTGGCCAACCCGTCGCTGCTCGGCGCGTTCACCGCCGCGGGCGCCGGCTCGACCTACGGCCTCTTCGTCGGCTGGATCGTCGGCCTCGCCACCCTGGGCGGCCGCCGAGGCACCCGCTGATCGTCGCACGCTGTCCAGGCGCCGCGGCACCGGTTAACTGTCAGGGGCGGCACCCGCTGACAGTCACCGGCGGCCCGGGTCACGAGACCCGGGCCGCCGGCACGTCGAACAGCGCCGACCGCGACACGCTGCCCACCGCCTTGCCGCCGTCGGTCACGACCACGTTGAGCGCGTCGCTCGTGAGCATCGCCGACAGCGCGTCATAGAGCGTGTCGCCCACCCCCACGGTCGGCAACCGCTCGATCTCCTCGATCCGGCCGATCGGGCGCATCACCTCCCGCACCGGCGTCACGGCCAGCCGCCGGACCCCTCGGTCCCGGCCGACGAACTCGCTGACTGCCGCCGAGGCCGGGTTGCCGAGCAGCTCGGCCGGGGCGGCGTACTGTCTCAGCAGCCCGCCCTCGCCCAGCACCGCGATGCGGTCGCCCAGCCGGACCGCCTCGTCGATGTCGTGCGTGACCAGCACGACCGTCTTGCGCACCGCGGCCTGCAACCGAAGGAACTCTTCCTGCAGCCGGGCCCGCACGATCGGGTCCACCGCGGAGAACGGCTCGTCCATCAGCAGCACGAGCGGGTCCGCCGCGAGCGCCCGCGCCACGCCCACGCGCTGCCGCTGGCCACCGGAGAGTTCGTGCGGGTAGCGGCCGCCGTACTTCGCCGGGTCCAGGCCGACCAGGTCGAGCAGCTCGTCGGCGCGGGCCCGGGTGCGCTTGCGGTCCCAGCCGAGCAGCCGGGGCACCGTGCCGATGTTGGTGCGGATGCTCTGGTGCGGGAAGAGGCCGACGTTCTGGATCACGTAGCCGATGTGCCGGCGCAACTCGACCGGGTCGCGCTCGGTGACATCTTCGCCGTCGAGGAGGATGCGGCCCTTCGAGGGCTCGATGAGGCGGTTGAGCATGCGCAGGATGGTGGACTTGCCGCAGCCGGAGGGGCCGATGAGGACGACGAGCTCACCCGCGCGCACCCGCAGGCTGATGTCGCCGACCGCGACCGTACCGTCGGGGTAGACCTTGCCCAGGTTTTCCAGGGTGATGGCGGCAGCGGTGCCGTTGGGGCCGGTAGCGTCCACGTATGTCCTTTCTGTCGAGGGTGCCGGGGCCGGCGTGGCCCCTGGCTGCCCCCGCTGACGACGGGCCGGGGAATCCGTGGTTCTCCTGGCGCTATGCCCATGACAATGCCGACGAGATCCTGACCGCGCTGCAGTTCCACGCGGGTCTCACCGCCCGTGCGGTGATTTTCGCGCTGATCGTCGCCCTGCCGCTCGCGATCGGCGCCTATTGGTGGCGTCCGCTGGCCGGGCCGATCCTCGCGCTCTCCGGCGTCCTCTACACCATTCCCTCGCTGGCCCTGCTCGCCCTGGTCGCCCCGGCGGTGGGCACCACCCGCGACACGTCGGTGCTGATCGCCCTCGTGCTGTACGCCCTGCTCGTGCTCGTGCGCACCATCCTGGCCGGGCTCACCCAGGTGCCCGCCGAGGTCCGGGACGCGGCGGCGGGCATGGGCTACGGCCGCTTCGGCCGGCTGCTGCGCATCGAGCTGCCGCTCGCGCTGCCGGGCGTACTCACCGGGTTGCGCCTTGCGACGGTGTCCACCGTCGCGCTGGTCACCGTCGGCTCGCTGATCGGTCAGGGCGGACTCGGGGACCTGATCCTGGGCGGCTTCCGGAACAACTTCTACAAGGCCGAGATCATGACCGGCGCGATCCTGTGCGTGGCGCTGGCGCTGGTGCTCGACCTGCTGATCGCGGGAACCGGCCGGCTGGTCACGCCCTGGGCCCGGGGGCGGCGGGCGTGAGCTCCTTCCACGAGGGCTTTGTCTGGCTCAACGATCCGCTGAACTGGACCAACCCCGGCGGCCTGCTCGACCGGCTCGAGGAGCACCTGGTCATCAGCCTGTGGGCGGTGCTGCTGGGCTGCCTGGTCGGCTGGCCGCTGGGCATCTGGCTCGGGCACCGCGGCCGCGGGGGCGGGGCCGTCGTCACGCTCGCCAACCTCACGCTGGCGCTGCCCACGCTCGCCCTGCTGACCATCCTGCCGCTCACGCCGCTCGGCTTCGGCAAGCCGCCTGTCGTGGTCGCGCTGGCCGTGTTCGCGGTGCCGCCGCTGCTCGCCAACTCGTACACGGGACTGCGCCAGATCGACCCCGAGACCCGGGAGGCGGCGCGGGGCATGGGTCTGTCCGGCGGCCAGCTGCTGCGCCGGGTGGAGCTGCCGCTGTCGGTGCCCTATCTCGCGGCGGGGTTGCGTACTGCCGCGGTGCAGGTGGTGGCGACCGCGGCGCTGGCGGCCTTCGTGAACGGGGGCGGGCTCGGCGAGATCATCTCGGCCGGCTTCGGCATTGGCATGAGCAACGGCGGCGGCGGTCAGATCGTCGCGGGCGGCATCGCGGTCGCGGTGCTCGCGCTGCTGGTGGAGGGGCTGCTCGCGCTGCTGCAACGCGTCGTCACCCCCAGAGCCCTGCGCGGCGCCCGTCGTGGCCGGCGGCTGCGTAACAAATTCGCAACGTAGCCGCCCGAATGGCGCAAACCGCCCGGATCGCCGGGCTAGGAACGGGGTGGATGGCCCTCGACCGGCCGTCGGACACGCGGCGCGGCCTCCTGCGGGCGCGCCGGGACACAGAAGGCGGCAGTCATGCGTCGACACCTGCTCGTGCCGGCCGGCACTCTCCTCGCCGTCCTGGTCGGCTGCGGGGAGTCCGGCTCCTCCGGCACCACGGCACCGCCCAGCTCCGCCACGGGCGCCGGCTGCGCCCCGGTCGCGGGTGACGAGCTGGTCGTGCTCACCGACGACAAGAAGCTGCAGAACACGGACAACGTCGTCCCGGCTATCAACAAGAAGGCGTCGTCACCGCAGCTGATCGCGGCGCTCGACAAGGTCTCCGCGGCGCTCGACACCGCCAAGCTCGTCGAGCTCAACAAGGCCGTCGACATCGACCGCAAGTCGTCCAGGGCCGCCGCGGCCGACTTCGCCACCGCGAACAACCTGACCGCCGGCATCGAGAGGGGCCCCGGCGGCGCCATCACCGTCGGCGCGGCGAACTTCAGCGAGAACGCCACGCTCGGCGAGCTCTACAGCATCGCGCTGACGGCGGCGGGCTACACGGTCAAGGTTCAGCAGATCGGCAACCGTGAGCTCTACGAGCCGGCGCTGGAGAAGGGCGACATCGACGTCGTCCCGGAGTACGCCGCGACGCTCGCGACCTTCCTGCAGGGCAAGGTCGACAAGGACGCCAAGGACCCGTCCTCGGCCGACCTGCAGACCACGATGACCGCCCTCACCGGGCTCGGCGAGAAGGTCGGGCTCGTCTTCGGCACCCCGTCCCCGGCCCAGGACCAGAACGCCTTCGCGACCACCCGGGCGTTCGCCACCAAGTACGGCGTGACCACCCTGTCCGACCTCGCCGCCACGTGCTCCGGCGCCGCGACCGTGCTCGGCGGGCCGCCCGAGTGCCCGCAGCGGCCGAAGTGCCAGCAGGGCCTGGTGGAGACGTACGACTTCCAGGCCGGCAAGTTCAGCTCCCTGGACGCCGGCGGCCCGCTCACCAAGACCGCGCTCAAGCAGGGCACGATCAGCGTCGGCCTGGTCCTCAGCTCTGACGGTGCGCTTGCGGCGGGCTGATCCGCGCTCGCGGGTGGCCGGTCCGATGATCTTGCGGAGGGTGGCCGGGTTCACCCCCGCGAAGGTTGCGGATAGTGCGAAGCGAGAATTTCCGCACGGGTTTCGCCTCGCGCGACACCGCTACTAGCTGCTGGAACGCCCGCCACGGGACGATCCGGGCACGCTCGATGGCCCTTTGCCCCGTTTCGGGACGCGAGCACTCTCGGTAGCATCTGGCCCCATGTCCGACCAGGCCGAGGTGAAGCACAGCAGCCGCCTCCTCAGGATGCTGATCTGGGCCGGCCTCGGGCTGGCCCCGGTGGCGGTCCTGCTCGTCCTGGTGGCCGACACCTCCGTGGCCGTCCGCCTGTCGGTGCTGCTGGTCGCGATCTGCATCGTCCTGCTCGGCGCCGCCCTGCTCATCCGGCACGACCCCGTCCTCGCCGACCTCGCCGTCGAGGACCGCGTCGCGGCCGAGGTCGACACCCTGCGCGGCAACCTCCGCGACGAGATCGCCGCCGCGGCCCGCGCCACCGGCCACCGCGTCCAGGTCCTCGAGGAGGAGATCGACCGCCTCCGCGACCCGGCCGGTGTTTCAGCCCCCGTCCCCACGGGAAGTGTGTCCGCGCCGAGGGGTACGGCGAGTGTGTCCGCACCGATCGGTCCCGATGCTGTCCCGGGACCGGTCGGAGCGGATGAGTACGACGCCGGCTACCCGCACGCCGACGCGCCGGACGAGCACGCGGACTTCTCGGACCTGCGCGGCGACTATCCGGACGAGCCCGGCCCGCACGGCGACTTCCCGGCTCACCAGCCGGGCGCGGACTACCCCGCCCCGCGCGCCGCAGCGAGCGTGTCGGCGCCTCGTGCCACCGCCAGCGTCTCCGCCGTCCGTCCTGTGAGCGCTTCTGCCGCTCGTCCGGTCAGTGCTTCCGCGGCGCGTCCGGTCAGTGCTTCCGCCGCTCGTCCGGTCAGTGCTTCCGCGGCGCGTCCGGTCAGTGCTTCCGCCGCTCGTCCGGTCAGTGCTTCCGTGCCCCGGCCCGCCGGCTCGGCGCGGGTCTCGGCTCCTGTCGCGTCGGCCGCGGTGGCTTCGGCGTCCGTGCCGCCCGCGTCCGGCGCGTCGGCCTCGGCTTCCGTGTCACCGGCCGGCGCTGCCCCCGTCTCTTACGCCCCTCGCCAGCGCGGCGCAGGCCCCGCCCAAGCCCGCGCGCCCCGCCAGCGCGGCACGGGCCCGTCCCCGGTGTCCGCCGAGCCCCGAGCCGCCCGCCGCCACGCTGCCCCGGACACGAGCACCGACCTCGCCCGCGACGCTGACCCGCTGTTCGGCGCCTATGAGGAGCCGGCGCCGGAATCCGCCTGGGAGCCCGGCTCGGGAGCCTTCGACCAGCCGCACCCCAGCGAGTTCGACGAGCTGCGCCCCGCCTCCGCCCGCGAGTCCCGGGCCGACGGGCGCCGCGCCCACCGCTATTCGACGACCGACGAGCACGACAGCGGCTACGTCAGCGACACCCGCCACGTGCAGGACGGCACCTACGCGAGCGATGCCGGCTATGCGGGCGAGGGCAGCTACACCAGCGGCTACGCGTCCGAAAGCGGTTACGCGGCTGAAGGCGCCTATGCGGGGGACAGCGGCTACGGGCACGACGGCGACTACTCGAACGACAGTGGCTTCGTGAGCGACACCCGCAAGCCTCGCGGCAACACCTACGGCGGCGGCACGAGCCAGGCGAGCGGCAGCGGCTATCGAGGCAGCGCCGCCCAGGGCGGAAGTGGCTACGCCAGCCACGCGGCGACCGGCGACAACTACGACAGCAGCGACTTCGTCTCCGCCGGCCGTTACGAGTACGGCGCTACCGGCTACGGCTACGACCGCGGCGCCGGCGACGACGTGGCCCCGGCGGCCCGTGCCTCCGTGGCGCCTCCCGGGAACGCGAACGGTTCAGCCGCCGTGGCCCGGGCCTCCGTAGGCGCCGCTCCGGTTTCCGCGGCCCGGGCCTCCGTGGGCGCGGCTCCGGTTTCCGCGCGCGCCTCGGTGGGTGCCGCTCCTGCTGCTGCGCGGGCTTCCGTCCGCCCGGCGACCTATGGGCGGCCCGTCGAGCCCGGCGACGGCTTCGACGCGGCGGTTGACTTCAACGCGGCGGGCGACTTCAACGAGAACGAGGCGGCCAGCTTCGACGCGGCAGGTGACTTCGACGGCAACGGCTACAGCGGCGGCCACGGCTTCGACGGCGGCGGCCAGTTCGACGGGGGCGGTTTCGACGGTCCGGGGCGCCAGGACTTCGGTGGTGCCGGCTCGGGGGACGGTGTCTATGGGCAGCCCCGATACGACCAGCCCGGTTACGACGAGCCGCAGTACGACGACGGCTACGCGGGCGACGGGTACGCGGGCGACGGCTACGCCGCGGCGGGGCACGGCAGCTACGAGGACGCCGGCACGGGAGCGCCGCGCCGCTGGTGAATGCAGCCGCGAGTGAAGACGGGCTGCTGACAGAGACGGCCACCCGTGAAGCGCCGCCGAGGGAACGGCCGTGGGCGGAAGCAGCCGCTGGCGGAAGTAGCCGTCGGTGGAAGCAGCCGCTGGTGAAGACGGCTACTGATGGAACGGCGGCCGGGAAAGATGGCCGCCACGGGAACGGGCGCCGGGCGCGGTCCTACTTGTCGATGTCGCCGACCACGAAGAACATCGAGCCCAGGATGGCGATCAGGTCGGGCACCAGGCAGCCGGGGATCAGTGTCGCCAGCGCCTGCACGTTGGCGTAGGACGCCGTGCGGAGCTTCAGGCGCCACGGCGTCTTCTCGCCGCGGGACACCAGGTAGTAGCCGTTGATGCCGAGCGGGTTCTCGGTCCACGCGTACGTGTGCCCCTCGGGCGCCTTGACGACCTTGGGCAGCCGGACGTTGACCGGGCCGCCGAGCCGGGCGACGCGGTCGAGGCACTGCTCGGCGAGGTCCAGCGACGCGTAGACCTGGTCCAGCAGCACCTCGAAGCGGGCGTGGCAGTCGCCCGTGGCGCGGGTGACGACGGGCACCTCCAGCTCGTCGTACGCAAGGTAGGGCTCGTCGCGCCGCAGGTCCATGTCCAGACCGCTGGCCCGCGCCACGGGACCTGAGGCGCCGTACGCGGCGGCCTGCTCGGCGGTCAGCACACCCACGCCGACCGTACGCGCCAGGAAGATGTCGTTTGTCCGGATGATCCGATCCAGGTCGGGCATCCGCCGGCGTACCTCGGCGATCGCGGCCCGGGCCCGGCCGGTCCAGCCGGCCGGCACCTCCTCCTTGAGCCCGCCGACCCGGTTGAACATGTAGTGGATGCGCCCGCCGGACACCTCCTCCATGACCGCCTGCAGCGTCTCCCGCTCGCGGAACGCGTAGAACATCGGGGTGATCGCCCCGATCTCCAGCGGGTAGGAGCCGAGGAACATCAGGTGGTTGAGCACCCTGTTCAGCTCGGCCAGCGCCATCCGGAGCCAGGTCGCCCGTTCGGGGACCTCGATGCCCATGAGCCGCTCGACGGCCAGCGCCACGCCGAGCTCGTTGGAGAAAGCGGACAGCCAGTCGTGCCGGTTCGCCAGGACGAGGATCTGCCGGTAGTCGCGTACCTCGAAGAGCTTCTCCGCTCCCCGGTGCATGTAGCCGATGATCGGCTCGCAGGCGGTCACGCGCTCGCCGTCGAGGGTCAGCTTGAGGCGCAGCACGCCGTGGGTCGACGGGTGCTGCGGCCCGATGTTGAGCACCATGTCGGCGGTGTCGAGCCCGGCACCGGTCCCGACCGTCATCTCGCGAACGTCACCCACGCCAGTCACGCCCCGATCGTCCCATGCACCTCGATGCCGATCTCGTGCAGCAACCACCAGTGCCCGCCCAGCCCGTCCGGATCGGTCAGCTCCGCCGCCGCGCCCGCCGCGCCCAGCGCGCGCAGATAGCCCGCCGGGTCCGTCGCGGCCAGGGAGAGCAGTGGCCGGCCGCCGTCGACCCCGAGCGCTCGCAGCGCGGCCCGCTGACTGACCATCCTGTACGCCACCCCGCCCGCCGCCGCGACCGAGTCCACCGCCACATGCGCCGTCAGATCGCACGAGCCGTCCGGAACAGGCGTCACCTGCCGGCCGTCCCGGAACCCCGTGAGCGTCCCGAGCGCCGGCCGGTCCTCCCGCACGTGCCCGTAGTCGATGGCGAGCGCGGCGCCCCGGCGCACCGTGGCGACGGCGTCCGCCCAGGCGCGGTCCCGGGGCCGGCCGAGCTCGACGCGGTCACCCGGGCGCGCGTGCGGCCACCACTGCGACAGCCACAGCCGATCGGCCGGATCAATGTCCCCGCCGAGCGTCTCGACCCCGGTCCGGTCGACGAGTACCTGCCGGATCCGCCCGTCGTCATCCATCTCGGCGATGTCGAGTGGCACATTGTCCAGCCATTCCGTGGCGATCAGCAGCCCGTCGACGGCCGATGGCAGGTGTCGCTGCCAGTCGATCTCCGCGGGCAGCCCGGCAGGCCGTGGCGCCACCTCGACGCCGACGAAGCGGACACGCGGATCGGTGGTCGAAGCATGCAGTGCCGCGAGCAGCTCACCTCGCCCCGCGCCCACATCCACGACCTGGAGTACCGCCGGACGGCCCAGCGCGGCGTCCACGGCCTCCACCAGCCGGAGCAGCGCGCCCGCGAACAGCGGCGAGGCGTGCACGCTGGTCCGGAAGTGATCGGCCGGGCCGCTCGTGGTGAAGAAGCCCCCGGGGCCGTACAGAGCAGTCTCCATCGCCGCGGCCCACCCCAGCTTTTCCACCTCGCCAATCTAGGGGGTGCGGTTCCCCACACGTACTTGTCACGTGCGTGTTACGGCGGCGCATACTGGCGATCGACCGGTACCCCTTCGCGAGGACTGGATCTGACAATGAAGACTGCATCCCCGCTGATCGTCGGCGTGGTCGGTGCGGGCCGGGTGGGTGCCGTGGTCGGCGCCGCTCTGGCCGCCGCCGGGCATCACGTCGTCGCCGCGGCGGCGGTGTCCGCCGCCTCCCGCGATCGCGCCCGGCGCCTGCTGCCCACGGCCGCGATCCTGCCGGCCGACGAGGTCGCCCGGGCCGCCACCGATCTCCTGCTGCTGGCCGTCCCCGACGACGCCCTCGGCGCGGTCGTGTCCGGCTTGCGCACGACCGGCGCGCTCTCCGGCCGGACGGTCGTGGCACACACCTCCGGCGCGCACGGGCTGGCCGTCCTGGGGGAGGTCAACGGCCTCGCCCTGCACCCCGCGATGACCTTCACCGGTACGCCGGCCGACCTCGACCGGCTGCCCGGCACCGCGTGGGGCGTCACGGCCCGCGACCGGGTCTTCGCCGCCCGCCTGGTCACCGATCTCGGCGGCGTGCCGGAGTGGGTCGCGGAGCAGTCCCGCCCGCTCTACCATGCGGCCCTCGCCCACGGGGCCAACCACCTGGTCACGCTCGTCAACGAGGCTGCCGACACGCTGCGCGCCGCCGGCGTCGAGGACCCCGCGACGGTCCTGTCGCCGCTGCTGCACGCCGCCCTCGACAACGCGCTCGCGCTCGGGGACGCAGCGCTGACCGGGCCCGTGTCGCGGGGTGACGCGGGCACCGTAGGCAAGCATCTGCGGCACCTCCCCCCGGAGTCGGCGCCGGCCTATCTCGCGCTGGCCCGCCGCACAGCCGATCGTGCCGTCGCCGCCGGTCGCCTCCGTCCGCAGGATGCCGCCGCCCTGCTCGATGTTCTGTCCCGAGCCCGTTCCAGCGTGGGGAGCCCCGCATGACCGCCCTCGTCCACACCCGGGCCGCTCTGGCCGCCGCCCGGGCCGCCGCGCCCGGCCGGGTCGCCGTCGTCATGACCATGGGCGCCCTGCACGAGGGGCACCGGCAGCTCATGCGCGAGGCGCGGAAGCGGGCCGACTTCGTCATCGCGACGATCTTCGTGAACCCGCTGCAGTTCGGGCCGAACGAGGACTTCGACAAGTACCCGCGCACCCTGGCCGCGGACCTTGAGGCCTGTACGGCCGAGGGCGTCGACGTGGTCTTCGCCCCGGACCGCGACGAGATGTACCCGGGTGGCACGCCGTCGATCACGATGAACGCGGGACCGGTCGGGGAGCTGCTGGAGGGCGCCAGCCGCCCCGGGCACTTCTCCGGGATGCTGACGGTCGTCGCCAAGCTGCTCCGGCTCACGCGCGCCGACGTGGCCTTCTTCGGCGAGAAGGACTACCAGCAGCTCGCGCTGATCAGGCTCATGGTGCGCGACGTGGAACTGGGCGTGGAGATCGTGGGCGTGCCGACCGTACGGGAGAAGGACGGCCTGGCCATGTCGAGCCGCAACCGGTATCTCGATGCCGGCCAGCGCCGGGCTGCCCTGGCTCTGTCGCACGCCCTGCGTGAGGGGGCCGCGCAGAACGACCCGCAGCGGGTGCTCGAGGCGGCCGCCAAGATCCTGGAGGACGAGCCCGGCGTCGCCGTGGACTATCTCGCCCTGACGGACCCGTTGCTCGGCCCCGCGCCGGCCGCCGGTCCCGCCCGCCTGCTGGTGGCCGCGAAGGTCGGCGCCACCCGGCTCATCGACAACGTTCCGGTCCAGCTCGGAGAGGCCGCCTGATGTTCCGCACGATGCTCAAGTCCAAGATCCACCGGGCCACGGTCACCCAGGCCGACCTGCACTACGTGGGCTCGGTGACGATCGACGAGGACCTGCTCGACGCGGCCGACCTGCTGCCCGGCGAGCAGGTCGCCATCGTCGACGTGACCAATGGCGCGCGCCTCGAGACGTACGTGATCCCGGGCGAGCGCGGCAGCGGCGTCATTGGCATCAACGGCGCCGCCGCGCATCTGGTGCACCCGGGTGACCTGGTCATCCTGATCTCGTACGGGCAGATGGACGACGCCGAGGCGCGCACGTATCGGCCGCGGGTGGTGCACGTGGACGCCGACAACAAGATCATCGAACGGAGTACGGATCCCGCGGCCGCCGTCCCGGGCATGGCCGGCGACCTCGTGCGGGGCGACCTGACGCTGTCCGCCTCCTGAGTCCCCTTATCGCCCTAGAATGGGCGAAACGGACAAGGGGGCGTCGTGCGCCGGTGGTGGCTCGTGGTGGTGGCGGCCGTGATGCTCGGCGGGTGCAGCAAGCCGGCCGGCGTCGACGGCAACCTGCTCAACGGCTGGTCCGCGATGACGGTCCCCACGGGGTTCACGCCGGTCTCCGAGACGTGTCACCTGGCGAACTTCTCCCCGGCCGGCGCCCGCGCCGACTACGAGGAGGTCGACTGCTCGCTCAAGCACCGCACCGAAACCGTCTACGTCGGCGAGTACGCGGACCCGGCCGCCGAGGCGCCGGAGCCGCCCGCGGACGACTCGGCGGCCACCCGGGCGGCGTACGAGACGTGTGACCAGAAGACGACTGCCTACGTGGGCGGCCCGTGGCGTACGGCCCGGCTGTGGATCGGCATCACCCAGCCGACGAAGGCCGCGTGGACCGGCGGCGCCCGCTGGTACCGGTGCGAGGTGCTGGTCAGCAGCTCGGTGGAGGACGACGGCGGCCTGGTGCAACGGGTCGGCACGCTGCGCGACGCGCTCGAGGAGCCCAAGTCGCCGCTGCTGCTCACCTGCTACGGGGTGCGGCTCGACAAGGACGGCAAGATCAGCACCATGCCCGCGGCGCCGTGCGCGTCGGAGCACAACGCGGAGTTCGCGGGCGTGTGGACGGCGGGCAGGAACACCGGATATCCGGAGACGGCGAAGGACTGGGACGCCTTCCACGCGGGCTGCCGTACGGTGATCGCGAAGTTCGTGGGTGTGCCCGACGACGCCGACCTGCAGTATCGCGCCGGGGTTGTGTCCCTGCCCGGCGGCGACGACGTCTGGGCCCTGGGCGACCGGGGCGTGCGCTGCTACCTCTGGGTCGACACGACGCTCACGTCCTCGCTCGCGGGCAAGGGTGCCAAGGCGCTCCCTGTCCAGTATCAGTGACGTCCGATACCCCGGATGGGAAACGCGGGCGGGACAAGGTTGACTGGTCTGATGTCGCCTCTCGCCGATCTCCCGGTGCTCCCGCGCCGGCTGGCCGCGCCCGAGCCGGGCTGGACCGAGTCCACCGACGTGGTGGTCGTCGGGTCCGGCGTCGCCGGGCTGACCGCCGCGCTGCACCTGCGGGAGCAGGGTCTGCACGTCACCGTGGTCACCAAGGTCAACATCGACGACGGGTCGACCCGCTGGGCCCAGGGCGGCATCGCCGCCGTGCTCGACCCGCTGGACACCCCCGAGGCGCACGCCTTCGACACCGAGATCGCCGGCGTCGGGCTCTGCGACCCGGCCGCCGTGCGGGTGCTGGTCGAGGAGGGTCCCACCCGGATCCGCGAGCTGATCCGGCTGGGCGCCGAGTTCGACCGCAACGCCGACGGCTCGCTCATGCTGACCCGCGAGGGCGGCCACCGCGCCGACCGCATCGTCCACGCGGGCGGCGACGCGACCGGCGCCGAGGTGCAGCGCGCCCTGCACGACGCCGTGCACCGCGACCCGTGGATCCGGCTCGTCGAGCACGCCCTGGTCCTCGACCTGCTGCGCGCGCCGGACGGCCGGGCCTGCGGCCTCACCCTGCACGTGCTGGGCGAGGGCAGCGAGGACGGCGTCGGGGCGATCCTGGCCCGCGCCGTGGTGCTGGCCACCGGCGGCATGGGCCAGATCTACGCGTCGACCACCAACCCGTCGGTGTCCACCGGCGACGGCGTGGCGCTCGCGCTGCGGGCCGGCGCGGTCGTCACCGACGTGGAGTTCGTGCAGTTCCACCCGACGTCCTTCGTGACCGCCGGCGTCACCTCGGTGCAGCGCCCGCTGATTTCCGAGGCGCTGCGCGGCGAGGGCGCCCACCTGGTCGACGAGTCCGGCGAGCGGTTCATGGTCGGGCAGCACGAGCTCGCCGAGTTGGCGCCCCGCGACGTGGTCGCCAAGGGTATCCACCGGGTGCTGCAGGCGACCGGCGCCGACCACGTCTATCTGGACGCGCGCCACCTCGGCAAGGAGTTCCTGGAGCAGCGGTTCCCGACCATCGTCGCGTCGACCCGGTCGGCCGGCATCGACCCCGTGACCGAGCTGATCCCGGTGGCCCCGGCGGCGCACTACGCTTCCGGCGGGGTGCGGACGGACCTCCACGGGCGTACGTCCATCGCGGGCCTCTACGCGTGCGGCGAGGTCGCCTGCACGGGGGTCCACGGCGCGAACCGGCTCGCGAGCAACTCCCTGCTCGAGGGTCTGGTGTTCGCCCGGCGCATCGCCGACGACATCGCCCGTGACCTGCCGCCGCAGGCCGAGCCGGCGCCCACGTCCGGCGAGCCTGGCTGGGTGGTGCCGCCGTCCGTCCGCGCCGAGCTGCAGCGCGCGATGACCCGGGGCGCCGGCGTCCTGCGCTCGGGGGACTCGCTCGCGGCCACCGCCAAGGAGCTGACCCGCCTGGGCGAGCAGCGTGGCACGCCCCGCAACGCCTCGTGGGAGGCGACGAACCTGCTCACCGTCGCGTCGGCGCTGGTCGCCTCCGCGTGGGAGCGGCGCGAGACCCGGGGCTGCCACTGGCGCGAGGATCACCCGGGTGCCCTGGACGAGTGGCGTGGGCACCTGCTGAACGCGATCGCCGCGACCGGCAAGCTGACGCAGAGCTTCGAGGAGATGCAGTGATCTTTTCCCGGCAGGACGCGGTGGCTGGCTTCGGCTTCGGAGGGATGCAGTGATCGGTGCGGGTCTGGACCTGGCTCAGGTCGAGCGGATCGTCTACACGGCGCTGGCCGAGGATCTCGGTGATCCGCCCCGCGACGTGACCAGCGAGGCGACGATTCCCGCGGACCAGATCGACACCGCCGAGATCGTGGCGCGCGCGCCGGGCGTGGTGGCGGGGCTGCCCGTGGCCGCGCAGGTCTTCGCGGTGACGTCGGGCGGCACGGTCACCTTCGACCAGCGGGTCGAGGAGGGCTCCCGGGTGGAGCGTGGCGACGTGCTCGCCGTCGTGACCGGGCCGACGCGATCCCTGCTGACCGCCGAGCGTACGGCGCTCAATCTGCTCTGCCGCATGTCCGGCGTCGCCACCCACACCCGCAGGTGGGCCGACCGCCTCGCGGACACCAAGGCCACGGTGCTCGACACCCGCAAGACCACCCCGGGGTTGCGCGTTCTGGAGAAATATGCGGTTCGCGCCGGCGGGGGCACCAACAAGCGCATGGGCCTGTACGACGTCGCGATGATCAAGGACAACCACAAGCTCGCGGCCGGGAGCATCACCGCGGCCTACCGGCTCGTCCGGGAGCGGTTCCCCGACGTGCCCGTGCAGGTGGAGGTCACGACGCTCGCCGAGGCGCGGGAGGCGGTCGAGGCCGGGGCCGACTTCCTGCTCTGCGACAACATGCGGCCCGAGCTGCTGCGCGAGGTCGTCGAGGCGGTCGGTGACCGGGTCGAGCTGGAGGCCACCGGCAATCTGACCCTGGAGACCGCGGCCGAGTATGCGGCGACGGGTGTCGACTATCTGTCGGTCGGCGGGCTGACACATTCCTCGCCGATCCTCGACATCGCGCTCGATCTGCGCCCCTGATCTAAGGTCGTCACGTGCTTCTCTGCATCGACATCGGCAATACGAACACGGTTCTCGCCACCTTCGACGGCGACAAATTGGTGCACAACTGGCGCATCAAGACCGACGCCCGGGCGACCGCCGACGAGCTGGGCCTGATGTTCCGGGGGCTGCTCGCCGGTGACGCGGTCGAGATCTCCGGCGTCGCCGCCTGTTCCACCGTCCCCGCCGCGTTGCGCACACTGCGGTCGATGCTGGGCCGTTACTACCGGGGCGTGCCGAATGTCATCGTCGAGCCCGGCGTCAAGACCGGCGTCCAGCTCGCCATCGACAATCCCAAGGAGGTCGGCGCGGACCGGGTCGTGAACACCCTCGCCGCGCACGCGCTCTACGGCGGGCCGTCGATCGTCGTCGACTTCGGCACGACCACCAATTTCGACGTCATCAGTGCCCGCGGCGAGTTTCTCGGCGGTGCGTTCGCGCCCGGCATCGAGATCTCGTTCGACGCCCTGGCCGCCCGCGCCGCCCAGTTGCGCAAGGTGGAACCGGCCGCCCCGCGCTCGGTCATCGGCAAGAACACGGTCGAGTGCCTGCAGTCCGGCCTCTATTTCGGCGTGGCCGGCCAGGTGGACCGGATCGTCGAGCTGATGACCGCCGAGCTGGGCGGCGAGGTGAGTGCCGTGATCGCCACGGGCGGCCTTGCCGGGCTGGTCAAGGACGAGTGCCGCACGATCACCGCGTACGAGCCGATGATCACGCTGATCGGGCTGCGCATGGTTTATGAGCGGAATGTCGGCCAGGGCGGATGATTTTCCTTTGTGACTCTCCGCGTTGTCTCTGACACGCCCTCGTCTTCTCTCGGTCCCGGTCGCCGGAATGGGAAACGGCGCCGGGGCATTCGGGAAACCATCGACCGATCCCTGGCCGTGTCGCGCGTCGATATCGCGACCCGCATTGACGGATCACGCCGGACCGGCGTTATTGTCTGCGGTGGGGATTGTGTGTGAGACGAGTGAACGTGGTTTCAGGGAGGATAACGGCGCGTGGCCAAGCAGATCATTCACAAGCTGGTCGACGACCTCGACGGTGGTGATGCCGACGAGACGGTCAAGTTCGCCCTCGACGGCATTCAGTATGAGATCGACCTGTCCGACAAGAACGCCGCGAAATTGCGCGACGTGTTCGCGCCGTACGTCGGTGCCGGATCGAAGGTCGCCCGCGGCGGGGTGGTCGTGGGCGGCCGGGCGGCCCGTGGGCGCGGCGGTGCGACCGCCGACCGCGAGCAGAACAAGGCCATCCGCGAGTGGGCCAAGAAGAACGGCAAGGAGATCTCCGACCGGGGCCGCATCCCGCAGGAGATCGTGGACGAGTTCCACGCGAAGGGTCCCGGCCGCTGAGCCGGAACCGATCTTGAGCAGGGCCCGCAGCGCTCCGGCGCGGCGGGCCCTGCTGCTTTTTCGCTGGACCTTCGGCGCCCGTGCGTAAGTTATCCACAGCTGTGGACGGCGTTGTCCACAGCCTGTGGACAACGCCGATTTCGCTGTGCGCGTACTTCGCGGGGGTGGGGAACAGCCGTTGAGCGTGCGAAGTTGGGGAAATCATCGGCGCGGGACGTCCCGGCCGGGCTCGACGACCCGGCAGAGTCACCCGGCGGCGATAGAGTAGTGACAGCACGGGCATCACCGATGCTCGTGCGCTGGCCCCGCCAGCTGTTGGGACAAGCTCAGCATTGGCGCACGGCACGTGAGGAGCACGAGGGCATGTTCGAGCGGTTCACCGACCGAGCGCGACGGGTTGTCGTCCTG
>NZ_JAUQWH010000114.1 GCF_030757795.1 Actinoplanes oryzae
CCACAAAGACCAAGCCACGGATCGACGCCATCATGCGCTCGTACATCGGTCCGGAGGCTCGCTGATCCGTCCTCGTCCCACGAACGACCAGACTCCCGTCTTCCGCTATTGGGATCCCCGGCCCGGCCGGACCAGCGGGCCGGATCCGACAAATCATCGTATTGAGGATACTGCTATGACTGACGTGATCATCTGCCACGGCGCCTGGCATCAACCTGCACACTTTCGCGCTCTGGTCGACCGGCTCGAGCGTGACGGGCTGACGGTGGAGGTTCCCGATCTGGGTGGGCTTTCGTTGCCCGAAAGTCACAAAGTTGTCCAAGACATCGTGGACAGCTCACCACGGCTGCCGTTGGTGGTCGCGCATTCCAACGGCGGCATCACGGCGGGAACCGTACGGGGGGCCGCCTCGATGCTCTTCCTCTCTGCCTGGGTGCTCGACGCCGGCGAGTCGCCGCAGAGTTTGATCGAGGACGTGCAACGCCGGACCGGAGTCCCCGGTGCGCCGTTGCCTGTCACCGTCGACGGCGAAGGACTGCTGCGCCTCGACGAGGACGGCGCCCGCGCCGGGCTCTACGCCGACTGTGACGACGAGACCGCAGCGCTCGCGGTGTCGCTGCTGCGGCCCGAACCTCCGTCGATCTTCGCTGCCGTTCCCACGGTCGCCACCTGGAAGGACACCCGAACTTTCTATCTGGCCGGTAGCAAGGATCGGGCCATCGTGCCCGAGCTGGTGACGACCTTCGCGTCTCGCTGTTCGACAACCGAGACGTGGCCGACCAGCCATTCCGCGTACCTGAGCCGGACCGGCGATGTGGCAGCTCTGATCCACCGTCAGCTGGCCCGCTGACCAATCCGACCGGCTGGTACTCCAGCAGGAGATCCGCTCCGGCCCGCGTGACCATGGCTGCTCGCTGTCCGTGGACAGCGAGCAGCCATGGTCGAGTCCGAGCGGTTGTGTGGACCCTGTCATTCCGGTTCGTACTGCGATGCCGCGTGCCGGACAAAACGAGCCACCGAGGGCGAGGTTTCCTGAGCGGGCCAGACAAGGCGCAATTGCTCCGGCAGCAGGTCCGTGACCGGCACCAGCCGGATGTCCGGTGGTATGGCCATAGCCTGCTGGACCCGGGCGGGCAGGAACGCGACCGCCTCGCCGGCCTGGACGCGGTTGATCAGATGGAACAGGTCCCGCACCTCGGGGCCGGGGATCACCGTGCCGGCGTATCCGTCGGCGCCCAGCCAGTAGGCGCGCTCGGCCGGGCTCGGAACCGGCCATCCGATCACGGGATCGGCGGCGAGCTCGGCTCGCGAGATCGACCCGCGAGACGCCAAGGGGTGGGTGACCGGCAGGACAGCGACGCGTGGATGCGAGTCGAGCACTTCGCTGTCCGTACCTCGATCATCGAAGGGTCCGCGGACAAGCGCGAGGTCGGCGTCGCCGGTGACCACCATGTCCACGGCTCGCTCCGTGACGAAGGGTGCAGCCACCACGTCGGGAAAACAGTCGCCGAAGGTGCGGATCAGGCCCTGCAGGATGGTCAGTTCGCAGCCCTGCGTACTCACGCGCACATCCGGTTCGCCGTCGGCGGCCGCCCGGGTCGCCAGCACGGCCGACTCCACCTGGTCGGCGATGACCCGAGCCCTCGCCACCAGAACTTCTCCGGCGGCCGTCAGCTCGACTCCCCGGTGCACACGCACGACCAGAGCAACACCCAGCGTCTGTTCCAGAAGCTGCACTGCCCGTGACAACGCTGGTTGCGTCATGTGCAACCGCTGCGCCGCTTGACTGAAACCACCCTCATCGGCGACCGCCACCAGATAACCCAGCTGACGAAGGCTCATGTTGTGCACCACACCCATGCTGCCACCTCTGCCATGCGCATCCGGCATGGCATCGATGCTCTCGGACCGCTACCGCAAGCCGGAGCCGCGACGCATAGTTGATCTTCATGAATTCCCGCACAGAGCCTGTTGTGCTCCATTCGGCCGATCTTCACGAACCGCGCGGTCCCTATCCGGCGCCGGCGTTTCCCGCAGTGTTCCCCGACGGATCGCGCGGGTGGTTCATCGTCGGATACGAGGAAGCGCGCAGCCTGCTCGCCGATCCCCGGCTGCACAAGGCCGACCCGCGCCCGGACGCGACGGATGCCGCGGGCGATACGGGCGAGGTGGGGGACAGTGCCGGAGCGTCGCCGCGAATCCCCGAAGCGCTCGTCTCGCACATGCTGGCCATGGATCCTCCTCAGCACACCCGGCTGCGGCGGTTGGTGGGCAAGGCCTTCACGGCGGGCACCGTCGCGCGACTGCGGCCTCGGATCCAGCAGATCGCGGACGAACTCTTGGACGCGATTCCCACGCCGGGACCGGTTGACCTGCTGGCCGCCTTCGCCTCTCCGTTGCCGATCACCGTGATCTGCGAGCTGCTCGGGGTGCCCGTCCAGGACCGCGCCGACGTCAAACGGTGGTCCGAGTCGGTCACCTCCGCCTTCACCGATCGTACGGAAGCGGATGCCCAGGCACTGCTCGACTATCTGTCGGATCTGGTGGCGCAGCGGCGCGCTCATCCTTCCGGGGACCCCCTTTCCGATCTCGTGCACGTGTCCGACGGGGCCGACAGATTCACCGACACCGAACTGACCTCAATGGCCTGTTTGCTGCTCGTGGCGGGACACGAGACCACCACCAACCTGATCGGGACCGGCGTGTGGACGCTCCTGCGAACCCCCGAACAGCTGGCGGAACTTCGGCAGGACCCGGCTCTCGTGCCGGGCGCCGTCGAGGAACTTCTCCGTCTCAGCAGCCCGGCTCACATCGCCACGACTCGCTTCACGTCCGAACCCGTACAGGTCGGGGGAACGGAAATCCCCGCCGGTGAGCGCGTCATGATCTCATTGCTTGCCGCGAACCGGGACGCCGCGCATTTCACCGACCCGGATCGCCTCGACCTCACGCGCAAGGGCAGCGGGCATCTCGCGTTCGGGCGCGGCATACACCACTGCCTCGGCGCGCCGCTGGCTCGCCTCGAGGCAGACATCGCGCTGCGGACCCTGCTGCGGGAGTTCTCCTCCATCGAGCTGGCCCACGACCAGCACAAGCCACTCTGGCGCGACAGCACCATGATTCACGGTCTGCCAACCCTCGAAGTGACCCTGCGACGAAATCCTGAGACCATTGAGGAGTCAGCGGACAATGCCGCCCGGACAGCACGCGGAACGCCGCCCGCTTGGCGTACTTCTTCCGCGGTGCGGGCGAGGGGCGACCACTGAGGGAGGGGACGTGCCAGCTGAACGAACTCATGGCGGGTTACCGCCCAACGGGTAAACCTCGCTGAGCAGGCCGTGGGCCTGTCGCCGGCCGGGATGCAGCGGCTGCTGCGCTGGGCGGACTGGAGGAACGCATGGTCCGCGTTGGAGCGGGAGAATCGTGAGTTGCGGCGGGCGGATCAGATCCTGAAGTCCGCGGCGTCTTTCTTCGCGGCGGAGTTGGACCGTCCGTGGCGATGAAGGTTGCTTTCGTCGACTCCCAGCAACCAGTGAACCTGGCCCCCGGTTCTGCTTCCTCGACGCCGCCGCCGACACGACGGTGGCGCTGTTGCGCACGGAAGCGGGCCGTGACCCACGTACGGCTGCACCAGTCCGGCCTCAAGACCTTCCGCCACCCGGTCGTGGGGCATGTGGAAATCCATGTCGAGGCCATGCCGCTGCCGGCCGATCCCGGGCTGACGCTGACCGCCTACAGCGCCGAACCCGGCTGACCGGCGAAGGGTGTTCTGCCAGGACACCCCTCCCGCGGTTTTCGCCGCCGGGCGCCGGGCACGCAGAACCCGCATCCCGGAACCGACTCGGAGGCAATCGTGAGGAAGACAGTCGCCGCACTGGCGCTACCTCTGCTTGTTCTGGCCGGCGCCCCGGCGGCAGCCGCGAACCGCAAGAAGCAGACGATCACCCACAGCCAGGACCAGAGCACCAGCGCGGGCCCGGCGGAGAACTTCGCCGGCGACGTACGTGTTCAGACGCTGTTCGGCGACACCAAGGACCAGCCGTACTCCGGCGCGTACGTGACGTTCCAGCCGGCGCCCGCTCGGCCTGGCACTCGCACCCGACCGGCCAGCGCCTCGTGGTCATCGAGGGCGTCGGCCGCACCCAGCAGTGGGGCGAGCCCGTGCAGGAGGTCCGCGCCGGAGACGTGGTCTGGTGCCCGCCCGGCGTCAAGCACTGGCACGGCGCCGCCCCCGACAGCGTCCTGACCCACATGGCCCTGACCGGCGTTCGCGACGGACAGAACGCAACTTGGAAGGAAAAAGTGACAGACAAGCAATACAACGCCTCGACGCCCGGGGAAGACGACCACGGCGACCTCAGCGCGCAGCACGCCGCCATCGGCACGGTCGGCGCGTTCACCGCCGCCGGCGATCAGCCGCGTCTGCGTACGGCGCTGAACGAGGCCCTCGACGCCGGCGTGACGGTCAACCAGATCAAGGAAGTGCTGGTGCAGATGTACGCGTACGCGGGCTTCCCGCGCGCGCTCAACGCCCTCGGCACCTTCATGACCGTGGTCGAGGAGCGGGGCGGCACCGACGAACTCGGCCCCGAGCCCACCCCGCTGCCCGAAGGCACCGACCTCCTCGGGCTCGGCACCAAGAACCAGACCGCACTGTCCGGCGCCCCGGTCACCGGGCCGGTGTTCGACTTCGCCCCGGCGATCGACCAATACCTCAAGACCCACCTGTTCGGCGACATCTTCGCCCGCGACAACCTCGACTGGCGAAGCCGCGAAATCGCCACGATCGCCGCGCTGGCCACGCTGACCGGCACGGAGTCGCAACTGCGCTCGCACGTCGGCATCGGCCTCAACACCGGCCTCACCGAGGCCCAGCTGCGCGGCCTCGTACAGGTGATCCGCACCGAAGTCGGACAGCCCCAGGGCGACGCCGCCGCCACGATCCTCGACGACGTCCTGAAGAACCGCTAGGAGACACCATGATCCTCGACGAGACATACACCCTGGCCAACGCGGTACGCATCCCCAAGCTCGGCCTCGGCACCTGGTTCATCGACGACGACAAGGCCGCCCAGGCGGTCCGGGACGCCGTCACCCTCGGATACCGCAACATCGACACCGCTCAGGCGTACGGCAACGAGCGCGGCGTCGGCGAAGGCGTGCGCACCAGCGGCGTACCCCGCAACGAACTGTTCGTCTCCACGAAACTGGCGGCCGAGAACAAGAGCTACGACGAGGCAGTCGCCGCGATCGACGGCTCACTGGAGACGCTTGGCCTCGGCCGTCAGCGCCTCAGCCGCGGCGGGCGGGCGCCCCCTGCGCCGGCCCCGGGACGCGGCCGACGCTCGCCGGGGTGGAGGCACGGACCAACTGCAACGCCGCCGCGTGGCTCGAGCCCGGCGCCGCGCTGTAGGTCAGCAGCCGGTGCCCGTCGTCCCCGGGCAGGTGCAGCGCTTCGAACTGCAGCTCGAGATCACCGACGACGGGGTGGTGCAGATACTTCGTGCCGGAGCCGCAGACCTGCACCGGGTGCTTGGCCCAGCAGGCGGCGAACTCGGGACTCTTGACGATCAGCTCGCCGATCAGAGCCGTCAGCGCGGCGTCGTCGGGGCTGCGCCCCGCGGTCACGCGCAGGGTCGCGACCGCGCGGCCCGCCTCCTCGTCCCAGCGCCGGTAGAGCTCCCGGGTGTGCGGGTCGAGGAACAGCATCCGGGTGAGGTTAGGCCGCTGCGCCGGGCGGCTCGGCGCGGCGCGGTCGTAGTGCCCGGCGAACAGCAGATGAGCCAGGTCGTTCCAGCTCAGCACCTCGCTGTGCCGGCCCAGCACCAGCGCCGGGACGTCAAGCATGGCGGCGATCAGCTGCTCGACGCCGGGCCGCACGGTGTCGGGCCGCGCCCGGCGGGGCTGCCGGGCGGGGCGCGGCCGGGCGAGCTCGTGCAGATAGGAGCGCTCGTCGTCGGTCAGCGCCAGCGCCCGCGCGATGGCCTCGATCACCGAGGCGGAGGCGTTGGTGCTCTGCCCCTGCTCCAGGCGCGTGTAATAGATCGGACTCACGCCGGCCAGCTGGGCCAGCTCCTCCCGGCGCAGCCCGGGCACCCGGCGCGGGCCGTGCGACGTCAGCCCCACGTCCTCGGGACGCACCCGCGCTCGCCGGCTGCGCAGGAAGTCGGCCAGCTCGCCGCGGCCCCCGTGGTCACTGTGCATGACTCCCATCTTGCCCATGGTCACGGGAATCTGCCTGTCCTTGTCAGTACCAGTCAGCCGCTGCCTAGTCGGAGCAGGGGTCTGGCTGCTACCCGACGCCCGCGCGAGGGTGCCACCATGACCCGTACGGAATCGGCACCACCCGCCGGCCGGTATGCGCCGGCCGATGCCATGACCGGTCGCGACCGGCTGGTGCTCGCCGTCCTGCTGACGGCGAGCTTCACCCTGGCGGTGGACTTCTCCATCCTCAACGTCGCGCTGCCCGCCATCGGCGCCGACGTCGGCTTCTCCCTCGCCTCGCTGCAATGGGTCGCCACGTCGTTCGCCCTGTGCGCGGCGGGCTTCACGCTGCTGTTCGGCCGGATCGCCGACATCGTCGGCCGGCGCCGGCTGTTCCTGGGCGGCATCGTCCTGCTGGGCGTCTCCTCCCTGGCCGGCGGCCTGGCCGGTGACCCGGCGCTGCTGCTGACCGCCCGCGCCGCGCAGGGCCTGGCCACCGCCGCGGTGACGCCCGCCGCCCTGTCCCTGCTCACCACCTCGTTCCCCGAGGGCCCGCGCCGCGAGCGCGCGCTGGGGCTCAACGGCTCGCTCATGGCCGCGGGCTTCACCACCGGGGCAATCCTCGGCGGGGTCCTGACCGACCTGCTGAGCTGGCGCTGGGCGTTCTTCATCAACGTCGCCGTCGCCGCCGCCGTGCTGGCCGTCGCGCCGCTCGTGCTCGCGGAAAGCCGCCCGGCGCAGCGTCCCCGCCTCGACGTGCCCGGCGCCGTGACGGTCACCGCCGGGCTGCTCGCCCTGGTCTTCGGGCTCACCAGCGCCGGGGAACACGGCTGGTCCACCCCGCGGGCGTGGGGCGCGCTGCTGGCCGGCGCGGTCCTGCTCGTGCTCTTCTTCGCCGTCGAGCGCCGGGTCGCCGCGCCGCTGGTACCCGTGCCGATCCTGCGCCGCCACAGCGTGGCGTGGGGAAACATCGCCGGCCTGCTCGCCTTCGCCACCGAGACCTCGCTGGTCTTCGTCCTGACTCTCTACCTGCAGGAGGTCCTCGGCTTCTCGCCCCTGACCGCCGGGCTGTCCTTCGCGGTGCTCGGCCTGGGCACGGTCCTCGGCGGCGTGCTCGGCCCCAAGGTCATCGGCCGGGTCGGCCACCCGCCCCGGGCCATCGCCCTCGGCATGACCGTGCAGGCCGTCGCGACGCTGGTGCTGGTGCTGCTCGGCGCGGACTCCGGCTGGATGCCGCTGCTGCTGGTCGCCACCTTCGTCGGCGGCGTCGCCAACCTGGTGGCCATCGTCGGGTTCATGGTCACGGCCACCTCCGGGCTGCCCGACGGAGAACAGGGCCTGGCCGCCGGGCTGGCCACCATGAGCCAGCAGATCGGCATCACGCTCGGCATCCCGATCATGTCCGCCGTGCTGGGTGCCTCGCTCGCGGCACAGGGCAGCGAGACCGCCGGCACCATCCTCACCGCGGTACGAACCGCCGTCGCCGTCAACGCCGGGATGTGCACGCTCACCGCGGTGGCCGTCGTGGCGTTCCTGCGCGCGCCCCGGGCAACGGTGGCCCCGGCGGCGAGCGCCTGACAGTGATCCGCGACCGTGGCTCGATCACGTGGTTCGCCACCGCCTGCGATGCCCCCGACCGGCCGGCATCCGTTCCCGTCCGCGTGATCGTGCCGGCCGGCGAACCCATCGGCTGGCTGGTCTGGGCGCACGGCGGCAGCTGGCACGCCGGCTCGGCGCACGCGTGGCATCATGCCTGCGCCGAGCTGGCCGTGGCCGCCGGGACGGCGGTCGTCAGCGTCGACTACCGCCTGGCGCCCCGGCACCGGCACCCGGCGGCACTGCTGGACGTACTGGCGGCGCTCGCCTGGGCCCGCCGGTGCGCGGCAGCCGACGGCACGGGCGTCGCGGTGGGCGGGGACAGCGCCGGTGCCACGATCGCGGCCTGCGCGGCCCTGGTGCTCCGGGACCGGGACGAGGCGCTGACCGCGCAGCTGCTGGCGTACCCGCCCATCGACCCGTCCTGCCGGGCCGCGTCCTTCCACCGTGACCCGGGCGCGTTCCCGCAGCCCGCCGCGCTGGCCGAGGCCTGGCGCTCCTACCGCGGCACGACACCGGCGGCCCCGGGGCTCTACAGCACCCCGGCCGAGGCCGCCGACGTCCGCGGCGTGGCCCCCGCCGTCATCGCCGTGGGCGCTCTCGACCCCGTCCTGGACGACGTGCGGGGCTACCGGGCCCGCCTCGACCGGGCCGGCGTCGCCCTGCGCTACCTCCAGCTGCCCGGCGTCGCCCACGGCGCCTTCCTGTCCCCCGGCGCCGGCCTGCGCAATCTCCGCTACTGCTTCGGACATTTCCTCAACCCCGCGGCGGCCGGGCAGGCTCTGCGCAGCTACCGCGCCGCGGCCTCCACCCCGCACACCACCCTCGCCGTACGCGTCTTCGTGGCACGCACCTCAGCGGAGGCCGAGGAGCAGGCCGCTGACTATCTGGTGTGGCGATCACGCAAAGACCTCGGCGCGGACGAGCCCCTGCCGTCGCCGGGCTACGCCGACCGGCATCCCTGGACAGCCGCGGAGCGCCGGCGCACCATCGCCAACCGGGAGGCCGTCGTCGTGGGTGATGCGGCCACCGTCCGTGACCAGCTGCTCGACCTCGCCGCGCATCACGTCGTGCCCGAGCTGGTCGTCAACACCCTCGCGCCCCGGACCAGCGACCGCGTCCGCGCCTACGAGCTGCTCGCCGGGGCATTCCGGCTGAGCCGCACGCCGGCCGGGACGCGCTAGCGGCAATGCCGGGTGGTCAGGGTTCCGCGGCGGGTGTCAAGCGTGTTGTGGGGAGACGGCGGGGTCTCGACATCAAGGATTGTCACTCCACGACAGCCTTGAACCGGGATCCCCGCCGTTGGATGAGTCTGCCATCAGTCGTGCGGGCGCTGTTCGACCGATCGTCTTCCCGGATGGATGGCGAACCGTCGCCGGTCCGGGACACACGGGGGAACGCCGCCCGATGACGACGAGGGCGACCCGACTACCGCGAAGCCGGCGCTGGGCTCCAACGAGCGCGTAACGCAATAGCTCGCAGATGACCACGGCACCGCCGAGGACTGAGCCCCGGCAGTGCCGTGCAGTGCCTCAGCCACCCCGTTCATGGTGACGGCGGCTGCTCAGTCCTCGACCTGACCGAACAGCGCGGCCTGGACGAGTCGCTGGGCGGCCATGGCCTCCTGCCGTTCCTGGGGGCCCCTGGTGCCCGTTCGCCTACAGGAATTCGCTTCGGAAGGCGGAGGCCAGTTCGCCCGCGCGCCGGCGGCGCTCCGCGAGTTCGTCGGCGGAGAGCTGCGGCGGCGAGGCGTCCTTCCCGGCGACGACATCGCCGATCCGCGTGAAGTACTCGTCCTGGCCCGCGGGCGTGCACATGCAGAGCATGCGGGCAGGGGCGCCAGAGACGTTACGGAAGTTGTGCGGAGCGTTGGCCGGGATGTTGACGGTGGATCCAGCTCGCACGGTGCGCTTCTCGCCGCGGAAGGTGAACTCGATTTCTCCCTCGAGGATGGTGAACATCTCCTCGAAGTCGTGGCGGTGTGGCGGCGGTCCGCCCCCGTCGGGCACGCGCATGTCGATCAGGCAGTACTTGCCGTTCGTCTGGTCACCGGTGATCAACATGCCGTAGGTGTTGCCCACCAGTGAGATGTAGGTCGTGCCGGGATCGTCCGGGTCAGCCACGGTGAGGGAACGAGACAGGTCATCGTCGGGAAGCATCGGAGACTCCTTCTTCGTCCTGGGTTGTGCTGGTCAGGGGATGATGACGGTTTTTCCGTGCAGGGCACCGGCGGCGGTCTGCGTGTGCACAAGCGCCAGATCCGGCAGCGGGAATCGCTGTGCGACGTTCACGTGCAGCTCGCCCGCGTCGACCAGTTCGGCCAGGCGCGTCAGTTGGGCGGCGTCGCTGCGGACGAACAGGTCGAAGCCGCGTACACCGTGCCGGACACGTCGATGCCGGGCGTGTGCGGCAGCGTCACCGGAATGGGGCCCTGCATGAAGCCCGCGCGGATGGTGCCGTCGACCCCGTGGAACGACGACCCGGCGACCCGGACCAGGGCTTGACCCGTGCCAGGGACGGGGCGGTCGATCTCCTCGTAGCGCAGGACGTCCGGATCGCCGAACTCATGAAAACGCACTGCCTTCATGGCAAGCCTCCCGGTGAGGGGTGTGCGAAGTGGATGCGGGCGAAACGGTCAGGAGGCGACGGGGCCGAGCATGAAGCCGCCGTCGGCGAGAAATTCTGAGCCGGTGGCAAAGCGGGCGTGGTCGGACGCCGCGAACAAGATGAAGTCGGCGATCTCGGACGGGTCAGCGTTGCGCGGGATGGGCAGGTCCTGCACGGGAACCAGGGGCCGGCCGTCGGGGCCGTAGGCGAGCGGCGTCTCGATGATGCCGGGGTGCACGGCGTTGACCCGGATGTTGTCGCGGGCCAGTTCCTTGGCGGCAGCGCGCAGCAAGCCGCGCAGGGCCCACTTGCTGCTGCTGTAGGCGACGAGGCCGGGTGCGGCGGAAAGCCCGGCGATCGAGTTGACGTTGACGATGACGCCGCCGCCGGCCTTGCGCATCGACGGCGCCGCGGCGCGGATGCCGAGCAGCGCGCCGGTGAGGTTGGTGTCGATGACGGTGCGGAAGTCGTCGACCGCGATGCTCTCGGTGGTGCCGACCTTCAGGTACGCGGCATTGTTGATCAGGACGTCGAGTGGCCCGAACGTCTCCTCGGTGCGGGCGATCGCCGCGGCCCAGTCGGTCTCGCTGCTCACATCGAGGCGTACGCCGATGCTCGTGCCGCCCGTGTTGTGGGCGACCTCGTCGAAACCCTTACGGCCCGCGACCACGACGTTCGCGCCGGCCGTGGCGAACCCGCCGGCCAGAGCAACGCCGAGGGCGCCGGTGGCGCCGGTGATCAGGACGGTCTTACCGTGAAAATCGAACATGGCGAGCCCTTTCTGGCCGTTGACGGCGTTGACGAGCTGGACGGTGCAGGGCTAGGCGACGGGCCCCGGGTGGACGACGTCGTCGGCATCGGTGGAGTAAGCCAGCTCACGGCCGGCCTCGAGGGCGTCGAGACGGTTTCGCACGGCGGCGGTGGCCAGCTCGTACGCATCGGAGCCCAGCGTCAGGCGCAGCGGCGCGCCGGACCGGTCGGCCGAGGCGATGATGGCGGCGGCGATCTTTGCGGGGTCGCCGGGGGCGGGCAGCGGAGGCAGCTCGCCGGACAGGCTCTTGCGCAGCTGCCCGGAGGCACCGTCGGCGTAATCGGACATCGCCGCACCGAGCACCCCGCTGCTGCCGCCGAAATTGGTGCGGGAGACGCCGGGCTCGACGATCGTCACGTCGATGCCGAACGGCGCCAGCTCGGGCGCGGACGACTCCCAGAAGCCCTCGATGCCCCACTTGGTGGCGTGATACAAGCTCATCGCGGGGAAGGCGATCTGTCCGCCGATGCTCGCGATCTGGATGTACCGCCCGCCACCCTGACGGCGCAGGTGCGGGGTCACAGCCCGGGCGAGCTGAATGGGCGCCGTCAGGTTGGTGGCGATCTGCCGGTCGATCTGCTCGTCGCTGAGCTCCTCGGCCGCCCCGAAGAGCCCGTAGCCGGCGTTGGCCACGATGACGTCGATCCGGCCCAGCTCGGCGAACGCGCGCCCGACGACCTCCCGCAGGGCGGCGGTGTCGGTGACGTCCAGCGCGGCACGCCACAGCAGGTCGCCGAACTTCGCAGCGAGGTCGTCGAGGGTTTCCGGACGGCGCGCGGTGGCAGCGACCCGGTCGCCCCGCTGGAGCAGTTGTTCGGTGAGCTGCCGGCCGAAGCCGGATGACGTACCGGTGATGAACCAGGTCTTCGACATGGCGCACTCCTTCGTTGGTAGCGATTCGTTCGCCTTCGCGCAGCTACAGGGCGACCGGCACTCGCGGCGGCGTCAGCCTTGCCGCGCCGCGAACCACGTCCGGGCCCGGCGCACTCTCATGGATGCATGACGACCTTGATGGCACCGGCGGACCGGTCGCCGGCCACCCGGAACGCCTCGGCCGCGTCGGTCAGCGGGAACCGGTGCGTCACCACCGCTTCGACGATTTCCGGCCGGTCGGCGAGCATCGCGGCCACATCGGCGAACTCGCGGTGGTCGTAGGCCATGGCGTTGATGTAGGTGAGTTCTTTCATCAGACTCGTCGGGCCAGGGAGCACGGCGGTGTCGAAGTAGACGCCGAGGATCACGACCCGGCCGCCCGGCTTGGCCAGCTCGGCGCATCGAGCCAGCGCGCCGGGACTTCCCGCAGCGTCGACGACTACGTCGTATTCACCGTCCGTGAGCCCCGCGCCCAGCTTCTCCGCGGCGCGTGCCTGATGGGCGTAGCGCGTCTCGATGTCGGCCGTCAGGCCCATCCGGCGGGCAGCAGCGGCGGCCAGCAGTCCGACGGTTCCGCCGCCGACGACGGCTACGCGTTCCCCGGCGACCGGCGCGGCGCGGCGGATCCCGTGCCAGGCCACCGATCCCGGCTCGACCAGACAACCGTCCGTCACCGGCAGGCCGGCCGGTACCGGGATCAACATGTATTCCGGGACGATGATCTCCTCGGCCATCCCACCGTCCCGGGATATTCCCAGGACCGCGGCAGCCTCCCCCTGGCAGCGCTGGATGTGGCCGCTCGCGCACTGCGGGCAGGCACCGCAGTACAACAACGGCGCGACTGCCCAGGCCCGGCCGTCGTCCGTCGTGCCGGCTATCTCATGGCCGTACGTGTAGTCGCGTCTTCCCATGGCGGCAAAGGCGAGGTCGGACCCGCAGATGCCGGCCGAGGCCACCCGCAGCCGCACACCGGAGCCCGAGGGTGCGTCGCAGGTGACGGCCTCGATCCCGGCGCCGGTGTTCCTGACCGCGAGCATAATGTCCTCCGAGGCACGCCTTGAGTGAACAACGTTCACTTAGACTAAGTGAACGTTGTTTGCTTAGCAAGATCGGTTCTGCCGCTGAGAGATGGAGCACGCATGGAGGAAGCCCCGCCGATCCAGGTCGGCTCCGCGGCCTGGTGGCTGGCACGGGCCAGAAACACCGGCGACCGCGCACGACGCAAGCGAATGCTGTCGCTCGACCTCATCGCCGACGCCGCACTGGTCGTGCTGGACGCCGAAGGCGCGGAGGCGCTGACCATGCGCCGCGTCGCCCAGCACCTGCAATGCAGCCAGGCAGCGCTGTATCGGCATGTCAGCAGCCGCGACGAACTCGTGGTCGTCGCCATGGACCGCGCGCTGGGGATGGGCCTGCAACCGCCACCCGCGGACCTGACGTGGCGCCAGAGCCTGGAATGGCAGGCTCGCTCGTTCCGGGAGTTCCTGTTCGCCCACCCGGGACTCGTCCCGTTCCTGCGTGGCACGCAACGGCTCAGCCCGATGGCCCTGGCCGGGATCGAATTCTCCATCCACCAGTACATGTCCATCGGGCTCAACGTCCGCGACGCCCACACCACCGCGTCGGTCTTCGCCACGTTTACCATCGGCTCGGCGCTGCTGGGCCTCGGCCTCGACAACACCGACCCGCGGGAGCAGAGCATGCGCCGCCGGCTGTACGAAAGCCTGGATCCGCACCAGCATCCGCTCCTGACCGCCCATGCCGATGTGATCTCCCGCGTGAGCAACCGCGACGAGTTCGAGTTCGGCCTGGCGGCACTGCTGGACGGCCTCGAGGCGCGGATCGCCTCCGGCAGTGCTGCCCAGCGCCCCGCGGCACCACCGGAGGCTGCGGCCGAATCGTGAAGGGCGGTGCCGCGGGCATCGTCCGCGGCGCCGGCCGTCACCCGATGACGTGGCGGCTCAACGCGACAGCGGCGTGATGCATGACACCCGCGAAACTCTCGGCCCGCTGCGAGGCGGTGGCGATCTGCAGAGCGGCGTGCCCGCCGGGCAGCTTGATCGGCACGGCGTAGCAGCTCAGACCGTCCCAGATATCGCGGTGGTCCACGGCGACGCCGGCCGGCGAGGTCAGCCGAGCCGGCTGCAGCACGATGCCGGCCGCGGTGAACGAGGGCAGCACGAAGCCCGGCCGCGCGTCGGCCGGCATCGCCTCCTGGCCCGGGACGATCTCCAGCACCACCGGATCGTCGCCGGAGGACACGACGAGCGAGACGGTCGCCCCGGTCTGCTGCCGCAGCACCCGCAACACGTCCGCGGCCGGCCGGCGCAAGCCCGCATGGGGCTCCACTCGTCGCGCGAGCCCGACCAGCCCGGTCGCGAGCTGCCAGCGCCGATCGGTGAAGGTCACCGCGCCGGCCTCACGCAGCTGGCCCAGCAGCCGGTACACCGTCGGCCGGGGCAGGCCCGTGATCTCCGAGAGGTGGGTGACCTGGCGGGAGTCTCCGGCGTCCGGCAAGGCGTGCAGAATGCGGAAAGCGCCGTCCACCACGGTCCGCGGCTTGTCCATGCGCCGGTGATAAGCAGATCACGCTCCGCGGATGATCGGCCATCAGCCGCCGCCCCCGATCGAAGGCGATGCCCGCCGGACGGGCCAGGGCGTTCCCCCGGCCCGTCCGGCAGCCGCCTTGCGGGTGGCGTCAGGTGGTGGCGCTGATGAAGGCGGCGGCCTGCTCGCCGACCAGCACGCTGGGCGCCATGGTGTTCGCCATGGTCACGCTGGGCAGCACCGACGCGTCCGCCACGCGTAGCCCTTCGCAGCCGATGACACGCAGCCGGGAGTCGACCACCGCGTGCTCGTCGCGGCCCATGCGTGCCGTACCGCTCTGGTGCCAGTAGGTCTCGACGTTCTCGCGCACATAGGTCTCCGCGTCGGCGGCACCGGGCAGGAGCTCGGCGGAAAGGAACGGGCGTAGCGCCGGCGCCTTGCCGATGGCACGGGCGGTGTCCAGTGCACGCAGCGCACTGCCGATGTCCGCGGGGTCGGTGAAGAAGCCGGTCTCGATGATCGGTGCGGCGTCGGGGTCGGTGGAGGCCAGCCGTACCCGGCCCGTGCCGCGCATCGGCATCCCGATCACGAAGGTGATGACGTCGCCCTCCGGAGCCGGGTTGAGGTACATGAACGTCGGCGGATCGCCGGCGGCTGCGGTGAGCTGCCAGAAGCACGCCGCCCGGACATCACCGGGCGGCGCCGGGTCGCCTCCCGGCGTCGCCTGCCAGACCAGCGGCAGGAGGGCGTGGTCGGTGAGGTTACGGCCCACACCGGGCAGATTCCGGCGTACGGGAATCCCGTGCCGACGCAATTCCTCGGGATCACCGATGCCGGACAGCATCAGCACCTTGGGGGTGTTGATCGCGCCGAGGGACAGGACGATCTCCCGTCCGGCGTAGAAGTCCCGGTCGGGACCCGCCGCATTCACGCAGACGCCCACGGCCCGGTCGCGGTCGAAGAGCAGCTCCCGGACCGAGGTGCCGGTCAGCACCGTCAGGTTCGGCCGGTCCGGCTCGGCGACGTAGGCACGGTACGGTGATCGGCGCCGTCCGTCCTGGACGATCTTCTGCGGAGGGGCGCACCCTCGCTCGGCCTCCATGAGAGCGCCGTTGGGATTCGGGTACAACGGGAAGCCCGCTTCCTGCGCGGCGTCAAGGACCGCATTGCCGAGCGGATGCCGTGGCGTGGCGGCCTCCAGGCGCATCGGCCCGGACTCGATCCGCTCGAAGAGCGCGCGCACCGCAGCGAAGCCCCACACCGGGTCGCCGGTGACCTCGGCGAAGTGGTCCCAGTCGCTACGGTGACCGCGTACCCAGTTCGCCACGTTGACGCTGCTGCCGCCGCCGAGCGCCCGGCCCATGGCGTAGTCGAGCGAGCGGCCGCCGAGCGCGGGGCTCGGGGCGGTCGTGAAGTTCCACACGGCGTCGGTGCCGAGGTTGAGCGGCCACAGATCCGGGTTCTGGATGCTCTCGCGGCTGTCGTCGCCGCCGGCCTCGATCAGCAGAACGGTCACGCCGGGATCTTCCGCGAGCCGTCCGGCAACAGTCGATCCGGACGATCCCGCGCCGCACACGATGTAGTCGTACATGGCCGCAGACGATGCGACCCCGGCTGACCGCTGCACAAGGCGTTGTCCGTTCAACGGACAGCTCAGGCGCTGACGGTGGAGACACCGCCGATGACGCGACGGCGGCCACGCCGGCACCGGAGCTGCTCAGCTCCGCGCCTGCTCGACCGGCGCGGATCGCCCGGAGATCTCGCCGCGGACCGCGGCGGGACACGGTCGCGTGCGCGGCGACCCACAGTTTCGCGAATCGCCCACAATCATTCAAATTCTAAGCAAGTAAGCTCGTCGCATGAGCGATCCGCCCTCCAGCGTGAGTTCGAAGCATCTCGGCGCCTCTTTCGCGCCGATGGAGGTGAACAGCCTGCGGCAGCACATGCGGGCCGTCCCGCCCCGCTCGGCCGGACCGCGCACCGGCCGCAACCGGGCCGAGTGAGGGACTGCGAGATGGATCGAGCGTTACTGGCCGACTTCCTCCGGGCCCGGCGCGAAGCGCTGCAACCGGAGAACCTCGGGCTGCCCGCGGGCTCCCGGCGCCGCACCAGCGGGTTGCGGCGAGAGGAGGTGGCGGTGCTGGCCGGCATGTCGGCCGACTACTACAGCCGCCTCGAACAGCAGCGCGGCCCGATGCCGTCGGAACAGATGGTGGCCGCCCTGGCCCGTGCCCTCAAGCTCAGCCCGAGCGAGCGCGACCACCTGTTCCACCTCAGCGGGCACTCGGCGCCGCGGCGCGCGCTGCGGGACGAGCAGGCCAGCCCGGCCATGCGGCGCATCGTCGAGCGCATGTCGGACACCCCGGCGACAGTGCTCTCGCGGTTCGGCGAGGCGCTGCTGCAGACCCGGCCGTCGGTCGCCCTGCTCGGCGACTACACCAGGTACCGGGGCATGGCCCGCTATCTGGTCTACCGCTGGTTCACCGATCCGGCCCAGCGGGCTCTCTTCCCGCCGGAGGATCACGACATCCGGGGCCGGGTCTTCACCGCGGAGATCCGCGCCGCGTACACGGCCGACCCCACCGGAACGGCCGGGGAGATCGTCGAGGCGCTGCTGGCGGTGAGCCCCGAGTTCGCCGAGGTCTGGCGGCGGCATGAGGTGGGCGTCGTCCATCATCACGAGCTCAAGCGTTACCGGCACCCCGAGCTGGGCGAGCTATGGCTGACCGCCCGGCGGCTGATCGATCCCGACGAGGGACAGGAACTGCTGGTGTACCTCGCCGAGCCCGGCTCACCGAGCGAGGAGAAGCTCCGCCGCCTGAGCGCCATGTGACCGTTTGTCCACGGATAAAAAGTCCGTGGATAACCGCGCCATTCACCGTGCTCCGAGTTCCCGCCAGGCTGAACAGGCCGGAACGGACGGGAGGTGAGCACAGTGGAGCGCGAACGCGCCGGGCCTCTGATGGTGGCCCTCGTCGAGCGTCTGGCGGATCATCCGGCGATCGTGTTCTCGCAGGCCGGTGACGTGCTGCTGCGGACCGGTCCCGCGGTGGCCCTGCTGGGAGATCGATTTTTGGCCGAGGTGAGCGTCACGCCCGGCTCCCGCCTGCGGCGGTATCAGCACGCCCACTTGGGCGAGCTGGAGCTGCACCGTCATGTCCTGGTGGATCCGGACCTGCACCAAGTTCTGCTCTTCTTCACCGCCGTGCCCGGCTCGGGGAGCGAGGAGAAGCTCCGCCGACTGCTGTAAGGCAGGTCACATCATCCCTACTTGCTTCGAATTCGAAGCGGCGTATGGTCAAGAAGTGCTTCGAATACGAAGCACGCACGAGAAGGAGAACGTCCGATGAAGGCAGTGCGATTTCACGAGTACGGTGACCCGGCCGTCCTACGCTACGAGGACACCGAGCGTCCCACCCCAAGCGCCGGCCACGTGCTGATCCGGGTCGCCGGGACGTCGTTCAACGGCGTCGACGGCAACATCCGCGCGGGCTTCATGCAGGGCCCGATCCCGGTGACGCTGCCGCACACGCCCGGCATCGACGTCTCGGGCACGGTCGAGGAGCTGGGCGAGGGCGTCACCGCCGTTCAGGCCGGCGACCGGGTCGTCGGCTTCCTGCCGATGACGGGCGACGGCGCCGCCGCCGAGTACGTCCTCGCGCCGGCCGGGATCCTGGCCCCGGCGCCGGCGAGCATTCCCCTGGCCGACGCGGCCGCGCTGCCCACTGTGGGCCTGACCGCCTGGCAGGCGCTCTTCGACCACGCCAAGCTCACCGCCGGGCAACGAGTGCTGATCAACGGCGCGGGCGGCGCGGTCGGCGGATACGCCGTGCAACTGGCCAAGAGCGCCGGCGCGTACGTCATCGCGGTGGCCAAGCCGGGCACGGTCCCCACGGCCGACGAGGTCATCGACTACACCAGCACCGATGTCGCTCAGGCGGTCACCGAGCCGGTCGACGTCGCACTCAACCTGGCTCCGGTCGAGCCGGACCGGCTGACTGCGCTGGCGGGCTTGATCCGCGACGGCGGCGTCCTGGTCAACACGACGGTGTGGATGCCCGCGCCGTCGGACGAGGCCCGGGGCGTACGCGGCATCGACCTCTTCGTCCGCAGCGACGCCGGTCAGCTCGCGCACCTGGCATCGCTCGTCGACGCGGGCGACCTGCGCGTCGACGTGGCCGAGCGAGTGCCACTGGCCGAGCTGGCCACCGTGCACGCCCGGGCCGCCGCCGGCGAGCTGGCCGGCAAGACCGTCATCGTCGCCTGAACCCCACATCCCGACAGGAGAACTGCTATGTCACACGGCAACATCATCACGGTGCTCGGCGCGACCGGCACGCAGGGCGGCGCGGTGGCGCGGGCGCTGCTGGCCGACGGGGAATTCGCCGTACGGGCGGTCACCCGCATTGCCGGCTCCCCCGCGGCCGAAGCGCTGGCCCGGCTCGGCGCCCAAGTGGTGGAGGCCGACCTCGGCGACGAGGACAGCCTGCGCCGGGCATTCGAGGGCGCGTACGGCGCGTTCCTGGTCACGCCGTACTGGGAGCACCGCTCCCCCGCCCGGGAACTGACCGAGGTGGAGAACATCGTCGCCGCAGCCCGAGCAGCCGGCCTGCAGCACGTCCTGTGGTCGACGCTCGAGGACACCCGCGAGGCGATCGAGCCCGGGGACGACCGGATGCCGGTCATCGGCGACGGCTACCGGGTGCCACACTTCGACGTCAAGGGCGGCGAGGCCGACGCGCTGGTCGCGAAGTCCGGGCTACCCGCCACGTACCTGCTCATGTCCTTCTACTGGGACAACCTGCTCGGCCTGGCCAAGCCGCAGCGCGACCCGGACGGCACGCTCGCCATGCACCTGCCGCTCGGCGACACGCCCGTCGCCGGCGTCGCCTCGGAGGACATCGGCCAGGTGGCGCTGCACGTGCTGCGCCGGCCGGCGGAAACGATCGGCGCCACCATCCCGGTCGTCGGCGCCCACGCGACCGGCAAGCAGATGGCGGCCGCGCTCGGCACGGTCCTGGGCGAGCCGGTGGCCTACCGCCCGCCGACCCACGACCAGTTCCGGGGCTTCGGCTTCCCCGGCGCCGAGGAGCTGGGCAACATGTTCCAGTACTACGCCGAGTTCCCCGAGTCGTACCTCGGCCGCCGCGACCTCGATGCCGCGCGCGCCTACAACCCCGACCCGCTGAGCCTGGCCGATTTTCTGACCGCGCACCGCGCGCAGCTCACGGCCTGATCATGGCCGACACGGCCGCCGGCCCGGGAGGAGCTCAGCCTCTCCCCGGCCGGCGCCCGGCGTATCGGCGAGATGGTCGCCGGCCAGGACGCCCGGGTTGCCCTCGAAAACAACGCCGCCCGTGCCAGCGCGCGGAGGACGGGATCGTTGTCCAGCAGCGCGACCTCGGCTTCAGGCCAGCGCCGCGTCATGCGCTCGGCCAGTAGACCCGGTCCACCACCGAGGTCGAGCACCTTGCGGGGAGCCTTGCCGCGGACAGCTTCGGCCGCGCGGCACAGCCTGCCGACGCGAGCGGCCCCCAGCCAGACAGTGGGCCCTGGATCCCACCGGACAGCTGGAGGCCGTGACTCACCGTCAGTTGAGAACGCTGAAGGTGTACGCCTTCGCCCCGGTCGACACGACGGCGCCGGTCGAGGCCAGTTGCACGGTCACCTCGAAGGTCACCGTGTACGTACCAGCCGCGCTGAACGCCCAGTTGGCGTGGGCATGGACATTACGGCTGACGGAAAGGTTGTCGGGCAGCCCGTCACCGCTGTCGAACAGCTTGGTGGGCGTGCCGAACGAGCCGGTGGTGTAGACGCTGAACCGTCCCGGGCCGGTGACGCTGTTCAGCCTGACGGTGACAGAGTTCGGCTGCAGCGCACCGGCGGGCACCCCGAGGGTGTTCCAGCCGGCGAAGAGCAGGTTTGCCTGCTGAGCCTGCGGTAGGACCCAGGCGGTGCTGCCCGGCGTGCCGAGGAACGACCAGGCCGACCCGCTGGGCACGGTGACCTTGGCCGCGGCGGGAACCTGGAACACCACATCGGCCGGGGCGCGCTCGACCTCGGTGGCGCCCGTGCCGTCCAGCACGTCCAGGCTCAGGGCGCCGGCGGCGTAGTCGACGTCGAGGATGTCGACGTGCCCGGCGCTCAGGGTGACCGGGGCGGCGTGCGCGGCGGCCGGGGTGAGCCCGACGATCGCCAGCGCGGCGAGGGCGGCGGCGATCCGCGGCGCCTTCATCGCTGCACCTTGAAGGTGTAGGTGGCCGGCTCGGAGGTGATCGTCTCGCCGGTGGCGGCCAGGGTCGCCGACGCGGTCACGGTCAGCTTGTACGTGCCGGAGCGCTCGAAGGCCCAGTTGACGTGCTCGTGCTGCCCGGCGGCGAGGCCGAGCGTGTCGGGCAGTCCGTCGGCGCTGTTGACCAGAACGTCCGGGCTGCCCACGGCGTCCTGGGCGAAGACCGAGACGTCGCCCGGCCCGCGCACCTGCTGCACGTTGACCGAGACGGCGTCGCCGGCGAAGACACCGGACTCGAGCTCCTCCGCGGACAGTCCTGCCCAGAGCAGGTCGGGGTTCCGCACCTCGGGCAGGATCCAGACGTTGTCGCCGGGCTCACCGAGGAAGGCGTACGCGGGGTCGTCCGGGACGGCCGCCTTGGCCTGCCTCTTGACCAGCAGGACCACGTCGGCCGGCGCGTACTCGGTGTCGGTGTCCTCGGCGTGCACCGCCAGCTCGAGCTCGCCGTCCTCGTACTCCACGTCGACAGCGTCGACGTGGCCGGTGCTCAGCACGGCCGGCGCCACGCGGACGTGGGCCTGGGCCGGAGCGGCGATCCCGGTCAGGGCCGCGGCCAGCGCGCCGCCACCGGCGACCAGGCGAAGCGATCTACGCACGGGTGTACTCCCTCATCGTCGTCGGCCGTCCCCTTCGGACGGCCGGATCAGACGATAATGGTTTTCATCTTCGCCTACTAGGCCGACACATCGCCAGTCGTTCATACAGAAGCGCCGGTGACGCAACGGCCACCTCGTCGTAGGCAGCGGAAGCGGGGAGGACATGGCCTACCGCGGCCGACAGCACCGCCATCGGTGCGGAGCACAGCACCGGCACGGGCGGCGAGCAACTGCCGGCCGGCACGCTGCCCGCCTGGGATCCGAGGGGACCAGCACCGACTCAGCCCCAGGGAACCCGTGCGTCAGGCCGATGCCTCGGAACGCTCCGGATCGACGTGGTCGGCGCGGTGCAGCGCCTGGGCGCGTCCCCGTTCCTCGGCCGCGGCGATAGCCTGCGCCACTCGGCGCCGACGCCGCCGGCGGATGAACAGACGTCCGGTGACCAGCAGGGCGGCGAGCGCCAGAAGCGCCAGTTGGGGCCATGGCAGCAACCAGAGAACGTGCTGCGAATGCACCCGGACCGGGATGGGATCGATGGGCCGGCCGTCGGACGCCGCGGGCAGGACGGTGAGGGTGACCTGTTCGCGGAACAACGGCGGTATCCGCTTGAGCCGGACGGTGGTTGCCACGGTACCGCCGGGCAGGACCTCCGGCAGGGCCGTCCCGGCGGCGGTGACGGAGCCGAGGGAGAACGGGCCGCGTGCCCGCGCCGACGGCTGGGCGCTGAGCCGTACGTTGCCGGTGTTGCGGATCGTGAAGGCCGCGGTGACCTCGGGCAGCTGGAAGGGGTTCCAGGACGTGCGGGGGCTGATCGTCACGTCGGTGATGCTCAGCGCGGGCTGCAACGGACCGGTGACCCGCAGATGGACGCGGGTGCCGACGCGATGGTCCACGGTGACCTGATTGCCGTGGGCGTCGGTGCCCGCGGCGGCCAGTGAGGCGACCACGCCCGCCGCGTGGTCGCCGGGTGTGGCGTTGCCCGGGACCGTGACGGTGAAGGGGACGATCACGCGCGAGGACTTCGGCAGCTCGACGGTGCCGCGGCCGAGCGTGATCCAGGAGCCGGCGTCGGTGGGCCTGGCAGCGCCGGCGAGCAGATCGAAACCGCCGCCCCCGGTGGTGAAGGCGTCGCTCGCGTAGAGCCCCAGCGTGAGCGGCCGGTCGGAGTGATTGGTGACGGCGACATGGTCGGTGACTTTCGCACCGGGATCGAGTTTGTAGTCCAGCGCGGGCCGCCCGTTCGGGCCTTCGGGACCGGACGGCGCGACGGACCAGGTGAGAGCGTCACCGGGGGCTGCGGCGGCCGGCGGGGCAGCGGTGAGCACGACGACGGCGAGAAGGGCGGCGGCGATAAGGCTGACGTGTCGGTGTCGCTTGCCACGGGATTGAGCACGAGGTTGCGGGGCGGGCCCCTCGGCCGCCGCGGCGGGCGCGGCCGGTATCAGCACGGCACAGAACCCGGCGGTGAGCACCGCCAGTGTGGATTTCACTGGACTTTCCCCTCAACGGACCCGGGCGAGCTGCCGGGTCAGCACCCCGTGACGGGGTGCGAGCAGATAGGCGAGCAGGAAGACCGCGGTCAGCACGAGCACGATCGTGCCGCCGACCGGCAGGTCGTAGGACCAGGACAGATACAGGCCGACCATTGCGCTGCCCGCGCCGATCGCCGGGGCCAGCAGCATCATCGCGGGCAGCCGGTCGGTGAGCAGCCGCGCCGCCGAAGCGGGTGTGACCAGCAGGGCGAGCACCAGGATGTTGCCGATGGTCTGCACGGCCATCACCACGGCGAGAGTGACCAGCACGTAGAGGACCAGATCGAGCCAAAAGGTACGCAACCCGAGCGCGCGAGCCGTCTCGCGGTCCAGAGTGACGGCGACGAGCTCCTTGTGCAGCAGGGCCACCGCGAGCAGCAACGCCAGGCCGGTGCCGCCTACCACGTAGAGGTCGCGGGAGGGGATGCCGGTGATGGAGCCGAAGAGGAACTGCTGCAACGATCCGGCGTAGCCGGGCGCCCGGGAGATGATGACGATGCCGAGCGCGAACGCGGCGACGAAGAAGACGCCGATGACGGAGTCCTCCTTGAGCCGCCGGTTCTGCGAGAAGACCGCGACCAGCAGGGCCGTGACCACGCCGGCGACGGTGCCGCCGACGACCAGGCTGCCGGAGAAGAAGAACGCGATCGCCAGGCCGGGGAAGACCGCGTGGGCCACGGCGTCACCGATGAAAGCCATGCCGCGCAGCACGACGTAGCAGCCCACGACGCCGCACATGACCGCCGACATGACGGCGATCGCGAGGGCCTTGGGCAGGAACGCCAGGTCGGGGTTGAGCAAGTCGGTGAGGAAGTCCAGTGGTGACACCTCAGACCCCCAGCGCCTTGAGCAGGTGGCTGTCCGGGCCGACCTCGAAGGTGCGCATCCACACCTCGCGGCCGGCCAGCTCGGCGAAGGGCGCGGCGGCGACGACCGTGCGGTTCAACAACACCAACCGATCACAGGTGTACGCCGCAGCGGCCAGATCGTGACTGGCCATCAGCACCGCCCGCTCCCGGGCAAGGGTGGTGAACAAGTCGGTGAGCAGCTCCTGCGACGGCATGTCGAGGCCGGTGAACGGCTCGTCGAGCAGCAGGATGGCCGGGTCCAGGGCGAGCGCGCGGGCCACCAGGACCCGCTGGCGCTGTCCGCCGGACAGCTCGCCCACCGGGCGCTTGCACAGATCGCCGAGGCGAACCCGGTCGAGGGCGTCCCACACCGCGCGCCAGTGCTGCACCCCGGGGCGCCGGAACAGCCCGATGCGGCGGACGAGGCCGCTCATGACCGCGTCCTGCACCGACGCCGGGAAGTCCCAGGCGAACTCGTGGCGCTGCGGCACGTAGCCCGCTCCCCCGGCAGCCAGGCTGGTCGTTCCGGCGCGCAGCGGGACCAGCCCGAGCGCCGCGCGCAGCAGCGTGGTCTTGCCGGCGCCGTTGGGGCCCACCAGGCCAGCGAACTCGCCACTCGCCACGCTCATGGTCGCATCGCGCAACGCGGGCCGCCCGCCCAGGTCGACCGAGACCGCGGTGAGGGTCAGGACGTCGCTCACGGCCGGCGCTCCGCCTCGGCGCGCCGGCGGGCAGCCGCACCACGCAGGACCAGCGCCAGGATGCCGGCCACGACAAGCAGGGCGGCGCCGAGCAGCAGCCAGGAGGACGGGCCGCTCGACGAGTCCGCAGCGACAGGGGCGGGCGAACCGGATGCGGCCGCAGCCAGCGGGGCGGTGAACTGCTCCGCACGTACGGCATCGGGGTCGGCGTTGTCGCCCACGGCGAAGCGCAGCACGGCGCTGCCGGTGACAGCGTCGCCGTCGGCCAAGTCTGCGGCGATGTCGACCGCGACCAGGTAGCTGCCCGGGGCGCCGAAGACCCAGTTGGCGTGGGTGTGCGTGTTCGTCTCGACCCACAGCGGCTGGGCCTGCGGCTTGGTGGAGTCCCAGAGCACCTCGGGGGCGCCGAGGTTGCCCGACTGCAGATAGACGTGCAGCGGGCCGGGGCCCTGGACCCCGCGCAGGGTCATGGTGACGCCGCGGTCGATGGCGTCCAGCACGCCGGGATCCTGGGTGTTCCAGCCGATCCAGACCACGTCGGGCTGCTGGGTCTGCGGCACGACGTAGACCCGCGTTCCGGGCTGCGCGCCGAGGAAGGCGTACGTGTCGTCGTCGGGTACCGGCTGGCGGGCGGTGTCGCGTACGCGTAGCACCGCTTCTCCGGGGTTGCGCCACACCGGCGGGGTGGCGCCGTCGTCGTGGATTTGCACGGTCCAGCGCCCGTCCCGGTAGCGCGGTCCGATGTCGACATGACCGGAGTCCAGAACGGCGGGACCGGAGGCGACGGCCTGGTCCGGGCTCAGGCTCTGGTCCGGGGCCGGTGAGGGCGCGAGCAGCAGACCGGTGGCGAGCACGGCGGCGAGGAGGTTCACGGCTGTCCTTCGGTGAGGCAGCGCTTCAGCGAGTCGGCGTTGAAGCGCATCATGGCGGTGTAGCTGCGGATCCGGTCGTCGAAGGCGTCGCCGTAGATGTCGCAGACGGCCACGTCCTGTTCCTTCGCCACCTCGACGAGGGTGGAGGAGCGGGCGCGCAGGTTCGGTTCGAGGAAGACCGCACGGATCTTGAGCGTGCGCAGGGTTTCGGTGAGCTTGCGGCGGTCGGCGAGGCTGGGCTCCACGGCCGGGTTCGGCGTGACGAAGCCGGCGACCGGGATCCCGTACGCGTGGGCCAGGTAGCCGAACGCGTCGTGCGTGGTGACCAGGTAGCGCTGCGGGGCCGGGATGGACGCGATGGTGCCGGTCAGATAGGCGTCGAGCGCGCTCAGCTCGGCCAGGTAGCGCTCGGTGTTGGCCCGGTAGGTCCCGGCGCCGGCCGGGTCGACGCCGATGAGCGTGTCGCGGATGAGTTCCGCGTACGCCTGGGCGTTGCCGACGTCCTGCCACAGGTGCGGATCGATCTCGCCGTGCACGTGCCGGCCCAGCACCGCCTGCGGCAGCTGGTAGACCTTCTGACCCGGCCGGCCCAGGAACCGGAAGCCCGCCCCGGCCGGGATCTCCTTGCGTGCCTTCGCGGGCACCTCGATCACCGTCGCGGCGGCGTCGTAGCGTTCCTGGTGCACCTCACCCCCACCGTGCGGGTCGGCGTAGACGTAGAACTCGCCGGTGTCGATGTCCACGGTCAGGTCGGCATGCCCGGCGCCGAGGACGGCGGTCGTCCCGGGTACGGAGTGCGCGTCGACGCCGACGGCGAAGGTGAACACCTGCTCCCCCAGCGGGAGAGGCTTGCTGTCATCGGTGACCGCCAGCTCCGCGCGCAGCGTCAGCCGGTAGACGCCGGGTTCGGAAAACGCCCAGCTCATGTGCGTGTGGGCGTCGGCAGGCAGGTCGATCGTGTCGTCGCGGAAGCCGTTGGCCGCTTCGAAGCCGTCGCCGGAGTCGAGGGCGATGTCCGGTCGCCCGAAGGACTCGGTGAGATAGGCGGCGAGCCGGCCGGGACCCTCGACGGCGACGGCGGACAGCCGCACCTGCGACGAGCGGGTGACGTGATTCGCCTGGCCGGCCCCACGAGCGCGCAGTCCGAGCCAGATCGTGTCGAGCGAGACGTCCTCGACGAGCGGGATGACCTCGGCGGCGTATTTGGTGGCGCCCTCGGCCAGCGAGATGTTCGGCACGCCGTCGCGCAGGTTGGCGTCGAGGGCTTTGATGACGCTTTGCGGCTCGAGCAGCAGGTAGTTGCTGAAGGCCAGGTCGGCATAGACGGTGTTGCGCACGTCGCGCAGAGTTGGCTCGTATGCGTGCGGGTCGGCGTTGTCCGGCACCAGCGAGCCGACCACCACCCGGTCGCCGCCGACGTTGCGGACCAAATCGGCCAGGATGCCGGTGGTGGTGACCACTTGCACGCGGTCGTCCGTACGCGAGAAGGTTGCCGGTGTTCGACAGGCACTCAGCGCAAGGGCGGCAATGACCGCGCCCAGCGCGCGGCTTGCCCTCACGATTCCCTCATGGGAGTGCGACGCCGGCCCAGTCGCAACGCGACGAATCCGGCGAGGACGAGCAGCAGCCCGCCGCCCGCGACGATGACAATGTTCGCGCCGGTTCTGGCCAGTGCCCCGCCGGCACTGTCAGGGGTGGACGAGGCACCGGATGCCGCGGCAGGGCCGGTGGTCGCGGGCGTGCCTGGCGCGCCGGCCTCCGTCTCGGTGCTGGTGCTGTCGCCGACGGCGATGGTGAGCGTCTTCGTATCGGTGACGGTCTTGCCGGCTCTGGTCGTTGCGCTCATCTGGACGGCGAGCCGGTAGAGGCCGGCCTTGGTGAAGGCCCAGTTGCCGTGCGCGTGGGTGTTGAGTGGGATCGAGAGTTGCTGCGGTAGGGCCTTCGCCGAGTCGAACAGCACGTCAGGCGTGCCGAAGGAACTGGTCAGGAACAGCTTGAACGCGCCGGGGCCGCTGACACCCTTGAGCGACCAGGTGACATTGCCCCGCAGGCCGGAGATAACGGACTCGTGCTGGGTGTTCCAGCCGGGCCAGACGATGCCGGACTGCTGGGTCTGCGGCAGCAACCACACGTCGTCGCCGGCCTTGCCGAGGAACGCGTAGCCCGTACCGGCGGGGACCGGGATCTTGGCCTTGTCACTCGCCTTGAGCACCACGCCGGACAGCTCGCGCCACACCGGCGGGCTGGTCGTATCATCCTTGATCCGGATGGTCATCGCGCTGCCGGACAGCTGCGGGCCCATGTCGACGTGGCCGTCGTCGATGACCTTGGTCTGCGCTTTCGCTGTCTTCGCGGCTTCTTGCTGTACGGCGGCCGGCGTCTGCGCTGCTGCTTGCGCCGGTGCGACTGCCGGCCTCTGTGCTGTTGCTTGCGCCGGTGCGACTGCCGGCCTCTGTGCTGTTGCTTGCGCCGGTGCGGCTGGCGGCTTCTGTGGTGTTGCTTGCGCCGGTGCGGCTGGCGGCTTCTGTGGTGTTGCTTGCGCCGGTGCGGCTGCCATGGCCGGCACGTCGACCGCGTACGTGGTGGTGCGGGTCAACTTCTCGCCGCCGGTGGTGGCCGAGGCGGCGAAGGTCAGGCGGTAGTCGCCGGCGGCGCCGAAGGTCCAGGCGAGTCCGCCGAGCCGTCGCCCCGCCGGGAGCTGGGTGCTGGTGCGGGCGTCGCTGTCGATCAGGACGGTGGGCCGGCCCCAGCGGTCGACGGTGTACATCGCGAAGTCGCCCGGCCCCTCGGCCGCCACCAGCCGCAGCTGCACCTTGCCGCCGGCGACGCTCTGGGGGCGTACGTCCGTCAGGTCCAGGGCCGGGAATCGGGAGCCGCCGGCGGACAGCGACCAGACCGGCCTGCCGGGCTCGCCCAGGAACGCATATGCGGGATCGTTGGGAACGGCCGCCGTGAGCCCGCCCTCGGGACCGAGGCTGATCGCGGCCGGATCGGTCCCTGTGGCGTCGGAGGCGGCCTGGCCCGCATCGCGGAAGCGCACGGACAGCCGGTCGCCGTCGACGGACACCGACATCAGGTCGGCGCCGTCGGCGGGCACGGCGCTGACGGGCTCCGCAGCGAGCGCGGCGGCCGGGGCGGAGGCCAGCATCAGCGCGGTAAAGGCGGCGGCCGTCGGCACTCGCCAGGCGTGGGACTGCATGGTCGTCATTCCTCGAGATCAGGGGAGACGGCGCGCACCCGCGCCGCCTCCCACACGGTGATCAGATAGCGGTCAGGGTGAGCAGTCCGGTGTAGACGCCGGGTGCCGTCTCCGTCGGGACGCTGAGCTCGAGCTGCGCGTCGAGCTTCGCCGTGCCGCGGCCCGCGCCGACCGGTGCCGTGGCCAGCACCGCACCGTCACCGAGCCCGGTGTCCCGGGGTGCAGCGACCACACCCTGCTGGGCGCCCTGGCTCACGACGGCGGGGGTCCACCCGAGCGCATCGCCCCCGAGCCGTGCCCCGTCCGGGGTGGCGAAGCCGCCGCTGAGCTGGCCGGAGACGCTCCAGCCCGGCTGCCCGGCACGGGTGTCGGTCACGGTGACCGGCTTGAGCGCGCCGCTGCTCTCCCACCGGTCACCGCCGGCCGATAGCTGGGCCACCGGCAGCACGACCGACCGGTCCTGCGGGTCGACGCTGATCACCAAGGCACCGGCGGTGGGATCGATCGACGCGGTGATGACCTTCTCCCCGCCGTCCCCGCCGGGACCGGCGCCGACGGCCAGGGTCACCGGGTCGCTGGCGGCCACCTCGGTCTCCCCGTCGTAGAGCCGGACCTGATACTGCGTCTTGTCCAGCGCCTTGGTGGCGGTGAAGCTGTACGCCGCCGAGGTCTCCCCCGTCACCGAGGTGAAGTCCGCATCCCCGGGACGCTTGCTGAACCAGCGGTACGAGCTCAGTGACCCCTGCGGTGCCTGGACCACCTGCAGCGTGACCTGCTGCCCGTCCTGGTAGGAGTCCGACAAGCCGGTGACCGACAGAGCCACGGCGTCGTCGCCGGGCAGGTCCCCCACGACGAAGTCGTAGTCCACCGCGCCGGTGCTCACCTTCGTGCCGTTCGCCAGGGTGGCAGCGGCCTGGAACTTCAGCGTGTATCGGCCCTGCGCCCCAAACACCCAGCTGGCGTGGGCGTGCGTGTGCACCGGCACGTCGATGCGGTCGGGCAGCCCGTCGGCGGAGCGGAACCGGACGTTGGGCGTGCCCAGTGAGCTGGTGTCGAAGACGGTGACCGCGCCGGGCCCGTCGACGCCGACGAGGCTGAGCGTCACCTTGTCGCCGGCGAAGGTCCCGGAGGCCAGCTCGGTGGTGTTCCAGCCGGGCCACAGCAGCGCCGGGTCCTGCACCTGCGGCAGCATCCAGATCGGCGTGCCGGGCGCGCCGAGGAACGCGAACGCGTCGATGTCCGGCACTTCGGTGCGGGCTGCGGGCAGCACCTGGAAAATCACACCGGACGGATCCCGGGTGACAGCCGGGCTGACCGTGTCGTCCTTGACCTGCAACGTCAACCGGCCGCCGGAATAGTGCACGTCGACCGCGTCGGTGTGCCCGGCAGACAGCACCACATCGTCGGCAGCAGCCGCAGGCGACGCCGCGACGAGGAGACCGGCAGCGGCCAGCGCTGCGGCGGCGAAGACACCGACGGTCCCCCTGTACAGGATCCTCATCCACACTCCTTCCTCACATGAAAATCGTTTCCATTTTCGGAAGGCAACCTAACACGAGCGGCGTCCACGGTCGACACCTCGTCATCAGATTTTGATAATCACTTTCATGTGTGCCTGTTGGCCCTGCTGGGGCTGAGCTTGCTGCGGGTCCAGGCTCACGCGGACGGCTACGGCGGTCGCGTCGTGCCGCCCAGGAAGCCGGCGCAGCCGCTGCCCAGTGCGATCACGCGTGCGGCCTGCCCTAGACCCAGCGCCTCCTCGT
>NZ_JAUQWH010000115.1 GCF_030757795.1 Actinoplanes oryzae
TCGTCGGCGAGCTGATCGACGAGCTGACGGCCCGGCCCCAGCCGGTGGACCTGGTCGAGCACTTCTCGCTGCCGCTGCCGGTCCAGGTGATCTGCGAGCTGCTCGGCGTCCCGGCGGAGGACCGGCACGTCTTCCACCAGTGGTCCGACGCGGTGCTCGGCGACGTGACGGCCGACCCGGCGCGGATCGGGGAGGCGTTCGGCGAGCTGAACGCGTACTTCCGGAAGCTGATCGCCGCCAAGCGCGAGCAGCCCGCGGACGATCTCATGACCGCGCTGATCGAGGCCCGGGACGAGCGCGACCGGCTCTCGGAGGACGAGCTGGTGCGGCTGTGCCAGACCGTGCTCGTGGCCGGGCACGAGACGACCGCGAACATGATCAACCTGTTCCTGCTGACGCTGCACGAAAACCCGGACCAGCTGGACCGGCTCGCCCGGCACCCGGAGACGGTCCCGCAGGCCGTCGAGGAGCTGATGCGCTTCGTCCAGCTGGGCGAGAGCAGCGGGCTGGTGCGCGTGACGACCGAGGAGGTCGAGCTCGCCGGCGTCCGCATCCCGGCCGGCTCCGCGGTCGTCCCGATGATGACCGTCGCCAACCGCGATCCGGACCTGTTCGACAATCCCGACCAGCTGGATCTGGGCCGGGCCGCGGGCGCGCACCTCGGCTTCGGCGCGGGCGTGCACCACTGCCTCGGGGCGCAGCTGGCCCGGATGGAGCTGCAGGAGGCGCTGCGCGGGCTGCTCGCCCGGCTCCCGGGCCTGCGCGTGGACGTGCCGGTCGCCGAGCTGCGCTTCAAGAACGGCATGATCGTGCGCAGCCTGCACGAGCTGCCGGTCCGGTGGTGACGCCCGTGACCTCGTGGCGCCTGGAGGTGACCCCGGACTGCATCGCGTCCGGGGTCTGCCTCGCCCTCGCGGCCGACGAGTTCGTCCTCGGCGACGACGGCCGCGCCCACCCCGTCCGCGAGGTCGTCGGCGAGCGGGAGACCGTCCTCGACGCCGCGGCCTCCTGCCCGATGGAGGCGATCCTGATCCGCGACGCCGTCACGAACGAACCGGTGGAGTGGTGAGAGCCGCCACGAGGTGGCCCACGCCGACGGCGGCCAGCAGCGCGATCGCGATCCAGCTGCCGTAGGCGTAGTGGACCATGCCACCGACCTCGCCGTAGGCGTCCCACTGCCGCACGGGGGTCGCCACCGGGGCGGAGGCGGAGCCCGAACGCAGCACCGTCGCCACCGCGTCCGTGACATCCCGCCGGGCCAGCACCATCGCGCCCGCCAGGACCACGGCCGCGGCCAGCGAGAGCCCGGCGGCGGCCGTCGTACGCCAGGCACGGGACGGCAGCCCGGTGGCGCCGAGCGCCGCCGCCATCAGGGCCACCGCCAGCCACGCCACGGGTTGCGCAGGCAGGGTCAGGGGCGCCGCACCGGTCAGCTGCTCCGCCTCGGCGGCGCCGAGCTCGCGGATCGGCGTCTTGTCCGCGTCCTCGGTGAAGGCCACCTCGGGCGCGGTGCCCGCCAGGACGTCCACACCGGTATAGGTGACCCGCCACTGCTGACGCGGCGTCTCCTCGCTCGCACAGGACGCGGACAGAAAGGGCAACAGGAGGCACAACGCGGTGAGGACCAGCCCTGCCGGACCGGTCCCCCGCTGCAACAGTCTCGACATCGCGCCCGAGACTACGACGCCGCGTCCAGCGGGGCTGGGGGCTACGGCGCCGCGTTCATCAGGTCGAGCGCCGCGTGCTGGCAGGCGTGGGCGCTCGCCACGAACGGGCCCGCCCAGTGGATGCCGTACTCGTCGAGGGTGTTGCGGTCCTTGCCGTAGGCGGAGTCGGCCTGCCGCTTCAGATAGGCGTTGTACGCCCCGCCGGTCGCGGCGTTGAGCACGCCGAGCCCGCGGATGTACTCGCCCTTCCACGACGGCTGGTCGCCGGTGCAGCTGTCGCCCTCGCCCGGCTCGTGCAGGATACCGTTGACGTTCAGGGCGCCGTGCACTGTGGACGCGTCGCCGATGCGGCGGGCGACGGTCAGGGCGTTCGCGTCCCCGGTGGCCTTGTTCAGCTGCACGAGGGCGTTCATCAACACCCCCGAGTTGTACGTCAGCGGCCCGCTCGCCGCGCGGCAGGTGCTCAGGTCGATGCGGTCGATGACGATGTTCTCGGACGTGAGCATGCCCGTGCCGGAGAACCACTTCCACCCGGCGGCGGCCCGGCTCTTGTACGTCGTGTCGCCCGCGACCCGCTGCCCGAGCGCCGCATTGAGCTGGATGTAGAGGCTGTTCGCGATGGCCACCTTCGTCGTCCGGTCGGTCTTCCACCACACGCCGCCGCCGCAGGTGCTGTCCCAGTAGGCGTGCATGTGGTCGGCGTCGGCGCGCGCGGTGCTGAGGTAGCGGCTGTCGCCGGTCAGGTCGTAGGCGGCGACCCAGGCGAGGCCCCACCAGCCGGTGTCGTCGATGTACTCGTTGCGGAACTGGCCCTGATAGGCGTTGATCTGCCGGTCGTACGTGTTCGCGATCGCGTACCTGTAGCTGCCCATGCCCGAGACGCGGGCGTTGTCGATGATCGCGGTGAGCGCGTTGGCGCTGGTCCACCAGGAGTTGGTGTCGAACAGGCCGGTGCCCTGGTCGTAGCGCATCATGAGGGCGGTCGCCGCGGCGGTGCTGCGGCTGCCGGCGTTCCAGGTGCTGCGGGCCCAGGACGTGCAGGCGATCTCCGGACGGTCGCCGGCCTTCCCGCATGCCCGCAACGCCCCGACGCCCCGGTTCGCCCAGTCGTCCACGTTGTACATGAGCGTGCGCGTGCCCGTGGCGCCCGCGGGGATCGCCGCGTTGCCCAGGCGGCTGCCGCTGGCCCACGTGCGGCCGCCGTCGAACGAGCGGTCCAGCCACACCTCGTCGCCCGCCTGCCCGCCCGCGACGGTGGCCCACGCCATCGCGTCGGGGTCGTCGAGATGGAGGACGAACGTCCGCCCGTACAGGGAGCTGCTCGCCGCCGTGCGGTCGCCCGCGGTCAGGCCGGCGTCGCGCCCGTCACAGTATTTGTTGCAGATTCCGGCCGCCGCAGCGGCGGGAGCTTGGACCGCGAGCCCCGCGGTCAGGGCGGCGACCAGGGCCACCACGCGCCAGCGCATCGACATACGTCGCATTGTGCGCCGTGCGGCCCGCACTTGTTAACAAAGTTGCCCGAAAATATCTCGCCTTGCCAAGCGGAACATCGCTCCGTATGTTTGATGCGGAACAACGCTCCGCTTTCTCCGAGGAGAACCATGTCCGTCATCTCCGTCAGCCCGGTCGTCCTGCCCGCCCCGTCGCGTGGCGACGACCTCCAGGTCCGCGTCTCCGCCCCGCTGAGCGGCGACGGCCTGCCCGTCATCGTCTTCTCGCACGGCTTCGGCGAGTCGATGCGCGGCTACGCCCCGCTCGTCGACCACTGGACCGCCGCGGGCTTCGTCGTCCTGCAGCCCACGCACCTCGACTCCCGCACGTTGAACGTCACCCCCGACGACCCGCGCTACCCCGGCATCTGGCGTGTCCGCGACGCCGACCTGCGCCGCGTCCTCGACGACCTCGACATCCTGCTGGCCGCCGTGCCGGGGCTGGCCGGCCGCGTCGACCGGGACCGCATCGCCGTGGCGGGCCACTCGTGGGGCGCCACGACCGCGAGCGCGCTGCTCGGCGCCAAGGTCGTCGGCGACGACAGCCTGCCGGGCGCCGACCCGCGGGTGAAGGCCGGCGTGCTCCTCGCGGTCGCCGGCACGGGCGGCGCCGACCTGAGCCCGTTCGCCGCCGAGCACTTCGCCTTCATGAGCCCCGACTTCACGGCCATGACCACCCCGGCCCTGATCGTCGCCGGCGACGCCGACCAGTCCGCGCTGACCGTCCGCAAGCCCGACTGGTGGACCGACGCCTACCACCTGAGCCCGGCGCCGAAGACCCTGCTCACCCTCTTCGGCGGGGAGCACAGCCTGGGCGGCATCACCGGCTACCACGTCACCGAGACGACCGACGAGAACCCGGCGCGGGTCGCCGCGATCCAGGAGGTGTCCACGGCGTTCCTGCTCGGCGGCACCCCGGCCGTCGACGCCGAGGTCGGCAAGCTGGAGTCCAAGTGACGCCCAGTTTCGGCATCGCGACCGCGCCGCAGCAGGTGAGCTACGCGGACGTGCAACGGGTGTGGCGCGAGGCGGACGCCGTACCGGAGATCCGGCACGCCTGGCTCTTCGACCACCTGCTGCCGATCGGCGGCCCGCTCGACGGCCCGATCCTCGAGGGCTGGACGCTGCTCTCGGCGCTGGCGGCCCAGACCGAGCGGCTGCGGCTCGGCCTGCTCGTGACGAGCAACCGGATCCGGCCGCCCGCCCTGCTCGCCAAGATCGCGACGACCGTCGACCTCGTGTCCGGCGGCCGGCTCGACTTCGGCATCGGCGCGGGGTCGCGCACGGACATCCCGTGGGCCCGCCGCGAGTACGACGCCCACGGCCTGCCCTACGGCGACGCCGCGCACGCGGCCGGCAGCCTGGCCGAGGCGCTGACCATCGTGCGGCGGCTCTGGACCGAGTCGGAGCCGTTCGACTTCGCCGGCGAGCATCACCGGCTCACCGGGGCGATCGGCAACCCGAAGCCGGTCCAGCGCCCGCACCCCCCGATCGTCGTGGGCGGGCGCTCGGCCAAGGTGCTGCGCATCGTCGCCGGGCACGCCGACCTGTGGAACGTCCCGGGCGGCGACCTGCCCGACGCGGTCGGCCGCGGCAAGCTGCTGGACCGCTACTGCGCCGAGATCGGCCGCGACCCGGCGGAGATCACCCGGTCGATGCACCTCGGGGTCTCGTACGACGACCCCGCCGCGACCCGGGACGCGGCCGCCGCCGCGATCGAGGCGGGCTTCACGCACATCGTCCTCGGCCTGCCCGCCCCCTGGCCGGCCGGCGTGGCCCGCTGGGTCGCCGACGAGGTGATCACGGGCATGTAGGCGGCGGGGCGGGCACGCGGTCGTGGCACCATCGTCGGGTGGATCTGACCTCGGCGCGGGAGCTCGCGTATGGGCTCATGGCGCGGCACCGGCTCACCGGGTGGCGCCTGGTCTTCGACAACGCCCGGACCCGGGCCGGGGTGTGCCGGTCCGACCGCAAGGAGATCGGGCTGTCCCGGGTGCTGACCGAGCTCTATCCGGAGGAGCAGGTCCGCGACACCGTGCTGCACGAGATCGCGCACGCGCTGGCCGGCCCGAAGCACGGTCACGACAGGGTGTGGCGGGCGACCGCCCAGCGGATCGGTTGCTCCGGGACCAGGTGCGTGCCCGAGGACGCGCCCCGGGCGGAGGGCGGCTTCGTCGGGACGTGCGCGGCGGGGCACCGGACGACCGCGCACCGCCGGCCCGTCCGCGTGCGCTCCTGCCCGAAGTGCTCGCCCACCTTCGACCCCGCCGCGATCTACACCTGGACCCGCGACGGGGAGCCCGCCCCGATGCACCCCCGCTACGAGGCCGAGCTGGCGCGCCTGCGCGCCCCGGGAGCCGCCGTGGCGGCCAGGACCGCGCCGCTGCGGGTCGGTGACCAGGTGCGGCTGACCGTGGCCGGGAAGTACGCCGGGCTGCCCGGCACGATCGTCAAGCGCGGCCGCACCCGTTACCACGTGCAGACGCGGGCCGGCCTGCTGACCGTGTCGTTCGGCGGGGTGCGCCCCGGCTACGATGCGGTCTCGCGCCGGGAGGAGGCAGGACCAGCATGACGAGCGCCTTGCGGGCACTGCGGTGGTACGCGGGACTGGCCCTGGTCTTCTTCGGTCTGCTCCCGGTGGTGATGATCACACTGCTCGTGGCCCGGGGCAACACGCCCGGCCCGGTCGGCCTGCTGCTCATCGGCGGCATCCCGCTCGTTCTCGCGGGATTGATCAGCGCGATCCGGGGCATGACCGACCCCGACCCGGAGCAGGCGACCCGGCGGCTGCACCTGAGCATGGCCTTCGTGGCCGGCGCGGACGTGCTGCTGCTGGGCGGCAACGCCCTGATCCGCATGGCCGCCTGAGGGACGGTCCGGACGGGGGACCACGGGCGGGTGGGCCGGCGAGCGCGAGAGGCGGGAGACGGGGAGAATGCCAGGCGATGAACGAGGGTGAACACGCGGCGGGGACGGCGCCCGTCACCGAGGTCTTCGCCGCCGACGGCGACGTGGGCCGCGACCTCGCGGCCGTGCGCTGGGAGTCGACGCCGCTCGGCGCCCCGGAGGGCTGGCCGCAGAGCCTGCGCACCGCGGTCAGCATCCTGCTGAGCTCGCGCTTTCCCATGTGGATGGCGTGGGGCCCGGAGCTGACCTTCTTCTGCAACGCCGCCTATCGCCACGACACGCTCGGCCGCAAGTACCCGTGGGCGCTGGGCCGCCCGGCCGCCGAGGTGTGGGCCGAGATCTGGGACGACATCGGGCCGCGCATCGAGACCGTGCTGCGCACCGGCCACGCCACCTGGGACGAGGCCCTGCTGCTCTTCGTCGAGCGCTCGGGCTACCCCGAGGAGAGCTACCACACCTTCTCCTACAGCCCGCTGCGCGACGACGAGGGCAGCGTGGTCGGCATGCTCTGCGTGGTCAGCGAGGAGACCGAGCGGGTGCTGGGCGAGCGGCGCATGGCCACGCTGCGCGACCTCGGCTCGGACCCCAGCGTCGTCCGCACCGAGCAGCAGATGCTCACCTTCGCGGGCGCGCAGCTCGGCCGCAACCTCAAGGACCTGCCGTTCACGCTGACCTATCTGCTCGACGGCGGCGAGCCCCGGCTGGCCGCGTCCACCGGCATCGGCCCGGACCACCCCGCCGCCGCGCACGAGTGGCCCACGTCGGCCGGCCCGGTGCCGCTGGAGGGCCTGTTCGCCGCGCTGCCGGCCGGCGACTGGCCCGAGCCGCCGGCCGAGGCCCTGGTGCTGCCGCTGCTGCAGCAGGGTGGCAGCCCGTACGGGTTCATGGTGGCCGCCCTCAACCGCTACCGCGCGCTCGACGAGTCGTACAGGGGCTTCCTGGAGCTCGCCGCCGGGCACGTGGCGGCGGGCATCGCCAGCGCGCGCAGCTACGAGGCGCAGCAGCGGCGGGCCGAGGAGCTCGCCGAGCTCGACCGCGCCAAGACGGCGTTCTTCTCCAACATCAGCCACGAGTTCCGCACCCCGCTGACCCTGATCATGGGCCCGGTCGAGGAGCTGCTCACCCGGCGCGACGTCGCCGACGAGGGGGTGCGGGCCGAGCTCGACGTCATCCAGCGCAACGCGCTGCGGCTGGGCAAGCTGGTCAACACGCTGCTCGACTTCTCCCGGCTCGAGGCCGGGCGGATGCAGGCCCGCTACGAGCCGGTCGACCTCGCCGCCGCCACCGCCGAGCTGGCGAGCGTCTTCCGCTCCGCCGTCGAGCGCGCCGGGCTGACCTTCGAGGTGGACTGCCCGCCGCTGGACCGGCCGGTGCACCTGGACCGCGAGATGTGGGAGAAGGTGATCCTCAACCTGCTCAGCAACGCGCTCAAGTTCACGTTCACCGGCGGCGTGCGGGTCACGGTCGCCGAGGAGGACGGCGAGGCGCTGGTCACGGTGGCGGACACCGGCATCGGCGTCCCGGAGCAGGAGATGCCCCGGCTCTTCGAGCGCTTCCACCGCATCGAGAACGCCCGGTCGCGCTCCAACGAGGGCAGCGGCATCGGCCTCGCCCTGGTCAAGGAGCTGGTGGAGCTGCAGGGCGGCACCATCACCGCGGCGAGCGCGCAGGGCCGCGGCACCACGTTCACCATCCGGCTCCCGTTCGGGTCGGGGCACCTCCCCGACTCCGCCGGGGCCACCGGAGCGGTGTCGGCCACCGCGGAGCCGTTCCTGCAAGAGGCCCTGCGCTGGCTGCCGGACGCGTCCTCCTCGCCGGCCGCTTTCGTCGCGCCGGACTCCGCCGCCGTGCCGGCCCACATCCTGGTCGCGGACGACAACGCGGACATGCGCGACTATCTGACCCGGCTGCTGCGCTCGGCGGGCCACCGGGTCGAGACGGCCGTCGACGGCCAGGAGGCGCTCGAACGAAGCCGGCGGCAGCCGCCCGACCTGATCGTCAGCGACGTCATGATGCCCCGGCTCGACGGGCTGCAGCTGGTCGCCGCGCTGCGCGCCGAGCCCCGCACGGCCGGCACGCCGGTCCTGCTGCTCTCCGCGCGCGCCGGGCAGGAGGCGTCGATCGAGGGGCTGGAGGCCGGCGCCGACGACTACCTGGTCAAGCCGTTCTCGTCGGCGGAGCTGCTGGCCCGCGTACGGGCGAATGTCGAGCTGTCCCGCCTGCGCAACCATCACGCCCGCTGGCGCACCGCGCTGATCGACTCCCTGCAGGAGGCGTTCTTCGTCTGCGACGAGGACGGCGCGGTCATCGAGATCAACTCGACCTTCGCCGCCATCCTCGGGTACGGGCCGGAGGGTCTCCCCTACGCCCCGGTGCACCCGTGGTGGCCCGACGAGGCGGCCGACCCCGAGGGCCATCAGCAGGTGGCGGACGCGTTCGCGCTGCTCACCGAGAAGTCCCGGGGCACCTACACGATCCCGGTCATCCACCGCGACGGCCACCGGCTCTGGGTGGCGGCCGCCTTCAACCGGGTCGCGGACCCCGACACCGGCCGGCGCGTGGTGGTCGGCACGTTCCGCGACGTCACCGACGAGCACTACGCGGTGCAGCGCGAGTCGGCGCTGGCCGCGGTGAGCGTACGGCTGTCGCAGGCCGACAGCGTCTCCGGCGCCCTGGCCGGCGTGCTCGTCGAGCTGCGCGAGCTGTGGCAGGCCACCGAGGTGTACGCGGCGGTGTTCGACGGGCCCGGCGCCCCCGCGTTGTCCAGCACCGACCCGGTCTCGCTGACCGGCGGGCCGCCCGCGGCGCTGCTGGCCGTCCGGGACCAGCCGCTGCTGACCCCCGCCGCGCGGCAGTCCGGCGGCGCCGGCATCACGCTCGAGCACCCGGACGGCACCCTGGGCCTGTGGATCCAGCTCGCGGAGAACAGGCCCTTCACCGAGCAGGACCAGACGCTGCTGGCACTGCTCGCCGGCCACCTCGGCCAGGGCCTGCACCGGCTGCACCAGATCGACCAGCAGCGCGAGACCGCCCTGGCCCTGCAGCGCGCCATCCTCGGCCCGGCCCAGCTGCCCGACGGGTTCGCGGTCCGCTACGCCCCCGCGACCCGCCCGCTCAAGGTCGGCGGCGACTGGTACGACATCGTGCCGCTCGCCGACCGCCGCATCGGCATCGTGGTCGGCGACTGCGTCGGCCACGGCCTGCAGGCGGCGACCGTCATGGGCCAGCTGCGCAGCGCCTGCCGGGCCCTGCTGCTGCAGAACACCGACCCGGCCCAGACCCTGACGGCCCTCGACAGCTTCGCCGCGCAACTGCCGGGCGCCGCCTGCGCGACCGTCTTCTGCGGCGTGCTCGACGCGGCCACCGGCGAGCTCAGCTACGCCAGCGCCGGCCACCCGCCGGCCATCGTCGCCCACCCGGACGGCGGCACCGTCCTGCTCGACCAGGGCCGCTCCCGGCCCCTCGGCGTGCCCGCCGCCCGCGAGCGCCCGGAGGCGCGCTACACCATGCCCCCGCGCGCCACGCTCCTGCTCTACACCGACGGCCTGGTCGAGCGCCGCAGGCAGCCCCTCACCCACGGCATCGATCAGGTGACCGCGGCGGTGCAGCACGGCCGGGCGGCCGAGCTCGAGGAGCTGGCCACCGACGTCATGGACCACATGGCGCCGGCCGGCGGCTACGACGACGACGTCGCCCTGCTGCTCTACCGCCACCCCGGCCCGCTGCAGTTCGCCTTCCCCGCCGAGCCGGGCCGGCTCGCCCAGGCCCGCTCGGCCCTGCGCAGCTGGCTCGCCCTCTGCGGCATCGACTCCCTGACCGCCCAGAACGTCCTCGTCGCCGCCGGCGAGGCCTGCGCCAACGCCATCGAGCACGGCCACCGCCACGGCCCCGAGGGCAGCATCCTGCTCCACGCCGCCGCCACCGCCGACGACCTGCGCCTCACCGTCACCGACAGCGGCCGCTGGAAGACCCCGCAGCCCGAGGCCAACCCGCACCGCGGCCGCGGCTTCACCCTGATGCGCGCGCTCATGAACGAAGTCACCGTCACGACCCGCTCCGACGGCACCGTCGTCGGCATGTCCGCGAGGATCACCCGATGAGCACAACCCTGACGCTCACCACCGGCCCGGCCCTCCTCACCGCCGCGGGCGAGATCGACATGAGCAACGCCGCCGCCTTCGCCGCCGCCCTGGCCGACGCCCGCCGCACGAAGCCGGGCGAGCCGCTCACCGTCGACCTGACCGACGTCGAATACATCGACAGCGCCGGCCTGGCCGCCCTCTTCCCCCACGCCGACCACCTGAGGCTGGTCGCCACCCCCCTTTTGGCCCCGGTCCTCACCGTCGCCGGCCTCGACGATCTCACCACCATCCGCACGTGACGCCGCCGGCCGTCAAGGACGGTCTTCCCGTCCCCGAGAGCCTCGCCCGCCAGGAAGACGGCGAGTAACCCCCTGCCGCGCGGTGCCGCCATGGCCGCGCTCTGCCCGCCGGGCGCATGGTCGGCTGGACCGGTCGTCAGGGGACGACGGTGACGGGCCAGCGGCCGCAGCGGACGAGCTTGGCGGAGACCGAGCCGGCGACGCGGTGGAGCATCTTGGTGGAGCGGCCCACGATCACGGCGTCGGCTCGGATCTGGTGGGCGACGGCGGCCAGTTCGGCGTACGGCTCGCCCGTGCGGACGAGGAGCTGGGCGTCCACGTCGAGGCGGGGGACGTACGCGGTGAAAGCTTCCCGTAGCTCCTGCTCCACCGCCTCCTGCGCGTCGACCAGGGTGGCGACCCCGGCACCGCCCCCGTCGACCAGCGGGAGCAGGGACGAGGGGCGGGACCGCACGTAGACGGCGGTGAGGCGGCCGCACTGGCGGCGGGCCAGGCCGACGGCGTAGGCGCCGGCCCGCATGGACGACGTGGATCCGTCGACGCCCACGAGGATGTTCACCGCGCGGTCCTTCCGGGAGCGGGGATGCATTCTGCAGCGCTTCAATGTTTCACGCAGATTGCGCGTGCGCCAGACTATCTTCTCGTTGAGCAAACTTGCACATTGGGAAACATTGACCGATGCTTGTCTGTGGCAACCATCGACCCGTGAGGAGAAGGACTGTCGTGGAAGGCGCGACGGCGGAGGTCGGCACCCGTCTGCAGGATCTACTGAAGGCGGTCCGCCTGCTCAAACAGCGCTCGGCGCAGCACGGCGCCGTCCCCCCGGGCATGCTCGGCATGCTCGTCCACATCGACCGGCTGGAGAGCGGCTGCCACTCCCGGGAACTGGCCGCCACCACCCAGCTCGACCCGTCCACGATCAGCCGGGCCGTCGCCGCCCTGGTGGCCCAGGGCCTGGTGGCCCGCGAGCCGGACCCGCACGACGGGCGGGCGACCGTGCTGATCCTCACCCCCGCCGGACGCTCGGCCCTCGCCGACGCCCTGCAGTGGTTCGGCGGGGAGCTCGACCGCGCCTTCGCCGGCTGGACCCCCGGCGAGATCGCGTCGTTCAGCCAGGCCCTGCACCGCTTCACCACCGCTGTCGAGACCATGTCCCACAAGACCCCGGAGAGCGCATCTTGAGCGTGTCCACCACCACGAGAACCGCCGGGCCGATGAACCATCGGCAGACCCTCGAAGCACTCAGCGGCCTGCTGCTGGTGCTCTTCGTCGCGATGCTCAGCAGCACGGTGGTCTCGACCGCGCTGCCGAAGATCATCGGCGCGCTGGAAGGCTCGCAGACCCAGTACACCTGGGTCGTCACCGCCACCCTGCTGGCCGCCACCGCCACCACCCCGATCTGGGGCAAGCTGGCCGACCTGTTCAGCAAGAAGCTGCTGATCCAGATCTCCATCGTCGTCTTCGTGGTCGGCTCGTTCGTCGCCGGCTTCAGCCAGAGCGCCGGTCAGCTGATCGCCGCCCGCGCCTTCCAGGGCATCGGCGTCGGCGGCCTGCAGGCCCTGGTCCAGGTCGCCATCGCCGCGATGATCCCGCCCCGCGAGCGCGGCCGCTACAACGGCTACCTCGGCGGCGTCATGGCCCTGGCCACCGTCGGCGGCCCGCTGCTCGGCGGCCTGATCGTCGACACCAGCTGGCTGGGCTGGCGCTGGTGCTTCTTCGTCGGCGTACCCTTCGCGGTGGTCGCCCTGATCCTGCTGCAGTTCACCCTGCACCTGGCGACGATCCGCCGGGAGAACGTGAAGATCGACTACCTCGGCGCCACGCTCATCGCCGCCGGCGTCAGCCTGCTGCTGGTGTGGATCTCCTTCGTGGACGACTCCTTCGCCTGGCTGTCCTGGCAGACCGCCGTCATGGTCCTCGGGTCGCTGCTCCTGCTCGGTCTCGCCGTCCTCGTCGAATCGCGTGCCGCCGAGCCGATCGTGCCGCTGCCCATCGTCCGGGAGCGCAACACCGCCCTCGCGATCCTCGCCAGCCTCGCTGTCGGCATGGCCATGTTCGGCGGCGCCGTCTTCCTCGGCCAGTACTTCCAGATCGGCCGCGGCTACAGCCCCACCGAGGCGGGCCTGCTCACGATCCCGATGATGGCCGGCGTGCTGCTCTCCTCCATCGTGTCCGGCCGCATGATCACCGCGAGCGGCAAGATCAAGCCCTACATCATCGCCGGTACGGTCGTCCTGGTCGCCGGCTTCGCCATGCTCGCCGTCATCGACCACGAGACCCCGCTCTGGTACGTCGGCGTGGGCATGTTCCTCGTCGGCGCCGGCGTCGGCATGGCCATGCAGAACCTCGTCCTCGCGGTCCAGAACAGCGTCGCGCTCAAGGACATCGGCGCGGCCAGTTCCTCGGTGGCGTTCTTCCGGTCGCTCGGCGGCACGATCGGCGTCTCGGTCCTGGGCGCCGTGCTGGCCCGCCGCGTCACCGACCAGATCACCCACGACTTCGCCGCCGCGGGCATCCCGGCGGGCGGCAGCTCGGGCGGGGGCAGCCTCAACCTGAACGGCCTGCCCGAGCCGGTCGTGCACATCATCCGGGCGGCCTACGGCGACGCGACCGGGCACATCTTCCTGATCTCGGCGATCATCGCGGTCGTCGGCGTGGTCGCTGCCGTCGCGCTGCGGCCGGTGATGCTGCGCGACAGCCTCGACCTGCCCGGCTCCCCCAAGCAGGCCGCCGTCGCCGCGGACGCCGTCGACGGTGCGCCGGCGATCGACCAGGTCGACCTGACCCGTACGGAGGAGCAGCGCACGACCCGGCGCTGACCCTCCCCCGCAGCAGGCCGTCGCTCACCCAGCGGCGGCCTGCTCGCTCTTCGCGGTGTACGACGCGAGGAGAGCGAGCTTCTCGGCGCTGTCCGTGCCGGCGTCGGGGTGATAGATCGCGAGGACGAGCGACTGCCCGGTGTCGGCGACCGAGAGCTTCTCCCGGTTGAGCGTGAGCTCGCCGACCAGCGGATGGTCGAGGGTCACGGGCCAGCTCTGCCGGGGCTGGACGTCGTGCCGGGCCCACAGGACGCGGAAGCGCTCGCTGGCCAGCGACAGCTCGCCGACCAGCGCCACGAACCGGGCGTCCTGGGTGTCCGTGCCCACCGACCGGCGGAACCCGGCCACGAGGCGGGCGGTGGTGTCCTCCCAGTCGGGGTAGAGCGCTTGCTCGCCGGGGTCGAGAAAGACGTCGCGGAGCCGGTTGCGCCCGGCCGCGATGCAGGGCGAGAGTGCGGTGGCCAGCGGGTTGGCGGCCAGCACGTCGAAGTAGCGCCCCTCGGCGAAGGCCGGCAGCGTCAGCGACGCCAGCAGCTTGCCGATGCCCTCCGGAACGGTCTCGCGGCGCGGCCGCCGCCGCGCGCGCCCCGGCGCCTGCTCGGTGAGGGACAGCAGGTAGGCGGTCCCGGTCGCGTCGAGCCCGAAGACCCGCGCCAGCGCCTGGAGGATCTGCGGGGACGGCCGCCGGTCCCGGCCCTGCTCCAGGCGCAGGTAGTAGTCGGGGCTGATCCCGGCCAGCAACGCCACCTCCGCGCGGCGCAGGCCCGGCACCCGCCGGTTCCCCCCGCCGGGCAGGCCGGCCTGCTCCGGCCGGACCCGGGCGCGCTGGGCCCGGAGATGGTCGCCGAGCAGGTTGTCGCCAGAAGCCATGACCGCATCGTAGGTCGCCCGCGGCCGGCCGGACGTAGCCCTGCGAGGACCACTGTCGCGGGGACGTACCCGCGGCCGGCCGGACGTAGCCCTGCGAGGACCACTGTCGCGGGGACGTACCCGCGGTCACCCGGCGCGGAGCAGCATGGACACCGAGCCTCGTGAGGGAGAGAACATGACTGGACTGGCTGTGGTGACAGGTGCGTCGTCCGGGATCGGCCGGGAGTACGCCCGCCGGCTCGCGGCGCGGGGCATGGACCTGATCGCCGTCGGGCGCCGCCGGGAACGGCTGGACGAGCTCGCCGCGGAGTTCCCCGGCGTACGGGTGCAGGCCGTGGCCGCCGACCTCGCGACCCGCGACGGCATCGGGCACGTCGCCGCCGCGGTCGGGGAGCAGCCGGTGACGATGCTGGTCAACAACGCGGGTGTCGCCCACTACAAGCCCTTCGCCGAGCTGCCCGTCGCCGAGGCGGAGGAGCTGGCCGGCGTGAAGGTGCTCGCGCCCACCCTGCTGACCCGCGCGATCGTGCCGGGGATGATCGCGCGCGGGGCCGGGCAGGTCGTGACCGTCGCCGGGATGATCGCGTTCAGCGGACCCGCGACCTTGGAGCAGGTGCCGCTGCGCCGGGCCGTCTACGCCGCGAGCCTCGCCTACGCGGTCACCCTGTCCCAGGCCCTGCACGCCGAGCTGGCCCCGCACGGCGTCCAGGTGCAGGTCGTGTGCCCGGGCGTGGTGGCCACCGAGTTTCACGAGCGGCAGGGCATGGACCTCAGCGCGGTCCCCCGCATGAGCGCCGCTGACGTGGTCACCGCAAGTTTGCGCGGGCTGGAGCTCGGCGAGACCGTGACCGCGCCCGGCGTCGAGAAGCAGGAGCTGCTGGCCGCCGTGGCCGAGGCCGGCCTGGCCGCCTTCGGCGCGCAGTCTCCGGAGCTGGCGACCCGCTACCGCGCCTGAGCCGCCGCCTTTCCGGGCTCGGCAGCTCGTGGAGCCTGGCCCCGGGAGTTGCCAGCCCGGCCCCGGAGGCTGCCGGCCCAGCCGCGGAGGTTGCCGGCCCGGCCGCGGAGGTTGCCGGCCCGGCCGCGGACCGCGCGGACCCGGCGGCAGACCGCGCGGACCCGGCGGCAGACCGCGCCGATCCGGCCGCGGACCGCGCGGGCTCGGCCACGGGAGAGCCGGGCCCGCGCGGCGCCTGGTCAGCGCACCGGGTAGGTGTCGTTGGCCAGCCAGTCACGCAGCAGGTTCTGCTCGAGCGCGCTGCCCAGGTCCTCGCTCACCCCGCCGGCCAGGGAGCTGACCGACTGCCATCCCGACGGGGTCGCCGAGGCCACGAAGCGGCGCGCCGGCACCAGGCTGACGGTGAACTTCTCCGGGGCGTCGGCGCGGAGCGGGTGTCCGGCCACGTCCGGGACGTTGGCGCCGCCGTCGACCGGCACGCCGGAGAGGCCCGGCACCGGCGGCGGGAACCGGTTCCCGGCGGACGGGATCGAGTACGGCGCCCCGAGCGGCGACGCCAGCGTGATCCGGTGCAGCTTGCCCCACCGGTAGTCCCGCTGGTCCGCCGACCTCCCGAACGCCGGGGCGAAGGCCTCGCCCGCCGCCAGCGTGAGCGCGTCGCCGAGGCTCTTGAGGACCAGGAAGTCCCGCCGGTCGGCCGCGCCGGCGATCCCGGGAACGGCGAAGAAATCGATTCCCGAGCGTCCCACCCCGTGCCGCGTACCGAAGTCGTCGAGCAGTCGCTTCACCGCTTGCATCGCGTGGAAGTCGCCGGACGACGGCAGCCCGCCGACGTGCCGGTCGAGCACCTCAGTCACGAACCGGCCCCGCCACAGCACGTAGATGGTGGCCGCCACGCTGGCGTCGATCTCCCGTGCCGACGGTTGCTGGAGCCGGTTCCCGCTGTCCGAGGCGTCGTAGCCCTCGGGAATGCCGGTCGGGTAGGTGTGGTCCCACCGGCCCAGCCGCCCGGCCGCTGCCACGATCCGCTCGTCGCCCGCCAGCGCGCGCAGCGCGGGCTCGGTGCTGGCGCGGGCGCGGTCCAGGGCCGCGGTGACGACCTTGGTGAAGTACCGGGCGTCGACGGCCGTGACGTCGGCCTGCATGGCGATGACCTCACGGGAACCGATTCCACCGCGTTCCACCGCGGCGCGGATCAGCTCCGTGAGGCGCCCGCCCCGGAAGCCGTTGTGGAAGAACCCGAGATACGCGATCCCGCCCCCGGGCCGCACCTGATTGAGCACGTTGTTGTCGAACGTGTTCGTCGTCGGGTCGTTGTTCGCCGACACCACGAAACCCGCGGGCGGATTCACTGTGCTAGGCAGTTCCGCGAAGGGCACGATCTCGTACGGCACGGCCTGGTGTGGCTGCCGATGCCGCACCGGCAGCCACTCGTTGCCCCCGGTGCCGTCCCGCAGCAGATAGGGCGGGTTGCCCGACACCTTGCCGGCCTGCAGATCCTCCCGCACCGGCACCTCGGCGTTCGTGAAGTAGGCGATCGTCCCCCGCACATCGGCATAGACGAAGTGCTGACCGCCGACGTCGAAGTGCTGCAGCGCCGCCCGGAAGTCGTCCACGTCCCGCGCCAGGTTGAACTGCCGGAACGCTTCCAGCTCGCCCGTCGCCGAGAAGCCGGTGTACTGCACGGAGAGCGCCGTCCCCGCCGCCTCGTCCAAGGTCACCAGCGGCCCGTTGTTGCGGCGCGGCACGATCAGCGTCCGCGCCGGGATCGCCCCGCCCGGCGGCACGACACTGATCGCGTCGCGCTGCCCGGGCGTCCGGGCGTTGACCCGGAACGTCTCGGGAATCGCTTCCACGTGTTCCAGCTTGTTCCGGTACACCGAGGACAGCCCGCTGGGCGAGGACGGGTCACGGCGGATCTGCTCCACGTAGGTGTCCGTGACATCCATCAGATGCTGCGTGGCGGCGTACGCGATGTGCCTGTTCTGCCCGAGGATCACGTAGGGCGTGCCCGGCAGGCTGTCGCCGCGCACGTCGAAGCCCGCACCCCGCAGGTCGATCGGATGGAAGACCGCCGGGGTCTCCAGGCCGAGATGCGGGTCGCTGGCCAGGATCGGGCGCCCGGAGGCGGTGTGCCGGCCGCTGATGACCCAGGCGTTGGAACCGCGGTCACCGGACCGGTTCAGCGCCTGCGCGATCAGCGGCGTCCGCTCGGCCCGCGCCAGATACTCGGACGCCATGCGAGCGACCCCGGACGGCAGGCGGACGGGCTCGAAGTCCGGCGTCCGCCCACCGCGTCCAGGAGAACCCGATGCGGAAAGAGCACCGCGTCCAGAAGAACCCGATGCGGAAAGAGCACCGCGTCCAGAAGAACCCGATGCGGGAAGAGCATCGCGTCCAGGAGAAGCCGGTGTGGAAGAAGCGCCGCGTCCGGAAGCGCCCGGCACCCGGCCGCCGGCATCGACGACCGGCGACGCGGTGGTGAACGGCGCAAACGGGAAGAGGTCCTCGAACACCGCGGCCCGCCCGTCCCGCCCCGCCGCGTCGTACGCCCAGACCGCCGTCGTCCGATCGATGTCGAGGTCGAAGGACAGGCTGAAGGCGAGCGTCTTCAGCACCACGAGGCTGTCCGTCACGGTCCAGGGCGCGACCTTGCCGACCTGCACGGCGGCGTACTGCCCCGGCAGCTCGTGCTCCGCGATCCAGGCGTTGACCCCTTCGGCGTACGCGGCAAGGGCCCGCCGGGTCTCGCCGGACAGCACGCCGAGCCCGCGCTCGGCAGCCCGCCGCAGCCCGAGGGTCCGCATCTGCACGTCGCCCGGCAGCGCGCCCGCGCCCAGCAGCTCCGCGAGAGTGCCGGACCCCCGCCGGCGCGAGACGTCCATCTGGAACAGCCGGTCCTCGGCGTGCGCCCAGCCCTGCAGGAAGAACAAGTCGTGCGGATCGGCGGCGGTGATGTGCGGGATCCCGGACGCGTCCCGGGTCAGCGACCCGCCGGCGCGCGGCTCCGCGGCCCTCCCGGCACCGGCGCCACCGGTCAGCAGCCCCGCGACGAGGATCCCCACGGCGATCGCCGCCGTGCGTGAATGCGGCATGAGTAGCTCCTTTCCTCGACCGGGTTTCGCACGGGTGGCGTCTCCGGACGGCGATCCGGCCGCCGGGTCGGGTAGCCGACACGCAGGACGCGGGCGAGCTGCGAGCCTGTGGCGATGGTGAATGAGTCGCACGCCGGTGACCTGCTCGGCGCGTACGTGCTCGAGGCCTGCTCGCCGGAGGAGGCGCGCGCGGTCGCCGACCACGCGGACGACTGCGCGGACTGCGCCGCGGAGATCGCGGAGCTCCGGCGCCCGGCCGAGTGGCTCGGCGCGTCCACCGCCCGGACGCCCGCGCCCGGCCTGCGGGACCGGGTCCTGGCGGCCGCCCGCGCGGCCCGGCCCGCCGGTGGCCGCAGCCTGACCGATTTCTATCGCGCGCAGGTCGCCGAGCTGGACGGGCTGCTGGCCGGCCTGTCCCTGCCGCTCTGGCAGCTGCCGTCGCGCCCGCACCGCTCGGTGCGCCGCCTGATGATGCACCTGTACGGCAACGACGAGCTGGTCGCCGCCGCCGCGGGCCTGGACACCCCGCCGCTGGGCACCGGGGCGCCCGCGGCGGACGTCCACCGGCGCTGGCGGCGGCAGGCCGGCGCCCTGATCGAGCGGATGGACCGGACCGACGGCCGGCTGCTGGAGCGCCCGGTCCGGCTGGCCGGGCGCCGGGTCGTCGAGCGGCCGCTGCGCGAGGCCCTGGTGCAGCGGGGCTTCGAGACGTGGATCCACGCCGAGGACGTCCGCCGCGTGCTGCACCTGCCACCGCGCGACCCGGGCGCGGAGCAGCTGGCCGACATCGTGACCTTCGCGCTGCGCCTGCTGCCGGGCGCGCTGGCCGCCGCCGGCCGCGCCCACGCCGGGCAGGCGATTCACCTGGTCCTCACCGGGCCGGGCGGCGGCACCCGGACAGTGGCCCTGGCGCCCGGCGCGCGGACCGACGTGGTGGCCCGGATCGAGCTGCCCGCCGCCGCCTTCTGCCGGCTGCTGGCGGGCCGGATCAGCGCGCCGGCCGTCACGGTCGGCGGCGACACCACCGCCGCGGACGACTTCCTCGCCGTGGCCGCGACGATGGGCTGTGACTGACATGCACACGCTTCCGGAACCGGACGACATGCGCCTGCGCGAGGGCCTGATCGCCGGCTCCGACCAGTGCCTGGCCGAGGCCTACGACACCCACAGCCCCCTCGTGTACGGCGTCGCGCTGCGCATGACCGGCGACCGCACCGCCGCCGAGGACATCACCCAGGACGTCTTCGTCGAGCTGTGGAGCCGCCCCGAGCGTTTCGACCCGTGCCGTGCCACCCTGCGGGGCTGGCTGTGCCTGGTCGCCCGGCGCCGGGGCATCGACTTCCTGCGCCGCCGGAGCACCCAGACGAACGTCTACGCGGTCGTGCCCGCCCCCGACCCGCAGTGCGTCGAGGACCAGCTGCTCGCCTCCGCCGCCGCCAAGGAGGTCCGGCAGGCCGTGGCGGAGCTGCCGGAGACGCACCGGGAGGCCGTCCAGCTCGCCTACTTCGACGGGCTGACCTATCGGCAGGTCGCGCAGGCCCTGAACATCCCGGAGGGCACGGCCAAGTGGCGGCTCCGCCACGCCCTGCGCCTGCTGGGCGAGCAGCTCACCGCGTGAGCGGCCGGGCCGGCGCCACGGTGGTCCGCACGGTCTCCTCCGCCGGATAGATCGCCGGGCAGTGCGTCCCGCCCGGGGGCAGCGTCAAGGTCAGCAGGTACGCGTCCACGGCGGCGCGGGCGCACGGGCTCAGCCGGTAGTTGCCGTGCCCGACGCCGTCATAGGTCAGCAGCGTGGCGCTCGGCAGCTGGGCGGCCAGCCCCTGCGCCCACTGGTACGGGGTCGCGACGTCGTACCGGCTGTTGGTCATGAGGATCGGCGGCAGCTGCGGCGACGCCCGGAGCCGGTGCGGCGGGTTGACGACCGGGCCGGGCCAGCGCTGGCAGCCGGTGAGATCGGTCCACGCCAGCGCGCTGGGGCCGGCGTGCGGGGCGAGGCGCCACAGGTTCCGTTCGAGGCGCGCCAGCTCCGCGTACGAGCGCAGGTCGAAGCGGAAGTCCTGGCACATCACGGGCTGGTAGCCGTACGGGACGGGCTCGCCGCGCCCCCGGACGGCCGGGAGCAGCACGCCCTCCTCGTGCAGCTGCCGCAGGTGGCGCGCGAGCTCGAACCAGTCGGCGGGGTCGTAGGAGTAGTTGAAGAGCAGCCCCGCCAGGTCCGTGGGCGTGGGGATCAACTCGGCCTCGGTGCCCGGGAGGAACACCAGTTCCCCCGCCGCCGCCCGGTCGACCAGCCGGTCGTAGAGGGCGACCACGTCCTCGTCGTGCAGGGCGCAGTCCGCGGTCCGCCGGCACCACGCGGCGAACTGGAGGAACGAGTCCTCCTGGGCCCGGGTCTCCCAGACCTGGTAGTCCCGGATGCCGAGCGAGTGGTCCATGCTGGAGTCGAGCACCAGGGCGCGCAGCCGGCCGGGGAAGAGCTCCGCGTACTGCTGCCCGATCATCGTGCCGTACGAGACGCCGTAGTAGCTGATCGTCCGCTCGCCCAGCGCCGCGCGGATCGCGTCCATGTCCCGCACGACGCTCGCCGTGTCGACGTGGCGGGCGAGCGGGCCGGTCAGCTGCTCGCAGTTGCGGCCGAGGGCACGGTTGGCGTCGAGCAGCGCCGCGAAGTCCGCCGCGTCCGCGGGGATCATCAGGTCGATCTGCCGGTCGACGAGATCGGCATCGCAGACGTACGGGTGGCTGCGCCCCTGCCCGCGCGGATCGAACCCGACGATGTCGAACCGGGCCGTGACGGCGGCCGAAAATCGTGACTCGGCATTCGCCGCCATGTCCACACCGGACCCGCCGGGCCCGCCCGGATTGACGAACAGTGGGCCGATCCGGCGCCCCGTGGCCGGCAGTTTCGCCACGGCGATGCCCACTGTCTCCCCGTGCGGCCGGGACCAGTCGACCGGCACCTGCACCGTGGCACAGAGCAGCCGGGCGGGACCGTCGGCGCAGGGCCCCCAGACCTCCGCCGCGGCAGCCGGCGGAACCGCGGCAGCCGGCGGAACCGCGGCAGCCGGCGGAACCGCCACCACGGCGACTCCGACGACGACGGACACCAGCACGCTCAGGCCACGTCGCATGACACATTGGACCACTTCGATCACCCGCCGCGGAGGCGCCGATCTCTCACCATCTGTACCCGGTCGAAGTTGTCACCGGCTCCCGCGGTTCAGCGCGTCATGAGCGGTGGCGGCGTCCGGCGGCGAGGGCGCGCCGCATCATGCGCCGGCGGGCCCGTACGCCCGGGCGGGAGCGCAGGGCGGCGGCGCGCAGCCCGTGCGACCGTCCCCCGGAGCGGCGCTCGCGCAGGATGACGCCGGCGATCAGCAGGGCGACGCCGGCGAGGACCTGGCCGCCGAGGATGGCCCGGTTGACGTCGACGGCCGGTCTCCAGCTGACCTGGCCCTTGTCGAGCACGAAGACGCCGAGGCCGCGGCCGGACGCGCCGAAGCCCCCGCCGCCGCCCTCGGCGTCGCCGTGGTCACCCGACGGCGAGGGGCCCGAGCCGGCCCCGCCGCCGTAGCCGTAGCCGACCTTGGCCACCGGCAGCAGGACGACGCCGTCCTGGGCGACCGGCTCGCCGAACACGCGCCCGGTCGCGCCCGCCTCGGCGGACCGGCGGAGGGTGTCGAGGACAGAGGTCGTCATGCTGATCACTCCTTGCCTGCGGCGGCTGTCCGGCGAAGCTATGACCGCCTGAGGCGGCGTGTCAACGCGTTCCGGACGAGCTGACGGCGGCTGAAAGGGCACCGGTCTCCCGCTATGTCCGACCTGTCCGGCGCCCGTCCAGTGTGGAACCAGTCGGCGTCCCGTGGCTCCTGACACCGTCGGGACCACACCTGTTGGAAGGGGACACGGACATGACCAGCACCATCAAGCGCATCGCCGCGACGCTCGGCGCGCTCGCCCTCACCACGGCCGCCGTGATCGTCGGCACCACCGGGAGCAGCGCGGCCGCCGGGAGCGGGCTCCGGGCGTTCGGGATCACCGCCAACGGCAAGCAGCTGCTCACCTTCACCGTCGACACTCCCGACACCCTCGACTGGGTCCGCAACGTGACCGGCCTGTCGACCGACACGGCGCTGATCGGGCTCGACTTCCGGGTGCAGGACGGGCTGCTCTACGGCGTCGGCAACAAGGGCGGCATCTACACCATCTCGATCACGAACGCCGGCGCGCTCACCAAGGTGTCGCAGCTGGCCGCCACGCTCACCGGCACCAACTTCGACATCGACTTCAACCCCGCGGCCAACCGGCTGCGCATCATCAGCGACACCGGGCAGAACCTGCGGCACAACCTCGACGACGGCACCACGGTCATCGACCCCAGCTTCACCACCCCACCCCTGTCCGGTACGACCACCGGGGTGACCGCGGCCGCGTACACGAACAACGATCTCAACGCCGACACCGCCACCACGCTGTTCGACATCAACACGACCCTCGACCAGGTGGTCATCCAGTCACCGGCCAACAACGGCACCCTGGCGGCGACCGGCGCCCTGGGCGTCGACGCCGGCGCGAGCGCGGGCCTCGACATCTTCAGCACCCTGGTCAACGGCAAGACGACCGCGTCGACGGCGTTCGCGGTCTTCGTCCCGTACGGCGGCTTCAACAGCCTGTACGGCATCAACCTGCTCACCGGCGAGGCCTCGTTCGTCGGCGAGTTCCCGCTCGCCGTCGGCGACCTGGCCCTGTCCCCGAGCGGCTACTGACCGGCACCCGGCCTCCCCGCCCCGGCAGCTCGCCGGGGCGGGCGCTCTCCCGGGAGACTCACCCGGCGGTGGCCCAGAAGGCGCGCAAGGTGTCGGCGGCCCGTTCCGGGTCCTGCAGCATCCAGTAGTGCCCGACGCCGTCGAGCGTCCGCAGGCGCGCGCCGGCGGTGCGGGCCACCTCCTCGTTCTGCGTCCGGACCGCCTCCGGGTCGACGCCGTCCAGCACATCGCCGGTCGGCACGAGCACCAGGCCGGGCACGCCGACCGGCCCGAGCTTCCAGTCGTGGTGGAAGTTCGGCCAGGCGGAGCGGTACAGCGCCAGGATCGCCGCATCCATCGTCGCGTCGTGGGCCGCGTCGATGTCGGCACCCACCTCGGCCGTCATCCCACGCGGGCCGAGCAGCCGGCCGAACGTCCCTGGCTCACCGGCGCGGATCGCGGCGAGCGACTGCTCACCGTCCGGGCTCTTCTGCCACATGGTCGCGATCGGGTGCCACCGGTAGTCCGGATGCCAGCCGTAGGCGACGTCGGAGACCCAGCTGCGCACGCGTACGGCGGGGAAGGCAGACACCACCCGCATGGCCAGATGGCCACCCCAGTCGTGGCCGACGAGGTCGATGTCGCCACCGATCCGCTCCAGTTCGGCCGCGAGCCACCCGGCGTACGCGTCCTTGCCGGTCAGCTCCGGCGGCCGGGGCGAGCCGAAACCGGGCAGCCGCAGGGCCACGCTGTCGCCGGGCAGCAGACGGCGGACGGCGTCCCAGAGGGCCGGTGTCTCCGGGACACCGTGCACGAAAACTGTGGTCATGACCGCCGATCCTGCGCCCGCCGGTGCCCGCGGGCCAGACCGTTCCCGGCATGCCGGGCCATGCCGGAGGGGCATGTCAGACTGGCCCGGTGGCAGATGTCGAGCTTCGCCAGTTGCGTTACCTGGTCGCCGTCGCCGACACCGGTGGCATCACGCATGCCGCCGCGAGCCTGGGAATCACCCAGCCCGCCTTGACCCGGGCCATCGCCGGCCTCGAACGGTCCGTCGGCGTCGCCCTCGTCGACCGGCTGCCGCGCGGGTCCGTGCTGACCGCGGCCGGCACCATCCTGGCCGACCGGGCCCGCGCCATCGAGCGGCAGGTGAGCGCCGCCGTCCGGCAGACGCGCGAGACCAGCACCCACCGGCCTCCCCTGCGGGTCAGCGCCCGCGCCTGCGACTACGAGCTGCTCGGCGGCCTGATCGCCGCGTGCCCCGGCGAGCGGGTCGAGCCGGTCATGGCCCACTGGCGCACGCAGCTGGCGTCGCTGCGGTCCGGGGCGGCGGACCTCGCCTTGACCAGCGGCGAGTTCGACGAGACCGGCCTGGACACCGCGCTGGTCACCGTCCAGGAGCGGGTCGCGGTGCTGCCCGGGGAGCATCGGCTCGCCGGGTGCGACGTCGTCGACCGCGCCGATCTGCTCGCGGATGCCGTGCTCGGCTGGGCCGGCAGCACGGCCCAGGAGCGCGCGTACTGGCTGGACGGCGCGCCCCTCGCCGGGCCCGAGGTGGAGGATCTGCTGCAGCTCTTCGTGCACGTGCGCTCCGGCGACGGGATCGCGTTCGTGCCGCTGCCCATGGTGGAGGAGGTGCCGGCCCCGCGCGGGGTGCGCCTGGTGCGCGTGCGCGGCCTGGCCCCGGCGCGGGTCCGGCTGGCCTGGACGGCCGAGCAGACCTCGACCAGCATCGCCCGCTTCGTCGCCGCCTGCGAGGCCGGCGATGCTAGCGCAGGGAACAGCGCACGCCGTTGATGAAGAACTCGGCGGGCTCGGTGGTGGAATCGGTTCCCGTGCCCCGGAACTGCGGGAAGGCCTGGGCGCCCTTGACGACCTCGCTGTTGTAGTCGAGGCTCACCGCGGTCAGCGCCTGGTTCTCGGCCGTCCAGTCGGCGTTCCAGCCCTCGACGAGGCGCTGCCCGGCCGGGAGCGTGAAATAGAGCGTCCAGGTCTTGATCGTGGCCTCCCCCGTGTTGGTGATGGTGATGTTCGACTGGAAGCCGCCGGAGTTGCGGAACATCTCGTACTCGACCTGGCAGGCGTACTCCGCGGGAACGACGGCCGGAGCGGGCGTGAGGACGAGGGCGGCGGCGACGGCAGCGTGAAACATCGGGCGGATCCTCCCCGTTGTGATATTGCTTTTCCTCGATTTAGGGTTCCGGGAGCAGAGTGGTGCGCCGCACTGGACGCGCACTGGACGGCGACTGGACGCCCGGGGGTGCGCAGGTGCGGATCCAGGTGCTGGGGCCGGTCCGGGTGTGGGCGGGCGACGGCCCGGTCGATCTGACCTCGCCCGGGCAGCGTGCCGTGCTCGGCCTGCTCGCGCTCGCCACCGGACAGCCCGTGACGCAGCCGGAGCTGATCGACTCGCTGTGGGGCGACCGGCCGCCGCCCACCGCCGCGAACGTTCTGCAGACCCACGTCAAGCGGCTGCGCCGGCTGCTGGAACCGGACCGCCCGCCCCGGTCGCGCAGCGCGGTGCTGCCGCACATCGGCGACGGGTACGCCCTGCGGCCGGGCGCCGACGGCCTCGACCTGCTCCGCTTCCGCCGCCTGCTGGCCGAGGCGGCCGAGGCGCAGCACCGTGGCGACGGCCCGGCCGCCGCCGCCCGCTACGCCGAGGCGCTCGCCGAGTGGACCGGTGCGCCGCTGCTGGACGTACCCGTGCTGGCGCAGCATCCGAAGGTCCTGGCGCTGCGCGAGGAGCATCGCACCGCGCTCGGCCGCTACGGGGAGCTGCTGATCGCGCTGGGTCAGGCCCGCGAGGCGCTGCCGGCGTTGCAGGAGGCCGCGAACGACCAGCCGCTGGACGAGGCCGGGCAGGCGCGCCTGATCCGGGCGCTCGGGGCGGCCGGGCGGCGGGCGGAGGCCTTTGCGGCGTTCCACGACGCGCGCCGCCGGCTCGCCGGCGAGCTGGGCGTCGACCCCGGTCCCGAGCTGGTCGCGGCGCACGAGACGGTGCTGCGGGAGGGCGGGCCGGCGGCCCCTTCGCGGGTCCGGGAGATCCCCGCCCAGCTGCCCGCGGACGTGCCCGCCTTCACCGGCCGCGAGGAGGAGCTGGCGGTGCTCGACAAGCTCCTCCAGGCCGGTTCGCCGGTCGCGGTCGTCGCCGGCACCGCCGGGGTGGGCAAGACCGCGCTCGCCGTGCACTGGGCCCACCGGGTGCGCGGCGGCTTCCCGGACGGGCAGCTGTACGTCAACCTCCGCGGGTACGACGTGGAGCGCCCGATGCCGCCCGGCGAGGGCCTGGCCCGGTTCCTGCGGGCGCTGGGCCTGCCCGGCGCCGACGTCCCGGGCGACCTCGACGAGCGGGCCGCCCGCTACCGGAGCCTGCTCGACGGCCGGCGCATGCTCCTGGTGCTGGACAACGCCGCGTCCGTCGACCAGGTGCGGCCGCTGCTGCCCGGCTCCCCCTCGTGCGTCGTCCTGGTGACCAGCCGGGACACCCTGCCGGGCCTCGTGGCCCGCGAGGGGGCCCGCCGGCTCGACCTGCGGCTGATGCCCGCCGACGACGCCTTGAGCCTGGTGCGCCGGCTGGTCGGCGATCGGGTGAACACCGGCCCGGCGGCCGCGGCGGACCTGGTCGACCGGTGCGCGCGGCTGCCGCTGGCGTTGCGGGTCGCCGCCGAGCTGGCGGTCGCCCGGCCCGAGGTGTCGCTGGCGGCGCTGGTCGCCGAGCTCGCCGACGAGGAGCGCCGGCTCGACCTGCTGGCGGCCGGCGGCGACCCGCGCACGGGCGTCCGGGCGGTGTTCTCCTGGTCGTACCAGCAGCTCACCCCGGCGGCCGCGCGCGCCTTCCGGCTGGTCGGGCTGCACCCCGGCGCCGACTTCGACGAGCATGCCGCGGCGGCCCTGCTCGGCACCGGCGTGACGGAGGCCCGGCGGCTCCTGACAACGCTGTCCCGGGCGCATCTGGTGCAGCAGACCGCTCCCGACAGGTACCTCCAGCACGACCTGCTCCGCGCGTACGCCCGGGAGCTGGCCGCCGGCCGGGACGCCGCGGACGGCCGGGACGCGCTGGACCGGCTGGCCGACGCGTGGCTGTTCACCGCCGGGGCGGCCACCGACGTGCTCCACCCCGCCGAGCGGCACCGCCGCGACGCGCTGGCCCGGCCCGCCACGGCCCTGCCCCTGATCGGCAGCGCCGAGGCGGCACTGTCCTGGCTGGACGCCGAACGCGCCAATCTCGTCGCCCTGGTCGCGCACAGCGCCACGGCCCGGCCCCGGCACGCCGTGCGGCTCACGATCACGCTGCTGCGCTACCTGGAGAGCGCCGGGCACCATGCCGAGGCGACGACCATGCACGCGTACGCCCGGAAGGCCGCCCAGCAGCTCGGCGACCCGGCCGCCGAGGCGCACCTGCTGACCAACATGGCCGTGGCCGAGGTGCAGCAGGGGCACTACGAGCCGGCCGCCGGGCTGCTGCGCCGGGCGGTCGAGCTGGCCCGGGCCTGCGGGGACAGTGCCGTGGAGGCCCGGGCGCTCGGCAACCTCGGCCACATCGACCAGGGCCAGGGCCGGTACGCCGACGCGGCCCGCCGGCTGGAGGAGGCCCTCGCCCTGTGCCGGCAGGCGGGCGACAGCGCCGGGGAGGCCCGCGCGCTCGGCAACCTCGGCCAGGTCCGCCTCCGCCAGGGCCGCCACGACGAGGCCGCGCGCCGGCTGCGGGCGGCGATCGACCTCTGCCGGCGGATCGGCGACGGCCCCGGCGAGGGGTACGCACTGATCAGTCTCGGCCACGTCGCCCGCGCGCGGGGCTCGGACGAGGAGGCGGCGCGGTGCCATCGGGAGGCCCTCGGGATCTTCCGGCGTACCAGTGAGAGGGCCGGGGAGGCCCTCGCGCTGGACGGGATCGGCTCGGTGACCCGCAACGCGGGCTGCCTGCGCGAGGCGATCGCGGTCCTGCACGGCATCGGCGAGCGGTCCGGGGAGGCCCGGGCGACCAACAGCCTCGGCGAGGTGCTGACCGCCACCGACCGTCCCGTGGAGGCGCGCAACCGGCACACCGCGGCGCTCGCCCTCGCGGTCGCGACCGGCGACCGGTACGAGCAGGCGCGCGCCCACGCGGGACTGGCCGCCGCCGCCCGCGCCCTGGCGGAGCCGGCCGCCGCGGGCACGCACACCCGGGCGGCTGACCACTTGTGGACAACCCTGGGCATCAGCCGGTGAGGATCACCAGCTGCTGGGTGGCCCGGGTCATGGCGACGTAGCGGTCGACGGCGCCCGCGACGCCCGTACCGAAATCGCCGGGGTTGACCACGACGACCAGGTCGAACTCCAGTCCCTTGGCCAGCTCCGGGCGCAGCGACCGGATCCGGCCGGTCGCCGCGAAGGTGGGATCGCCGATCACGCAGGCGATGCCCTCCCCCTCGGCGTGGGCGGCCAGCCACGTGTCGAGGACCGCCGGCAGCTCGGCGACGTGGCCCCGGGCGACGGGAACGCCGCTGCTCCGGATGGAGGCCGGCACGTTCGCGTCCGGCAGCGCGGCCCGGATGACCGGAGCGGCCTCCGCCATGACCTCGGACGGGGTCCGGTAGTTGATGGTCAGCCGGGACAGGGTGACCCGGCGGAGCCCGATCCGCCGCAGCCGCTCCTCCCACGACTCGGTGAACCCGTGCCGGGCCTGCGCGCGGTCGCCCACGATCGTGAAGCTGCGCGACGGGCAGCGCTGGAGCAGCATCTGCCACTCGGCGTCGGTCAGCTCCTGCGCCTCGTCCACGACGACGTGCGCGAACGGGCCCGCGAGCCGGTCGGGGTCCGGCGCCGGCAGGGCACCGCCGTCGGCGAGCACGTCCCGCAGGTCGGCCTGGCGCAGCATCGTCATCAGGCCCTCCCCGTCGTCGTACGTCTGGGACTCGACGAGGTCGTCGATCACCGTCGCCATGCGCGCGCGGTGGGCGGCCACGGCGGCGGTCTGCCGGCGCCGGTGCCGCTCGGCCTCCGGGTCGCCGAGCCGGTGCCGGGCCGCGTCGAGCAGCGGCAGATCCGCGGTGGTCCAGGCCCCGGGATCCTTCCGCTGCAGTGTGCGTACGTCGTCCGCGTCGAGCCAGGGTGCGCACCTGCGCAGATAGGCCGGTACGGTCCACAGGTCCCCGACGACGTCGGCCGCCTCCAGCAGCGGCCACGCCCGGGTGAACGCCGCGCGCAGCTCCCCGTGGCGCCGCAGCTCCGCCGGGTCGGCGTCCTCGTCCTTGTCCGCCAGGATCGCGAGCAGCTCCTCCCACACCTCCTCGCGGGCCTCGTTGTGCGGGGTCCCGGGGCCGGGCGCCGCGAAGGCCTCGGCCCAGTCGCCCGCCGTCAGCCGCAGCGCACCGGTCTCCGTCTCGATCGTCATGCCGGTGGCCGGCGGCTCCTCGTGGAACCGCACGGCCGCGTCGATCGCCCCCACCAGCCGCGCGGACGCCTTGAGCCGCGCCACCTCCGGATCGGGCTCGGGCCGCGCGCCGGCGCCCTCGGGCACCAGGTCGCGCAGGGTGCACGTCTGCACGTCCTCCTCGCCGAGGCTGGGCAGGACGTCGGCGATGTAGCTGAGGTACGGCTGGTGCGGCCCCACGACCAGCACGCCGCCGCGGCGCTCGCCCAGCCGTGGGTCGGAGTAGAGCAGGTACGCCGTCCGGTGCAGCGCGACGACCGTCTTGCCCGTGCCGGGGCCGCCGTCGACCACGAGGGCGCCGGCGGACCCCGCGCGGATGATGGCATCCTGGTCGGCCTGCAGCGTGCCCAGCACGTCGCGCATCCGGGCCGAGCGGGTGCTCCCGAGGCTCGCGACGAAGGCGGACTGGTCGTCGAGCGCGGCGGCGTGCCGGTCGAGCCCCTCGGCGGTGAACACCTCGTCCCAGTAGTCGGTGATCCGGCCGCGCGTCCATCGGTAACGGCGCCGGCTCACCAGACCCCGCGGGTCGGCGTGCGTCGCGGCGAAGAATGGCTCCGCCGCGGGCGAGCGCCAGTCGACCAGCAGGCGCCGGCCGTCGGT